>DASSUO010000138.1:0-3160 GCA_035706925.1 Moraxellaceae bacterium
TTCAGCAGTTGGGAAATATCAAAGAGCCAATGCAGTGAGGGGAGCGAGGTGGGGGGTAACACCGGTACGCTGAACCCGGCGCTTGTTGCAGAGGACGTGTATAGCCGCTGCCCGCAACCCCCCAGCCCTTCGGGCAGCCCCCCTACTGCGCAGGAGGGCGTAAAAGCTCCTCCGTTCAGGCGGAGCCCTTCTTCACCCCGAACACCCCCGCATACATCGCCGGCAAACTCAGCAACGTCAACGCCGTCGCCACCACCAGCCCGCCCATGATCGCCGTCGCCATCGGCCCCCAGAACACGCTGTGCAGCAGCGGAATCATCGCCAGCACCGCCGCCGCTGCCGTCAGCATGATGGGACGGAATCGTCGAACCGCCGCATCCACGATGGCCTGCCAGCGATCCACTCCGGCCGCAATATCCTGTTCGATCTGGTCCACCAGGATCACTGAGTTGCGGATGATCATTCCGTTCAGCGCAATCACCCCCAGCATCGCCACAAATCCCATCGGCTTGCCCGTCAGCAGCAGGGTCATGGACGCGCCGACAATGCCGAGCGGCCCGGTGAGGAAGACCAGCACGCTGCGAGAGAAGCTGCGCAGCTGCAACATGAGCAGCGTGAAGATGATGAACAGCATGAAGGGCACATTGGCGGAAATGGAGCTGGTCCCTTTGCTCGATTCCGCGACCGTGCCGGCAATTTCGATGCGATAGCCCGGAGGAAGCGCGTTGCGTATGTCATCGAGTTTGCTGTTGATGCGCAGCGCGACTGTGGTCCCCTGGATGCCCTCTCGCACATCCCCCTGCACGGTAATCGCGAAATTGCCATTCTGTCGCCAGATGACACCCGGCTCCCAGCCGAGGTGCGGCTGCCCCACCTGGGAGAAGGGAATGGATTGCCCACTGGCGGTTGGCAGGTAGGCACTGGAAAGGGCCGTCAGCGAGTTGCGCTCCTGCTCCGGCTGGCGCAGCACAATGCCGATCAGTCGGTTGCCTTCACGGTACTGTCCGATGGGCTGGCCGGACATGATGGTTTCGCTGGCAGTCGCCAGCGCCTCGGTGGAGACGCCGAGCGCGCGTGCACGTGCCTGGTCGATATCCAGGCGAAGTACCTTGATCTCTTCGTTCCAGTTGTCGTTGATGCCGCGCATGTCCGGGTCTTTGCGCAACTCCGCCTTGACCCGCTCGGCCAGCGTGCGGACGGCAGCGGGGTCTGGCCCCATGACGCGGAACATTACCGGATACGTCACCGGGGGTCCGTTCGGTAGCAGTTGCACACGGGTGCGGGCCTCGGGGAACTCCTGCGTCAGCAAGCGCGGCAATTCGCGACGGATACGCTCACGGTCGTCGTGCGAGGCGGGCAACACAATGAGCTGGCTCACATTGTCCTGCGGAAAGATCTGCTCCATGGGCAGGTAAAAATGCGGGACGCCCGAGCCGATGAAGGTCGACACGGTAGAAACGCCTTGCAGTTTGCCGAGCCGGGTCTCCACCCGTTTGGCGAGCTCCTCGCTGGCAGCAAACGAGGAGCCTTCCGGCAGCCAGAGATCGACGATGATTTCCGGGCGACTCGAATCGGGGAAGAACTGCTTCTCCACCACCTGCATGCCGACGATGCCGAGGACGAGCGCCCCCAGCGTGGCACCGATCGTGAGCCAGCGGCGTTCCACACAGCGGTCCACAACGGCGCGAACACGGCGATAAAAGGGCGTGTCGAACACTTCATCGTGTCCGGGGTGGTCGCGCAGCAGGCGAAAACCCAGAAAGGGAACAAAGTAGATCGAGACGAACCAGGAGATCAGCAGGGCGGCCGTTGTCACGGCAAAAATGGCGAAGGTGTATTCACCGGTCGCCGAGTTGGCAAGCCCGATGGGCAGGAAGCCGGCAGCCGTGATGAGCGTTCCGGTCAGCATCGGCATGGAGGTGGCGGTAAACGCATAGGTGCTCGCGCGCAGCCGGTCCAGGCCTTCCTCCATTTTCCGCACCGTCATCTCGATGATGATGATGGCATCGTCGACCAGGAGCCCGAGGGCAATGATCAGCGAGCCCAGCGAAATCTTGTGCAGGTCGATATGGGCCCAGTGCATGACGAGGAAGGTGGCGGCGAGCACGGTGGGAATCGACAGCGCCACCACGAGTCCCGGCCGCGTGTCGATGCGCCAGGGATTGCGGTGAAGGCCCAGGCTGAGAAAGGACACGCCCAGCACGATGATCAGCGCCTCGGCCAGCACATGCAGGAACTCGTGTACCGATTGCGCCACGGCGGCCGGTTGGTCCTGCATCTGTTCCAGTTCGATGCCGGCAGGCAGGCGCGTCCGCAGATCGGTGGTTGCCGCCTTCAGGTCCTTGCCGAGCTTGATGATGTCGCCGCCTTTTGCCATGGAAATGGCGAGGGCAATGACGTCGTGGCCGTTGAACCGGGCCTTGGGCGAGGGCGGGTCCTGGTAGCCACGCGAAACGGTGCCGAGATCACCGAGGCGAAAGGTCCGGTCATTGAACCGCAGTGGCAGCGCGCGCAATGTATCGAGATTCTCGAACTGACCGCCCACGCGAACTTGCAGCGTATCGGCTCCGGCTTGCGCACGACCGGCGTAGGCCACGGCATTCTGGTCGTTGAGCGCACGGATTACCTGCGCGAAGTCGATGCCAAGACGGGCCAATTTGAGCTGCGAGATTTCCACATAGACTTTCTCGTCCTGCACGCCAATCAGCTCGACCTTTGCGACATTCGGCACTTGCAGCAATTGCTGCCGGATGAAGTCGGCCTGGTCGCGCAGTTCGGCGCGCGAGAATCCGTCGCCCGAGAGCGCATAGATCACGCCATAAACATCGCCGAACTCATCATTGAAGACCGGACCTTGTACTCCCGGAGGCAGACGGTTGCGCATGTCGCCCACCTTCTTGCGCACCGTGTACCAGATGTTGGGCACGTCGGCAGGAGGGGTGTAGTCCTTGAGCTCCAGAAGGAAGGTGGTTTCGCCGGGCTTTGAGTAACTGCGGATGCGGTCAACATAAGGCGTTTCCTGAAGCGTCTTTTCCAGCGGGTCAGAGACTTGCTGCGCCATCTGCATGGCTGTCGCGCCGGGCCAGAAGGCGCGCACCACCATTACACGGAAGGTAAAGGGAGGATCCTCGCCCTGGCCGAGCTGGAAGTAGGCAGTGGC
>DASSUO010000139.1:0-5078 GCA_035706925.1 Moraxellaceae bacterium
GCAATTCAATCGTGAACAGCGCTGGTGGGCGATCATCGGAATGCTGGTGTGTGTAGTGGTCGGCTACCGCCTCGTGCATGGCGTGCATGCGGTGCAGCAGCAGGCCCTGGCGGCATCACGCATGACCACCGAAGAGCGGGCCCAGGCCCAGGCCAAGTCGCTGGAGCAGATCAAGGACCCGAAGCAGCGTGAGGCCATGCTTCAGTTCTACCAGCAGCTCAACGAACTCGCCGACAAGCAGAAGAAATCACAGTAGTGCCGTTCCGCGGCGCGCAAGGGTAACGGATGGATCACAGGAAGGCCCTGGTGGCCCTGCACCAGAACATCAGTCAGGTTGTGTTCGGAAAAAGCGATGCCGTGACGCTGGCGCTCATTGCGCTATTGGCGGAAGGGCATCTGCTCATCGAGGACATGCCCGGTCTGGGCAAGACCGTGCTGGCCCGCGCGTTGGCTCAATCCGTCAGCGGTGACTTCCGGCGCTTGCAGTGCACGCCGGACCTGATGCCGGGCGATGTCACCGGCATATCGATTTTCAATCAGAAAACAGGGCAGTTCGAGTTCTCGCCGGGGCCGGTGTTCACCAACATCCTGCTGGCCGATGAAATCAACCGGGCGCCCCCGCGCGCGCAGAGCAGCTTGCTCGAAGGCATGGCCGAGCACCAGGTGACGGTGGACGGAAAGACCCATATTCTGCCCGACGTTTTCATGGTCGTGGCCACCCAGAATCCGCTGGAGCTGCATGGCACCTATCCGCTGCCGGAAGCCCAGCTCGACCGCTTCCTCATGCGCATTCGCATGGGGTATCCCGATACGGCCGCCGAACTGAAGATGCTGCGCTCGCAGCAGGAGGGGCATCCGCTGGAGCGCCTGCAGCCAGTGCTCTCGGTGGACCAGGTGCGGGAAGCGCAACGTCAGGTGCGCGCCGTCACCGTCGCCGACAATGTCGCGGAGTATGCGATCCGCCTTGCGCAGGAAAGCCGCAAGCATCCGGAACTCGCCGCCGGCATCAGTCCGCGAGGGGTATTGGCCCTCACTCGTGCAGCGCAGGCACTGGCCTTCATCAAGGGCGTAGAATTCGTTACGCCGCAAATGGTGAAGTACCTGGCGCCTCATGTGCTGGCGCATCGCGTCATCATGCGCGATGGCGGGCAGGGGGAGGGGACGGGCGAGCGTGCCATCCTCGACGTGAGCAGTCGCGTCGCCGTACCGGTCTGACGCCATGTCGGGTCCGGTCGCCGGCGGCGAGCGCCTGCCGTTTTCCCAGGCCATCGAGCTGACCGCGCTGGAAAAGCGCCTCAGCATCGGCATCGTCTTTGGCGTATTTCTCGTTGTTTTCTTTCTCATCGCCTGGAACCGTGGCGTGGCCCTGTTGTACGGCCTGTGGGCGGTCATGGTGGTGACGCTGTTGATATCACTGTTCGGGCCGTGGCTGATGCTGCGTCCGGTGCGACTCAAACTCACTCTTCCGGTCAGCGCCACGGTCGGGACGATGGTGGACGTCGATGTCGAAGCCCGTGAGGTGGCTTGGCCGGGTCACCGTGTCCTGATCCGTCTGGAGGGGCTGCTGCCTTTCGCCGCGCGCGACGGCCTGTTGATGCCCTCCCTGCGTCAGGGCCAGCACTATCGCTCGCGACTGGCCTGCAGTCGTCGCGGCGTTTTTGCCGTAAGTGAGGCGATGGCATTCAGCGCCTACCCGCTGGGTTTGCTGTCGCGACGGACCCGGTGGGATGTCGAGCGCGCGGTCATCGAGGTGTCTCCGCGGGTCTGGCCGGTGTACCGGCTGCCTTTTCAGGCTGGTCGGCTTTCGCGTGGCGACGATGAGGGTCGCTTGTCCCGTCAGCCAGGCAGTGATGTATTTCGTGATACGCGAGACTACCGACCGGGCGACAGTCCTCGGCACATTCATTGGCGCAGCAGCGCGCGACACGATCGGCTCATCGTGCGGCAGTTTGATTGCCTCGCCACCACGGAAGTCATCATCGTGCTGGATACACAGGCGTCGGCGCAGTCCGGTGACTCTCTGGAGAAGGCCATTGAACTCGCGGCCAGCCTGCTGCGCGAACTCTCCCGGCAGGGTGTGCGCTGCGGGCTTGCAGCAGGCCTTCATGCAGATGGCCGCCTCGATTGCTGGTTGCCACCTGCCTCCGGCGACATGCAGTGGCGAAGGGCACAACGCGCGCTCACCCGGCTGCAGGCCGGTGATGTACAACCGTATGACGCAACGCTGCAGGCATTGCGCCCCCATTTTCGCGCTGGGCAGTCGTGGGTGCTGTTCGACCATGGCGCACGGACGCTTACACCGCCGGCCTATCTCGTTGCCGCCGCCGAGACGCTGCTGTTCCGTTTTGACCGGACCAGCTTTCATTCCGGCTTGAATGCCGCACCGCCGCAGCCGCCACGGCGACTGAAAAACGGGTGGCTGATTGCCGCCAACAGCGATCTCGCCCAGGTGTTCCGCTGAATGGATGCGCACGATCAGTCGATCACCGATCGCCGTCTTCATGCCTGCATCTGGCTGGCATTGACCCTGGCTGCGGCCGGCCGTTCGGCCGTTGCCGACGGAGCCGGTCTTGGCCTGCTGCTTGCTGCCTTCTGGGGTGTCATCAATGGCATTGGCCTCGCCTATGCGGCGGGTCAGCGTAATGCCGTTGTTACGGCACAGGCGCGGCGTCTTTCTGATCGTCTCGCGGTGCTGGGTCTCGCCGCCTTCCTGATTCAGCTTATGTCGGGTGCAGGCCTGGTGCCGTCACTGCTCACCCTGGTGCTGGGAGCGCTGGCCGCCAAGAATCCGGTATTGCAGCAGCGTCGTGATGCGCATTTTGCCCTGTTGGGCAGTCTCGCCGTGATGATGTGGGCTGCCGGTCGATCCTTCGATGGCGCCTTCGTCCTGTTGCTCGTCACTTACGCGCTGGCAGTATTGATGGCATTGGCCCTGCTGCACCAGCAAAAGGCCCAGGAAACGACCACCCATCTCTTGCTGACGACGGAAGAGGGGCGGCGCACCGGTTATTCGTGGCGGCATCTGGCCATGGTGGGAGCGGTGGTGCTGGCGGGCGCAGCCGTCTGGTATTTGCTCGTTCCGCGTCCGGCAGCGGTGCACTACGGTGTTGTAGCGGACAACGGCGGTAACGATTACCGCAATGACGCGTGGGATGAGGCGTCCGAACGCGCAGCGGCGGGTGAAGGGGCCCGTCATCACGACAAGTCATCGGTCCCGGACAGGAACGACGCAACCAGGCAGGCAAAGTCTCCTGCGGAGCCTCGCGATAATCCGGATGACAGTAACGGCGGCAGCGATGAGCCGGATCCCGAGGTCTCCCTCGACAAAAAGGACACTGTCGATGGCAATCCGCTGGTGCTGATCGTTCAGGCGGATCGCCCGCTGTATTTGCGACAGAAGTCCTTCGACACGTTCGACGGCAAGCGGTGGGCTGAATCACACCCCGCGATTCGCTACCGTCAGTTGCAGCATGATGGCGCTCTGTCGATCCGCACCGCTGCACCCGGCACCGGAAAATGGAGGAGCATCAACTATTCCGTCCAGGTGGTGCGCGGTCTTCCCACGCGCGCTTTGCCCTTGTCGGCCGATCTGCGCGACCTTCACTTTCCGGCGCGAACGGTGGCGGTGGGATCGGACGGCAGCATTCAGGCGCCGCGGTTTCTGCGCGCCCATACCCTGTACAGTGCGGTGTCCGATTTGCCGGCCGATTCCGACCGGCTGGTCCTGACCGACGCTGTCGCACCGGATGAGCGCTTCCTGCAATTGCCGGCGGAGTTCACGCCCGCCATGCGGGAACTGGCGGCCACTGCCGCCGGAAGCGGCAGTCCTCTGGCGCGTGCCACTGCCATTGAGCACTACCTGCGCAGTCATTACACCTACAGTCAGCAAAACGCGCTGGCATCGCAGGGCGTAACGCCCATGCAGGACTTTCTCTTTGGCTCCCGCCGCGGCCATTGCGAGTATTTCGCGACGGCCATGGCGCTGTTCCTGCGTGCCCAAGGCATCCCGGCGCGCGTCGTACATGGATATTCCGCGGACAACTTCAACCCCGTCACCGGCTATTACGAGGTGCACCGCTTCGACGGCCATGCGTGGGCCGAAGGCTATATTGCCGGCCAGGGATGGGCGACCTTCGAAGCTACTCCCGCTTATGCCTTGCCCACTCGTGCTGAACGCAGCAACGTCACGCTCGCTGCGCTGGATCGCTATGCGCGACAGACCGTGGCTCAGCAGAAGCTGCTTGGTCTGCACGACTGGAAGGAGGCAGCCTCGCAAGTGCTTCGGGAAATGACCGCTGCCTGGAACGGTCTGCTGCTCGCGGTCAGCGCGGCGATGGCGGCGCTGTCAGCCTGGAGCACTGAACACGCCATCGCATTGGCGGGATTGATCCTGGCTCTTGCGATGATTGGCCTGGCAATGTGGAAGCTCCGTTATCGCATCCGCTATGTGCTCGTTTTGATCGGGCTGACATTGCCCTCCCGGAAGTCATTATCGCTTCGGGCGGTTCGAGGGCTTTCATATATAGCGGGGGGCGCCTGCATCGGGAGTGGCTCCAGTGAGACGCTGGATGCCTTCCTGGAGCGTATTGCCGGTGCTGATCCTACCCGGGTAGAGGCGGCGCAACGTCTGGCAGAGCGTGCAAATGTGGACTGCTATTCGGGGCGGTCAGTGCGTACGTCAGATGCGGTGGAGAGGGCAGAGATACGCCGGGATTTCAGGATCTTGGGGGTTGAGATCGAGATCCAGAACTAATACGAAATAATTAGCTGCTCAAAATTTGATCGCCCATTGCGTATTTTCCGCACTTTCCGTTGGTATTACTTTTGGTGTAGTGTTCGCGCCGCTGGGCGGGTAACGAGTCCGTCCAAGTAATTTTTGTTGCGCTTATTGCGTATTTGTCTTTTTGGACAGGGAGCTCGTTCTATGCCTACCAAGTCTTTGGTGGCTCTGGTCATGCTGACCATTCCGCTTGCCGTCTCGGCGGCTACAAATCCTTCTGGAAAGCCAAAGGCTGATGCACCCGTCAAGGGAAGCCGTCACCACGCCAACGTCTTTGTCACAAAGCCGGCCCCGCTCG
>DASSUO010000140.1:0-5861 GCA_035706925.1 Moraxellaceae bacterium
AATGCGGCCCAGCAGGGGAACGTACTCGCGCAACTCGACCTGGCCGTCATGTACCGCGCCGGCGAGGGCGTCCCGCACGATGCCGAGAATGCCTTCTACTGGTTCAGCAAGGCAGCCGAGCAGGGTAATGCCCTGGGGCAGTTCAATGTCGCGCTCATGCTGTCCGTGGGCGAAGGGACACCGCTCGACTATGTGAAGTCGGCACAATGGATGCGCAAGGCGGCACTGCAGGGAGTGATCCTTGCACAAGGCCAGTTGGGCTACGACCTCTTCACGGGTCGGGGGGTGGGGAGGGACGAGGCGCAATCGTTGTACTGGCTGCGTCGTGCTGCTTCCCAGGGTGAAGTGACGTCGCTGGCCAATCTCGGCGAACTCTATGAGAAGGGCAAGGGCGTTCCGCGCGATCTCGTCATTGCCTTCACCTATTACTGCGCCGCCGCGGCCGGAGGCAACGAGCCCGCCATCAAGGCGCGCGTACGGCTGGCTCGTGAGCTCAATCCTGCGCAACTCAGTGAGGCTGATCTCCTGCTGCTGGTCTGGACCAGCGGAATGCTGCCGCCTGAACGCAGCGTCACCTGGTACTGATTTTCCTCATCGTTTTTGTGCGCGGACTGTCTCTCGCCAGGTGAGACAGCCGCGCGCACGGCTGTCCCTGGCGATTCATGACAGGTCGGTACGTCACCCGGAGGCAGTGGGGTGACCCGGTGCCATTGTCAAACCTCGGGTTTCACGCCCACCATCATCACGTTGTAGTTCTTGCCGGACCATTCACGCAGCGTCGTGAAGTCGCGTTCGAGAACGGTCGCCTCGAAGCCGATGGCCTGCAGGGCCAGGCGCACCTCGGCAATGCCAATCGCCGACATGGTGTGACGGTCTTCCCAGCGCTGTACGCCGCTGGCGTCCTCGCGTTCGATGCGAACCTGCAGGTCGAGCGCGTCACCGCTGCCGGCATAACGCCAGCCCGAGCGGAACGTGAAGTGTGCGTCGCCTTCGGCGTGCTGTGTGACGGCGTCGCGTTCGCCGATGCCGGCCTTGTCGACCAGATCGAACAGCAGCACGCCGCCCGGACGCAGCGCGGCATGGGCCCGCCGCAGTGTTTCCTGGAATGCCGGGCGCGGGTAGGCGTAGTGCATCGAATACAGGAAACAGGTAATGAGGTCGAAGCGCCCGGGCGTGTCAAAGGTGGCCAGGTCGCAGCACAGCCAGTGCGCCTCGGGACAGCGCCGCGCCGCGAGGTCCAGCATGGCCTGGCTGTTGTCCAGGCCGGTGCCTGTGTAACCCCGGGCCATCATGTGCGCCAGGAGCTGACCGGTGCCACAGGCCAGATCCAGGTAGTCCTTGCCGCCACTGTCGCCAAAGGTGCGGGCAACCCGGTCGGCAAAGGCACACTGGGCGGCGTAATCCACTTCCAGGCAGAAGCGGTCGTAGTAGCCGGAAAGGTCAGCGTAGAGGGCGGAGAGGGTCGTCATGGGGCGCGAGTCTAGCGGATGGCCGGCCCGGGCGGGAAAAGTCGCTGTCCGCAAGACTTCCCGGCCGGGCCTGGGCACTAACCGCAAGGCGTCCATTCGCGACAGGACGTTCCGGGGCGTTGGTCCGTTAACCGCAGGACCCGCCCGATGTGGCCTGAACAACGGCGGCAGCGGGCACTCCAGAAAACAAAGCCCGCACTAGGCGGGCTCTTGTCACCATGACCGATATCCGTTTCGGCCACGTCCTTGTTCGACCATCCGTGTCGAGCAGCATCCTTGCGAGGCACTGTTTTATGGCTGGCTTCCTGCCGGCCGTCCGTGTGCCGCTGTGACGAAGCAATAGTCCCCCCGAACCCCGGTTGACCGCTGTAGGAAAACGCCCATCCGTTTCGTACGCTTCAACACCTCCGTACTCCCTCGGCCCTTACTCCCGCGGGCGGGGCCTCAGTCCCGAATGCCCCCACCCCTCAAGCCCAATCCCCCAACCACTTCCTCTTCGCCGTCTCCACCAAGTCCCGCGCATCATGATTCCACGGATGGAACGACGGTGCATAAAACTTGAGGTAAGCCGGCAACAGCTTCCGGAACACCCCGGGCGTGCCCCACATGTAATTGAGCCCCTTCGCCCAGCTTTTCACATTGCCGAGCTCGCCCGCTTCCTTCATCAGCTGCACGACATGAATGGTGGTGAACAGCGGGAACAGCACACTCACTGCCATCATCTCCGTGACACGCACGAACTCGCTGCCACCCACGGCCTTGTACACGTCGAAGGCCACAGCCTTGTGCTCGGACTCTTCCACCGCATGCCAGGCCCAGATTGGCGCCATGCGCGGGTCCATTTCGTTGAGCGCGTTGAACTTGAGCAGGAATTCCTCGGCCATCAGGGCCGTGAAATGTTCGACCGCCACCGTGTGCGCGAGCTGACGCTCGGGGCTCATTTTGCGCAGCACATTCATGAAGTCGGCGATTTCCTTCTCGAGGCGCTCGAGATTGATACCGCGTTCCTGCAGGAAGCCATTCAGCTGCTCGTGCTCGCGCGAGTGATGTGCTTCCTGGCCGATGAAGCCACGAATGGCTTTCTGGAGTTCAGGATCGGTGATCTGCGACTGGTAGTGCCGTACCGAGTCGATGAAAAAGCGCTCGCCCGGCGGGAAGCCGGAGGAGAGGGCGGCCAGCAGCAGGGTCTTGAAGGGGTCGTTATCCCACCACCACATGGGCGTGTCGGCGGCGAGATCGAATTCGGGGCGACGGACCTTGGGGATCATGCCGGCGGGGGTGGCGGTAAAGGCGACGCGGTTGACGACCTTCCTGAGGGCGGCGGAGGCGGATTGACGGGCCTTCTTGAGAGGATTCGCGGCTGAAGGCGCTCCTGCGGCATGCGCATTCGGGCGAGCGTCGGTATGGGGGGTTGCGCGGGCGACGGGGCTGGCGGCGGTCATGGGCAGTCTCCTTGGGACGGGCGGGCCGTAACTGTTCGTGCTATGGCCTCCACAGTACTGGCCGGGCAGAGAGGACCGTGAGATTCTCGGCGGACATTCCACTTGTCATTGGTGGCCAGATTGGCTGACAAACGACCTGCCTCAGCGTGGCCGGAGACTTCATTTTACGCCGGCCTGCCGCCTTGGGCGGCCCAGCGCACGCAGGCCGCGACTTATCCCCGCGCGGCCCTGGAGGCCGCGGCCGCTCGCGGCGTGACGCGCGAGGCGGTGATGGCGCGCGCTGGCTTTCCGGCCGACTATCTGGATGACCCCACCCGCCGCCTGGCGTTCGCCGAGATCGCCCGTGTGCTGGAGGCGGCCATTGTTCTCACCGGCGACCCCGCCCTGGGTTTCGAAAGCGGTGTGCGGCTGCCGCTGACCGCGCACGGCACGCTGGGCTACGCCCTGATGTGCGCGCCCACCCCGCGGCAGGCGATCGGGATCCTGCAGCGCTACTGGCACCTGCGCGGTCGCGGCGCCAGCCTGATGGTGCACGAAGATGATGACCTGCTGTTCTTTCAGGTGTTGACCGAGGCGCCGCTGCCGCCGCCACTGCGTGACTATCTGCTGCCCTCCATCCTTACCAGCATGTGGCAGGGTGTGCGCTTTACCATGCCTGACCTGCCCGCCACTGTGGAGATGTGGCTTCCCGGCCCTGAACCCGAGGGCTTCGGACACTATCGCGAGCGCCTCCCCACCGTGCGCTTTGGCATGCCCAGTGCCGGCATCCGGATGATTGGCGACAAGCGCATGCTGGACCGGCCGCTGCCGACCGCGAATCCTGAGGGCCTGGTGCAGGCACTGGCGGCCTGCGAGCGCGAGGGGGCGCTGCTGGGCGAAAGCATGGACCCGGTGGTGGCGAAGACGCGCGCGCTGCTGCAGTTGGGTGCGACAGGCTATCCGGGGCCGGACGCGATTGCGGAGGCGTTGCACATGACGCCGCGTACGTTCAGGCGGCGGTTGCAGGAGCAGGGGAATAGTTACCAGGCGCTGCTTGAGGAGGCGCGGCGCAGGGATAGTTGTGTGTTGCTGGAGAAGCCGGAGTTGGAGGTGAGGCGGGTGGCGGAGCTCTTGGGGTATTCGGATCCGGCCAACTTCACCAGGGCGTTCAGGCAATGGACGGGGAAGGCGCCCAGGGAGTGGCGCGGCGGTGGCGAACGTTAGCGTCGTCCAGTGAAGCGGGTGATGACTGACACGGGCTGCATCCAGCAACTGGAGCATCACGTTGCGTTCTTAGCCGGAAATGTTGAAGAAGAAGCCAACGTGGCGGCGGGGGCTGCGCAATTTCGAATTGCGGCTGCAGGAACAGCATGACACCTACCCCTATGGAGAGGAACCCGGTTGGCCGGGTGCTCATTCGGCGACGGGATTTCGGCTTAATCAGCGCGGAGTCGCATCCTACTTTTTTCTGCTTGCGCTCCCTGTGTGTTATGGGCACTCTTAACTGTACGGAAAGACAGTATTTGTGCCGATGGGCCCTCCGGCCCCGGCCCCTTCGAGGAGCGAGCTCATGACGACCATGCTGAAGATGCCGCCCGTGGCGGCTCCCCACCCTGCTTCCATGACGGTCAATTCGGTGCGCCTGGCGCCGGACCTGGAGGCTCGACTGGCCGAGGCGGCCGGTCGCCTGCACTTGAGCAAGAGCGACGTGATCCGGCAAGCTCTTGTCGAGTTTCTCGACACGCGTGAAGGGCAGGCGGCGGTCATCGAATTCGGGCGTGACTTTGAGTGCGGTCCCGGGCCGCTCGTGGCTAGCCTGGGCAAATAGTCGCTGTCGCTCGTAACGCGGTCCGGCGTCCTGCGCAGGTGATCGGGCCGCCGTGAATGAGGTGCAGCTGCCTCGCACTGCATCTTTTTGGTGCAAATTCGGGTCGAATCCCCTGGATCAGGGGTGGTTTGGCGCCGATCACCGCCAAAATACGACAACTGGCATCCACGCATTACGAACTTCGGATGAGCGCCCTTTACGCCCCGTCGGGGCATTGGGTGCAATGCGTCCGCCGCGGGCCGGGAGGGTCCGCGGCGGATAGCTCCCGAGGGATTTGTAATGAGTACCGTTCGGCCCGGCGTTAATGAGCACCTCGCAGTGCTCGCGCAAAAGGCCACTCTCTCCAATGTCGACAAGGGGCTGATCAATGTCCCGCTGAAGACGTTGATGACGCGCATCGGCGCAGAATTTGATCGTTATGTTGTCACGCGCAGTGAGGTCTTTGGTGCCTTTGCGCGGGACACGCGGTTGCCCCAGGCCATGGATCCACAATCGGATGTGGACCTGATGGTGGTGTTTCGCGAGCGGGGCCATCCCCCCGCGCACTATATTTCGCAACTGCGTCAGTTCGCCGAGCTTCACTATCCCCGGGTGTCGATCCACAGCGACGGGCAGTCGCTGTATCTGCAATTGCTGCAGGCGCGCTTTGAGCTGGTGCCGGCGCATGAGAGCGTGAGCGGCGTGCAGATTCCCGTGAAGGGCGGCGGCTTCTGGGTGCGGACGGACCCGGTGGAGGACCTGCGGGGCTTGCAGGAGAAGGACAAGCTGCACAACGGGCTATTGTTGCCGGTGATTCGTCTGGCCAAATACTGGAATGCGCGTGCCGGTCATCCCTTGCCGTCGTGGGACATCGAACAGCGGGCGGTGTCGCATCGCTTCTCGTTTGTACCAAAGAACCTCAAGGCGTACTGGTTCGATTTCATGCGCAGCCTGCATGGTTCGCCGACCATGCCGCTTGCCAAGTCGGAGAGCATCCGGCAAATGCGTCGTACGCTGGACGAGATCGATCAGCTGACAGCGGCAAACAAGTCGCATGAGGCGCTGGCAAAAATCGAGACGCTGCTGCCGTTGCCAGCAAAGCTGCTGGCCTGATGTCGCGTTTCGATGTGCAATAAAAAGGGCGACCCGCGGGCCGCCCTTTTT
>DASSUO010000141.1:0-3169 GCA_035706925.1 Moraxellaceae bacterium
TCGGCCTCCCGGGGAAGGGCGGCACGGTGCAGTACCAGGTGAATGGCGTCAACGTCGGCACACCGACGACCACCATGACCGTGAACTTCACCGGCGACGGAATGTCGGGCAGCGCGTCCGGCACCACGGCAACGCTTGGCGTCGCTTACTCCGGCCAGTACCGTGGACTTTGGGACATGTCCTCCGGAACCTCCGGACCCGCCACCCCCGTCACCGACTACCAGTCAACGCACACATCCAGCACCGTGACGCCTGGCGCGCACCTGTCCGGTGCGGGCGGCTTCAAGCTGGCGGCGGCATCGTCTGCCGTCATCCCGATCCTTAGCAGCGGCACGGCGCAGGCCACCGTCACCAACCCCGGCTACGTCAGCGGGGATACGGTGTATGCGGTGCTGCTGATTGTCGCCAACTCGTCCGCCACGGCAGCCGACATTGAGAGCCTGGTCAACGGCACCGCACCGGCGGGCGTATGGTCCGCCAGCATCGCCGCCGTGCCGTTTGCCAATGTCGCGTCATTGTCGGCGGTGAACGACACCGTCCCGGCGTCGGGTGGGTTTGGAGCCACGGCGCAAGGCGATGTGTTGACGCTGGCGCTGAATTACGCCACCGGCGCGGTGACCATGAAGATCGGCGCGACGTCCTACGCCCCGACGACGCTGAACCTCGCCGACATCCCCGCAGGGCAGGGCCTGCGCCTGTGGGCGGGCGTTCTCTCCACCGCTGCGGATGTCGTGTTCAGCGCGGGCAACATCACGGTGGATTTCAGCAGTACCGCCGGTGGGGGTACGGGCTTCCGGTTTGGCGTGGACGCTACCCTGCCTGTGGGGGCACTGGACAACGACTGGTACAAAGTAAGCGTCGGGGGCTACTACAAGGGCAAGACCACGCGGCCCGGACAATACGTCAAGCTGATCTCGGGCAAGACCGACCTGATCATCGTTGATACCCCCGCTGACCCCGGCACGTCCTCGCTGGAGGCCGTCACCGTCACGCATTTTGCCGACATCAACACGACCGGCATCGCGGAGCCTCGACTGTACGTCGTCACGGCGGACGAAACCAACGCCAACCAGCGCACCCAATATTTATTCGACGGCTCGGCCCTGATGTGGCTCGTGGCCTTGGAGGCATGACATGACCGGACGCACAATCCCCGTAACCCGTTCGGACGGCAGCGAAGTCGCTGGCGAGGCAACGCAGGTACTCATCCACGACCAGCTCGACCTGAAGAGTTCGGAAGTCGTTGCCGGGCTGCGCGGCACTGGTGGCAAGACGCTGACCGACCTGTGGAACGAGTTGGCGAGCACGCTGGCGGTGTCCGACGGCACCACGCATACCGCATTAGCGAGCATCTACGCCGAGCTTGGCATTCTGGCAACAGATGCAAAACTGGAAGCTGTTCGTGCGCTCCTAGCCGGTACGCTGGCAATTTCGGCCGCATCTCTGCCGCTTCCGTCTGGCGCTGCGACATCCGCAAACCAGACCACGGCGAATACTTCGCTTGCCAACATTCTGACCGCGCTTGGCCTGCTCGCTACGGCAGCGCAGCTTCCGGTGTCTTTGGGTAGCAAAACCGCCAACGGTTCGCTCTCTGTAACGGGCTCGACAGACGGTGTATTTTACGTTGGCGGCGTGTCCGCTGACGGCGCCGCGCCGACGAATCAGGCAGTAAGGGTCAGCGGTATTGATGGCAGCGGTTTGAAGCGGACGTTGGCTACGGACTCGTCGGGCTATCAGTATGCAAAGCAGCTCCCGCTTGTAAGCCAAACGTTCAGCCTGACGGCGGCAACTCAAAACTCGGCTATCGCCGTTCTCGACGGATATAACTCGTGGGAAGTGATTCTCGATAACGCATCAACATCCGGCTTGGTGCTTAGCTTCCAGTACAGCCGCGACGGCGGCACCAACTGGATCGGCTGCATCATGCAATCGCAGAACGCGTCGACAACCCCTGTGTCTGGCGTGTCGTCCACCAACAGTTCCTATGAAGGTCCAATCCCGAGCGGTGCAACCCACGTCCGCCTCTATGTAACGTCTTTGAGTAGCGGGACGGTGACGGGTAGCATTGCCATGTCCCCCCGGACGTGCACCCCGCCCATGCTAATCGGGGCATTCCTTCAAGCGAACAATGCCCGCGTCGGGTCGGTATTTGCATCCGGGGTGTGGTATGACGACACGTCATCTACGTTGACGGCGAACAGTACGTTCACCTCTACTGCGCGGGATGTCGCCGTGACGGCATCGGGGACCGCGTTCAACAGTGCAAGCACTTTTGCCAAGGAATACCGCGTCATGGCCGAGCAGGATGTGGCGTTTACGCTCCAGATTCAGGCAAGCCGCGACAACTCGACGTTCCGCGTGATCCAGTCCATCACGGCATCTGCCATTTCCGGTGGCGGGTACGTCGCGGAAGCCGTGGTCAACCCGAAGTGGCGCTACTACCGCTACGCCATCGTCAACGGTGCCAGCAATGCGGCTCGCACTACCGGCGGTAGCATCCTGATGGCAATTTAAGGAGACAATCATGCAAGACGTTCGCGGGGTGGAGTACGCTCCAGACATCGCGCATTTTTCGCTGTCAACCGGCGAAGTGTTCCAGGTGTTGAACGAGGACGGCACGGATTGGGATGAAGCCGCCACGGTCGCGGCTCGGGATGCGTGGATTCGTGAACACGCTCCTGTCTAGCGTCAACACGACGCTGAACAACAGCATCGGCTACCGGGCGTCTCCTGACGCCTGGGTTCCGGCTGACATCGGCGGGACGGGGGACTGCAAGGGCATCGCGCTGGGCAAGCAGATCCGTCTGTCCGCAGCCGGGTTCGAAACTGCGCTATGCACCGTCGCCACACCATCCGGCGAGGGTCATTGCGTCCTGTGCGTCAAGGACGGCGCGGAGTGGTGGGTGCTGGACAACCTGACCGATGACATCCTGCGCCCGACCGATACACCGTACCGCTGGTACCTGATGCAAGATGGCAAGCGATGGCGCTATGTCGCCTGGCTGCGCGTGTTCGGCAGGACGATCCGCCTGCTCGGACTCAAGGCCCCGGAGCCCCTGGGATGGGCAGACTACCTCAAGCGTTCCGCTACGCGCTGATCCCGCTCTGCGTCCTGCTCGCCGCTCTCACCCTTCTCGTCTGGTGGCTCATCCCTGATCCGCCAGAACCT
>DASSUO010000142.1:0-15664 GCA_035706925.1 Moraxellaceae bacterium
ATGTGACGTTCCGTAGCCTTCAATCAGGCTGGAGGCCAGCGCCGGATGCAGCGGCAACGCTTCGAGCTTGAAGCCCATGGGGCCGGTGGCGCCGTCCTTCCACTGGAAATGATCGCTGTAGGTGGATTGCGGCGCACCCGACCAGGGGCGGATGGCTGCATCGTAGCGGGCGAACACCAGGTTGACCGGATGCAGGAACGTGCGCTTTCCGATCAACTTGTGCGGATCGGGCACATTCGAACGCAGCAGCAGCCCCGGCGAATTGATGCCGCCGCCGGCAACGACCACGTGCCGCGCCTTCACGGTCAGCGTCACCCCTGTGGTGCGAATGCCGTCTTCCTGCATGCCGACAACCTGCACGCCCGTGGCGCGCTTGTCGTCGAACAGCAGCTTCTCGGCACGCGCCCGGTAGTACAGGCGGGCCCCCTTCTTCAAGGCCTCGGGAATCGTGGTGACCAACATCGACTGCTTGGCATTGGTGGGACACCCCATGCCGCAATAACCCAGGTTCCAGCAGCCGGTGACATTGCGCGGAATGGTGTGCCAGGAGAGTCCCAACTTTTCGCAGCCCGCCTTCAGCACGGTGTTGTTGGGATTCGGCTCCATGGCCCAGGGGCGGATGTTGAGTCGCTTCTCCGCGCGCTCGTACCACGGCGCCATCTCGACCTCACTCATGCCCTTCACACCATGCACCTCGGCCCAGTGTTTGAGCGTGAGTGGCGGTGTGCGGAAGCTCGACGTCCAGTTGACCGTTGTGGAGCCGCCGACCGAGCGCCCCTGCAGGATGGTCATGCTGCCGTCCTTGCTGGTTCGTGCCGCGCCTTCCTGGTACAGGTCCTGATACGCGTGAAATTCCTGCGCCTTGAAATCGCGACTGGTCCGCAACGGGCCCTCTTCAACAAGCACCACGTCGAGGCCGGCTTGCGTCAGGATCTCAGCCGCCGTTCCACCACCGGCGCCAGTGCCGATGATCACGACATCGCAGTCGACCGACGCGCTCTGCTTCTGCTCGCCGAGATGAACCGCCTTCCAGCCCTGCTCCACGCCCTCGGCAAAAAAGTCGTGAATGCCTTTCACTTCAATCGTCATGTCGCGTCCCTCACCCTGCCACCACATGGGGCGGCTCATAGCCGATGGCGGCCCACGCGCGGGGCTGCATGTACCACATCATGTTCAGTGCCTGTGTGAGGCCCGCATAACCCGCGCGGAGCAGGTCGAAACGGCTGTGACGCCAGTGTTCGAGTGACGCGGCAATCTCGGCCGCCGATGCTTCCGGCCAGGGGCGCGACAAACCCACGACCGTGTAACGGGTCGCCGGCATGTGCATGAGATCGAAAAGCTGCAGGAGCTGCTTGTTGCCCGCCTCGCTCGTGCGCGCAAGAAACGCGTCCATCGTATGCAGCGTCTCGTCGACGGCGGCCTTGCCGGCGTCGCCCTCCGGCAGCTCGCCTGCCAGGATGACAGGGGCCAGTGCCCGCAACACCTCGAGATCGGATTCGCGCAGCACTTCAAAGCCTTGAGCACGCCTGGCGCTGCTGCAGCCGGTCAGCAAGGCGGTGGCGGAAACGGTGGTCAGTGCCAGGCCGCCCATGGCGCTCACGCGCAGGAACTGGCGTCGCGACAGGTGGCTCCTGTCGTGGTCAGGGATGTCATTCACAGGGAAAATCTCCAGGTCCGCATCCGGTCGTTTGTGTTGTTGTCAGGATGATCGACGGGGCACAGCCAAATGGCGCTCGCTCTCCGTAGCGATGTCCTGTGGGTCCGCCAGGCGGCCGGCAACGCTGCCCGGCGCCACAAAAGCAGAAGGCGGGACATCCCGCCTTCTGCTTCTGCTTTTACTTTTACTTCAGGAGGTACTTCTTGAGGAAGGTATGCACGCTCTTGTTGAACGGCGGCAGGATGAAGCGGATCGAGTAAAGCTTCGGCTTCTCCAGCACGGCCTTGGCGTCCGACATGGCCAGGAAGCCTGCGCGCGCATGATAGCGGCCCATGCCGGAGGCACCGACACCACCGAAGGGCAGGTCTTCCGCACCCACGTGGCTCAGCGTCTCGTTGATGCACATGCCGCCCGAGTGCGTGTGCGCCGCCACATAGTCGGCACGACCCGCATCCCAGTCGAAGTAGTACAGCGCCAGCGGACGCGGACGGTCGTTGATGTAGTTCAGCGCGTCATCCAGCGTGCTGTATTCCACGACCGGGAGCACCGGGCCGAAAATTTCGTTCTGCATGATCTGCATGTCCGGAGTCACGCCGGTGACCAGGGTCACGGGGATCTTGTGCGTGTTCTCGAACTTCTCACGCGCCGGGTTGATCTCGATGACCTTCGCGCCCTGCTGGCGCGCATCGTCGAGGTAACCCTGGATGCGCTTGTACTGCTTCTCGTTGATGACGCTGGTGTAGTCCTTGTTGTTCAGCATCGTCGGATACATCTTGCTCACCTGTGCGGTGAAGGCATCGACGAAGGCCTGGGTCTTGCCCTTGGGCACGAACAGGTAGTCCGGGGCCACGCAGGTCTGGCCGGCGTTCCAGCACTTGCCGAAGGCGATGCGCTCAGCGGCGTCGGTCATGCCGTAAGAGTCGTGGATGATGGCCGGCGACTTGCCGCCGAGCTCCAGCAGCACGGGCGTGAGGTTGCGGGCGGCTTCAGCCATCACGGTACGGCCCACATTGGTGGAGCCGGTAAAGGTGAGCTGGTCAAACGCGAGACGGGAGAATTCTTCGGAGATTTCACCGCGACCGGTGAAGACGGCGACCTGGTCTTCGCTGAAGGCCTCGGCAATCATCTTCTTGAACGCTTCGCCGAGGCGCGGCGTAAAGCCCGACATCTTGATCATGACGCGGTTGCCGGCAGCCAGTGCACAGGTCAGCGGGCCCATGGCCAGGAAGATGGGGTAGTTCCACGGCACGATGACGCCGACCACGCCCAGGGGCTGGTAGAAGACCTTGGCGCTGCCCGGGGTCTGCAGCAGGCCCACGTGGCGCTTTTCGGGGCGCATGAACTTGCGCAGGTTCTTCGTGTAGTACTTGATCCCTTCGAGCGAAGTCAGGATTTCGGCCATCTTGGTCTCGTCCTGGCTGCGATGACCGAAGTCATCGGAGACCGCCTGCGCCAGGGTGTCCTGGTGCTTGACGAAGGACCGACGCAGCGCGGCGAGGTTGGACAGTCGCTCGGCGGCCGTCGGCATGGGCCGCTGCCGGTAAGCCTGCTTCTGGCCCTGGAAAACGCGGTGCAGGTCGGCGACCTGTACGCTGCCGGAGGGCAGTTCAACGACATTGGCAACCATCGGGAATTCCTCGTGCGGGGCCGTCGCAACGGCCGGAAAGGGATCTGGCCCACCCCCTCTGAAGGGATGGGGATCGTGACAGGTGTACTTTTAGAGTGTTTACTCTACACTGTCAACGCACCCCATCCGCTCCGACAGGAAACGCCGCGTGAACGCCGCCCCCCGCCCTCTCAAGACTCGTGACCGGATCCTCCTGAAGAGCCTGGAGCTCTTCAACGAGCAGGGTGAGCGTAAAGTCAGCACCAACCATATCGCGGCCGCCCTGGGGATCAGTCCGGGCAACCTTTACTACCACTTCAGCAACAAGGAAGAGATCATCTTCGAGCTCTTCTGCCGCTACGAGCGAGACACCCTGGGCCTGCTCATGGCACCGGAGGACCGGCCGCTGACTTATGCGGACAAGATCGGCTATTTCGAGGGCATCCTCGGCAATATGTGGGAATACCGCTTCCTTCATCGGGATCTTGAGCACTTGATGGCGGACAATCCGCAACTCCAGGCCCACTACCGGAATTTCGCCCTGCAGGTGCTGGTCCAGGGGCAGCGCATTTACCAGCGACTGGCTGAATCCGGCCTGATCGAAGCCAATGTCGACGAAGTCACGGCACTTATCCTCAACATCTGGATCATCGTAACCAGCTGGATTCCCTTCCTGCTGACCTCCGGCATGTTCGGCCCGGCTGAAGGCATCAGTCACGAGATGGTGAAGCGCGGCATCTATCAGATTCTCCTGCTGGAGGCCCCCTATCTCCGGGGCGAGGCGCTGGAGAAGCTCCCCGAGATGAAGGCGCGCTATGGCGCCATTCCGGCACCCGCCCCTGCCGGACGCTAATCCGGCGCAATCCCGCCAGCCTTGCCCACCCGCCCCGCGGCCTGTTGGCGGGGCGGTGCCCGACGGAAAGTCAGCCGCGCAGGCGCGCGAACTGCCGTTCCAGGAAATCGGGAATGCGCCTTTCCAGGTAATAGCGCGGCGACAACGGCGTCCCGCCTTCGATGAAGCCGACATGGCCGCCCTGGTGGCAGAGCTCAAAATGCACGGCCGAGGACAACTCGGCCACCTCCGGCAGCACGCCCGGCGACATCAGCGGATCATCATGCGAATGAATCACCAGCGTTGGTATATGAATCCGGCGGAGAAACTGCCGGCTGCTGGAGCGGTGGTAGTAGTCATGAACGTCGGCAAAGCCGTGAAGGGGCGCCACCAGCACGTCATCGAAATGCCAGAATGACCGGAAAGGCCCATGCAGCAGTCGCTCCTGAACACGCCGCGCGGCGTCGACATGGCCGACACTCTCCAGGTGCCGCATCTTCGCCTCCCAGAGCGAGACGAGTTCGGCAAGGAAATGCCGGCGATACAACTGGGAAATCCCCTGGTCCATCCGGTCGGCACACAGCGTCAGCACCAAAGGGGCGGACACCGCGACTCCCGTGAAAACCAGCCCGTCATTGCCTTCCGCCGCCAGTTCGCCCAGCAATTTGAGCGTCATGTTGCCACCGAGCGAGTACCCGACAACCGCACGGGGGGTGGCGGGAAAGCGCGCCCGCATGTGTTCGAGCGCCAGCCGGAGATCGTCACTGGCACCGGCATGATAAGTACGCGGGAGGTTGTTGGGGCGGCTCGCGCCACGGCAGTTCATGGCGACACTGGCCCAGCCCCGCGCGGACAACGCAGCCTGCAGACCGAGGACATAATGCGAGTCACTGTTGCCGGAAAGCCCGTGCACGATCAGCACCTGTGGGCGGTCAGGCGTCCACCCCTCGGGCCGGTGCCAGTCGAGATCGAGAAAATCGCCATCCGGCAGCGCGAGCGTTTCGCGCTCGCGAGCAAGTTGCGGGGGGCGCCGGAAGAACGTGGAGAAGAGTGTTTGAAGGTGCGGATTGCGCAGCCACCAGGCGGCACGGAAGGGGCTGTGATACAGGCCCGGCGGAAATTCGTGAACCGCATTCATCTGCTCGCCTCCTCCGGGCGATAGCGTGCCAGTCGGGCCCTGACCAGACCGGCGCGCGTTTCCTTGACCGGGACAAACACCGCCGGCAGCGCCAGCACGTCCCATTCCTGCTCTGACTCGATATAAACAAAAGCCTCCGGTTTCAGGAAGCCCTGCTCGTGCAAAATGGCGCACACTTGCGGCAGCACGTCGCGATGAAATGGCGGATCCAGGAACACCCCGTCGAAACCGCCGGCCGGAACCCACTCCGGCCGCTGCCGCAACAGCGCGAGCGTATCGCCCTGGACAAGCTGGGCTTCGCTGGCGCCAAGATCACGCACGGCTTCCTGCAAATGAATGAAGGGCGCACGCTGCTTTTCCAGCATCACCACCCGTGCGGCGCCGCGCGAAATGGCCTCAAGGCCGAGCGCCCCGCTGCCGGCAAAGGCATCCAGACACACTGCCCCGCCGATTTCGAATTGCAGCCAGTTGAACAACGTTTCACGAACCCGGTCGGGCGTGGGGCGCAATCCGTCAGCGTCCGCAAAGCGGAGGCGCCGGCTGCGCCAACGCCCGCCGACGATCCGTACGACGTTGGCACCCCCGCGACTCACGGCTTGCCCTGTCCCACGGTCACGATCAGCAGACGGTCGGGGCGGACGTGACGGCGAAAGGCGGCACGGACGTCATCCGTCGTCACAGCATTGACCTTGGCAATATAGGTATCAAGGTAATCGAGCGGCAGACCGTAGAAGCCGATAGCCCCCAGGAAGCCGATGATGCTGTCATTGCTGGCGGTCGACAGCGGAAAACTGCCGATGATGTTGGCCTTGGCGGCACGCAGTTCCTCGTCGGACGGACCGTCCTTGACGAAACCCGTCACGATCTCCCGGATCACGCGCAGTGCATCGGCCGTCTGGTCGGCACGCGTGGAGACACTGATCTGGAACGGTCCCTCGGCGCGCATCTGCTGAAAATTCGAATAAGCCCCGTAGGTCATGCCGCGCCGCTGCCGCAGCTCTTCCATCAGGCGAGAGGTGAAGCCCCCGCCCCCGAGGATTTCATTCCCCACCATGAGTGCGAAGTAATCCGGATCGCCATAACGAATGCCGGGCGCCCCCATCAGGATGTGCGTCTGGGCTGACGGGAATTCGCGATAAAGATGCCGCGCACGATCGAGCTTTTGCACGGCCGGCAGCGGCGGCGCCGGCTGCCCCTCCGGCAAGGCACCGCTGATGCGCTCCGCGATCATCTCTGCATCAGCGCGCGAGATCGCGCCGACCAGCGCCAGGGTCAGGTTGCGCGCCACGTAATAGCGGGCATGGAACGCGACGAGATCATCCCGGCTGATTTTCGCGAGTGATTCCCGCGTACCGGTGGGCGGATGTGCATAAGGGTGATCGCCATACAGCCCCTTGAAAAACAGGCGACTGGCGAGTGCGGCGGGAGACTGTTCCTGCTGCTGCTGACCGACTTCGCTGCTTTTCATTTCCCGACGGTAGGCATCTTCCGGATAGCTTGCATGGGCAATGACATCGGCGAGTACATCCAGTGCCGGGTCGCGGAAGGCAGGATCCGACAGCACACGCAACTCCGCCACCGCCATGTCGCGATAAGAGCCGGCACTGTAGCGGGCGCCAACCGACTCGAAACTTCCCGCCACTGCCGACGCATCGCGCGAGGAGGTGCCGTCGTCCAGCATGCGGTTGGCCAGCGATGCGAGGCCGCCATGATCGCCATCCCGCGCGCCGCCGGCATCGAATACGAGTCGCACGTCGAGCATGGGCAGCTCGTCCGCTTCGACAAAGTAGACACGCGTGCCGTTGTGGGTCAGCCAGTGCTGGATGACGAATGGCCGCCGCGATTGCGGCAGCGCGGGCAAGTCGCGAACACTCTCGAGTCGCTCCAGCGACGTCACCGGCCCCGGCGCCACGGTTGCGCCCTCGTGGCCGGCCAGCGCCGACGCTCCGGTCAGGAACATCGGCAACGCAAAAAGAATGGCGCTATACCGCGATACCTGCCGCTTCATTTGGCTTCTCCTTTCGCGGCACTCTTGGCAGCAGCACCGGATTCGTCGCCGGTATCGAGCCGGCCCGGAACAAGCTGCAGCACGGTACGGCGTGCAGGCACCAGATATTTCACGGCGGCTGCACGCAATTGTTCCGGCGTGACCTGCTGCAGGGCGGTCGGCCAACTGTCCATGACACGCCACGACTGCCCCACACTCTCCAGGGTGCCGATGCGCGTGGCCTGCTCCATTACCGAATCCCGCTCGAACACATCGGCAGACACGAGTCCTGCGTAGACGCGCTTCATTTCATCCGGATCAATCACGTCGGTCTTGAGCTTGTCGACCTCGGCTTCCAGCGCCGCCTGCAATTCATCGAGGGTATGGCCTGGCGCGGGCACTGCACGCAGGGAGAACAGCGTATCGCCACGCGCAAAAGCGTCATAACCGCTCGCCACTGCCGCAGCAATCTGCTGCGTGCGAACCAGGCGTGTTTCCAGGCGCGCGCTCACGCCTTCGTCGAGAATCCCCGCCAGCATGCGCAAGGCCTGTGCATCGCCAGCAGGCGCGGTATTCAGCGACGGGACGTTGAATGCCATGTAAAGGGCGGGCACTTTGGCGGGCAGCGTCAGCTTCATGAAGCGGTCGCCAGGCTCCGGCAGTTCGCGCGGCAATTTGACCGGCGGCAACGGATGGGACGGCAGCGCACCGAAGAATCGCATCGCCTGCGCCTTTACTTGCGCCGGATCGACATCGCCCGCCACAACCAGCGTGGCGTTGTTGGGGGCGTACCAGGTTTCGTACCAGTGCCGGAGATCGTCGAGCTTCATGGTTTCGAGATCGCGCATCCAGCCGATGGTGGGCACCCGCGACGGGCTGGTCAGATAGGCCAGCGACATGAAGCGCTCCCCGGCCAGCGCATCGGGATTGTCGTCGGTGCGCAGGCGGCGCTCCTCCATCACGACACGGATTTCCTGGGCGAAGGCCTCGGGCTTGAGCACGAGGTTGTGCATGCGGTCGGCCTCCAGCTCAAGCGCCAGCGGCAGCTTGTCCGCCGTGTAGACCTGGTAATAGGCCGTGTAGTCGTCGGTGGTGAAAGCGTTGTCCTCGCCGCCGAAAAGCGCCACCACGCGCGAAAACTCACCCTGCGGAACCCGCGTGGTTCCCTGGAACATCATGTGTTCGAGGGCATGGGAAAGACCGGTGACGCCATCCGGCTCATAGGACGACCCGACGCGGTACCAGACCTGCACCGCGAGGACGGGGGCCCGGTGATCTTCCCGGACCACGACCTTTAGGCCATTGTCGAGCGTGAATTCGGTGGTGGGCACCTCGGCCAGCACCAGGCCGGGCAGCAACAGGCACAGACTCGCAAGCACCCGTCGCGGCGGGCGCAAGTAGAAACGACGGGGCATGGGGGCTCCGGTCATGTATTCGGGACACTGGCATGGGGCGCCTGCCGCAGACCCGGGTTCAGGCAGGCGCAAAGGGCTGGTAGCATAGCCCATCCTGCGCAGGCCCTGCAGGCCCCGCCCGGCCCGAGTCGTTTCCCCCATGTCCGAATCCAGTTCCCCCGAATCCAGTTTCTTTAACCGCATGAAGGCCGGGCTGTCCCGCACGCGCTCGTCCTTCAGCAACGGCATGGCCACCCTGCTCATCGGAGCCAAGGAGATCGACGACGAGCTCCTCGAAGACATCGAAACGCAGATGCTCACCGCCGACATCGGGGTCGACGCGACCCGCCGCATTCTCGACAAGCTGACAGGCCAGGTCGAGCGCGCCGAGCTCACTCACTCCCATGCCCTCTTCAAGGCATTGCAGCAGGAGTTGGTGGACCTGCTCGAGCCCCACGTGGCACCCCTGGCGATCGACACCACAAAGAAGCCCTTCGTCATCCTGATGGTCGGGGTGAACGGTGTCGGCAAGACCACCACCATCGGCAAGCTGGCCAAGCGCTGCCAGAACGCGGGCCTCTCGGTCATGCTTGCCGCCGGCGACACCTTCCGCGCTGCCGCCGTCGAACAGCTCACTGTCTGGGGCGAGCGCAACGGCGTGCCCGTCGTGGCCCAGAGTGCCAATGCCGATTCGGCCTCGGTCATCTTTGACGCACTCTCCTCTGCCAAGGCCAAGGGGGTGGACGTGCTGATTGCCGATACGGCAGGCCGCCTGCATACCAAGACCAATCTCATGGAAGAGATGAAGAAGGTGCTGCGCGTGATCAAGAAGATCGATCCCGAGGCCCCGCACGAGATCATGCTGGTCGTCGATGCCGGCACAGGGCAGAACGCCATCGCCCAGGTGCAGGAGTTTGACCAGGCCCTGGGCCTGACAGGCCTTACCGTGACCAAGCTGGACGGTACGGCAAAGGGCGGCGTGCTGTTCAACATCGCTGCGCGCACGCAGGTTCCCATCCGCTACATCGGTGTGGGCGAGAAAATCGACGACCTCCGCCCCTTCAAGGCGCAGGACTTCGTCGCAGCCCTCTTCGACACCGACGACAAGTAAGCCATGATTGTTTTTGACCGGGTCACCAAGACCTATGAAGGCGGCCTGTCTGCCTTGCGCGACGTGAGCTTTACCCTCGGCAGCGGCGAAATGGCCTTCCTGACCGGCCACTCCGGTGCCGGCAAGTCCACGCTGCTGAAACTGGTCCTGCTGATTGAGCGTGCATCGTCCGGCCGCATTGAAGTCAACGGGCGCGACTACGGCAAGCTGCGCGGCAATGCAATCGCCCATGCGCGCCGGCAGATCGGCATGGTCTACCAGGACCACAACCTGCTCGACGACCGCAGCATCTACGACAACGTTGCCCTTCCGCTCATCATCAACGGGCTCGACCGGCGGGAGATTCCCCGTCGCGTTCACGCCGCGCTCGACATGGTCGGGCTTGACCATCGCGCGAAGGCGTACCCCCGGGCGCTGTCCGGGGGCGAACAGCAGCGGGTGGGCATTGCTCGCGCCGTGGTGGGCAAACCTCTGCTTCTGTTGGCGGACGAACCCACCGGCAACCTGGATCCTGACCTCGCTACCGGCGTCATGAACATTTTCGAGCAGCTCTCGGAAGTGGGCGTGAGCATCCTCGTGGCTACCCATGACCTGCCCCTCATCGCCCGCTATCGCCACCGCCTTCTGACGCTGCGCGAAGGCCAACTCGTGGGAGACGCCGCATGAGCGCCCGGAAGTCTGCCCATTCGCTGTCGAGCCGTCTCGAGCACTGGCGCGCCCACCACGCGCGCGAGGCAGGAGCCAGCCTGCGTCGCCTGGCCGGCACGCCCTTTTCGACGCTTCTTACCTTGCTGGTGGTCGCCCTGGCACTGGCGCTGCCGGCATCGCTCTATCAATTGCTGGCCAATGCCCGGCAGCTCACCACGGGCTGGAGCGGTCAGGCACAAATTTCCGTGTACCTGCGCCTCGGTACGCCGTCAGACCGGCTGGAGCCCCTGCGCCAGCAACTGGCGGGCCGTCCCGGCGTGGCTGATGCGCGCCTGATCACGCCGGCCCAGGCCTTGGCTGACTTCCGTGCACGCTCGGGCTACGGGGACGCGCTGGAGCTGCTCGACAGCAATCCCTTGCCCGCCGTCATCGTGATCACACCGACCGATATCCATCCGCGAGCCGTCGAAGCCCTGCGCGATACACTGGTCACGCTGCCTGAAGCAGACGCAGCGGATATTGACCTCGCCTGGGTCCAGAGGCTCGCATCCCTCCTCCAGGTGGGCCAGCGGCTGCTTCTCGCGCTGGCAGGCGCCCTGGCTGCCACCGTGCTGCTGGTTGTCGGCAACACCATCCGCCTCGGCATCGAGGCGAGAAAGGAGGAGGTCAACGTTCTCTCGCTGCTGGGCGCGACCCGTGCCTTCATCCGTCGCCCTTTCCTTTATACGGGATTATGGACCGGTCTTTTCGGGGGCCTGCTGGCTTGCGTCGCCGTCGCCGCCTTCTTCCTCTGGCTGCGGGGACCCGTCGCCGACCTCGCCCACCTTTATGACAGTCCGTTCCGCCTGCAGGGCCCGGGGCCTGCAGGCTTCCTCGGACTCCTTGTGCTGTCCGCCGCCCTCGGCATCCTGGGCGCCTGGCTGGCAGTCGGCCGGCACTTGCGCGCAGTGGCGCCCTGAGAGGCCGCGCACGCGGAGGGGCACCAGGTGCCGCGCTGACAGGCCTGCCGGCCCCGGCGCCCCTCCCGGACCGGGCATCCCGGCCAGCGCCACCGGGGTAATGCCAAGTCCCCCCGGGCTGCGAAACGGCTCCTGCGAAAACGCCCGAACCACGCCGTTCCTGAGGCAAACGGCCCCCTGGCACGCGGCCCGCTTCCCCTCTGGATTAACCCGACCTTAATACTCAGACACTATTTAGCACTCGGCCATAATGGGTGCTAATATCGAACGCATGAAGCAGCCAACCCTTGGGGATCATGCCATGACCAACACCTCGCTGGTGCCGGCCGCCCTCGCGGTTCCGGGAGTCAACCTCGGCTCCTACGTGGCCACCGTCAACAGCATTCCCGTCCTGAGTGCGGACGAGGAGCGGGCGCTTGCCGAGCGCTATTTCCACCATGAAGACGTCGATGCGGCGCGCCAGCTGGTGCTTGCCCACCTGCGTTTCGTGGTCCATATCGCCAAGAGCTATGCCGGCTACGGCCTGCCGCAAGCCGACCTGGTGCAGGAAGGCAACGTCGGCCTGATGAAGGCGGTCAAGCGCTTCGACCCTGGCATGGGCGTCCGCCTGGTGTCCTTTGCCGTGCACTGGATCAAGGCGGAAATCCACGAGTACGTGATCCGCAACTGGCGCATCGTGAAAGTTGCGACCACCAAGGCCCAGCGCAAGCTGTTCTTCAACCTGCGCAGCAAGAAGAAGGGCAGCGGCCGCCTGACCGTCGCCGAAGCCGAGGTGATCGCGCAGGACCTGAACGTGACGCCGGACCAGGTGCTCGAGATGGAAGGTCGTCTCTACTCCTACGATGCCTCCTTTGATGCGGCACCGGACGAAGACGAAGACCGTGCCGGCCAGGCGCCGGTCTACTACCTCGAGGACAACCGTTACGACCCGGCCGTGCAGCTGGAAGAAGCCGACTGGGAGGCCGACTCCACTGAACGCCTTCTGGCCGCCATGGACCGTCTGGATGCCCGCAGCAAGGACATCCTGACCCGGCGCTGGCTGGCCGAAGACAAGGCTACCCTGCACGAGCTGGCCGCCGAATATGGCGTCTCTGCCGAGCGCATCCGGCAGCTCGAGAAAAACGCCATGGAAAAGATCAAGGGCGTCCTCGTCGCCTGACTTGGCGCACGACCGGCAGTACACTACGCCGCCTTCGGGCGGCGTTTTCATTTCTGCCAGCCCCCCTGTGCGGGACCTGCCATGCCCAATTTCGTCTTTCTTGGAAGTATCAACCTGATGCTGGCCGTCATTCTCGGTGCGTTCGGCGCCCACGGCCTCAAGAGCCGTGTCACGGACGAGCAACTGGCCTGGTGGCACACCGGCGTGCAATACCATGCCTGGCACGCGCTGGGACTGCTCTGCATCGGGCTGCTGCTGCAGCTGCAGCCCGCACTGGCGCAGGCCCGCACCGCAGGCCTGCTGCTGCAGGCTGGGATCGTCGTCTTTGCAGGAACGCTCTATGCCATGACGCTGGGGGCTCCCCGCTGGTTCGGTGCCATCACGCCGCTGGGCGGGACGCTTCTGATTGCGGGCTGGGCGGTACTGGCCTGGACTGCCTGGAAGGCAGGGCTCTGACATGCGGATCCAGTTGAATGGTGTGCCGCACGAAGTGACCGAAGGCGCCTCGGTCGCTGAATTGATCACCATGCTTGATCTCGCAGGGCGCCGCATCGCCGTCGAGTTGAACGGCGAGATCGCCCCGCGGAGCCAGCAGGCCGGCCTGATCCTTCAGGCGGGCGACCGGGTCGAGATCGTCCAGGCCATTGGCGGCGGCTGAGGGCTGAGGGCTGAGGGCTGAGGGCTGAGGGCTGACAACATGCTTGTGTCGCGCGGATGCGGCGCAAGGGAAGAAGACGAGGCAGCGTCGGCGGCACTTTCCGACAGGCGCCTCCCACCATCCGGACTTCCTGATGCCCGCCTGCAAGGTGCGGCATCGCCGTTTACTTCGCCTGCGGGCAATCACGAGGCACACCATGGCAGACACGCTCACCATCGCCGGCAAGACATTCACTTCCCGCCTGCTGGTCGGCACCGGTAAATACCGGGACCTTGCCGAGACAAAGGCAGCGATCGAAACGAGCGGCGCCGAAATCGTTACCGTCGCCGTGCGCCGCACCAACATCGGCCAGAATGCGGGCGAACCCAACCTGCTCGACGTGATTCCGCCGGACCGCTACACGCTTCTGCCCAATACCGCTGGCTGTTATACGGCTGACGATGCCGTGCGCACCTGCCGACTGGCGCGTGAACTGCTCGACGACCATCGACTGGTCAAGCTGGAAGTGCTGGGCGACGAGAAGACGCTCTATCCGAATGTCACCGAAACGCTGAAGGCGGCCGAGGTACTGATTCGCGAAGGTTTCGAGGTAATGGTGTATACGTCTGACGATCCCATCGTTGCCAGGCAACTCGAAGACATGGGTTGTGTCGCCGTCATGCCCCTGGGTTCACTGATCGGTTCCGGCCTCGGCATCGTGAATCCCTACAATCTCCGCATCATTCTCGAGCAGGCCCGCGTACCCATCATTGTCGACGCGGGAGTCGGCACCGCCTCTGACGCCGCGGTCGCCATGGAGCTGGGCTGCGAAGGCGTGCTCATGAATACCGCCATCGCAAAGGCGAAGGACCCTGTACTGATGGCCTCCGCGATGAAAAAGGCGGTGGAGGCCGGTCGCGAAGCCTTCCGTGCCGGCCGCATGGAGAAAAAACTGTACGCGTCCGCGTCCAGCCCGCTGGAAGGCAAGTTCTTCTGACCCCCGCAGCGCGCACTTCGGAGGCGATTGCCAAAACGCGCACGCCTTCTGCGCATGTCCACTGCCGGCACCCGGCTTAACGGCTTAACGGCTTAACGGCAAATGCCACCACAGACTCAATCGATGACTGACGAAAAAACTCCCGAGGCGCCCTTCATGCGCCGCATCCAGACCTTCATGCGCCGCTCGTCCCCGTTCACGGCCTCACAGAAGCAAGGCATGGCGGATTACGCGCCGCGCTTTCTTCTCCCGCGCTCCCGCGAGCCCCTTGATGTCGCCAGCGTGTTCGGTCGCGCGGCGCCGCTGACGGTCGAGATAGGATTCGGCATGGGCTACTCGCTTGCCGAGATGGCCGAGGCCGCCCCCGACCGCAACTTCATCGGCATCGAGATCCATGAACCGGGCGTTGCGCAACTGTGCTATGAACTGGGCACCCGCGGCATCTCCAATGTGCGCATCCTGGACGAAGACGCACTGGAACTGCTGGAGACACGCTTTGCCGATGGCAGCATCGACACGGTGCAGCTGTATTTCCCGGATCCCTGGCAAAAGGCCCGCCACTTCAAGCGCCGTTTCGTCAATGCCACCAATGCCGCACTGATTCGCCGCAAGCTGAAGACGGGAGGCATATTTCATATGGCCACCGACTGGGAAAACTATGCGGAGTGGATGCTGGAGCACATGGAGGCGGCACCGGGGTATGAGAATGTCGCAGGCAAGGGCCTGTATTCGCCGCGCCCGGATTTCCGTCCGCTGACAAAGTTCGAGAAGCGTGGCCAGAAGTTGGGCCACGGCGTATGGGACCTCCTGTATAAGGCCGTGTGACACCCGCTCTCATCCAGACAAAAAGGCGCATGCCGTAACCTGGCTGGAGGGCGATATCACCACAACAGCGTTGCCATCACAGGCCTTTGATGTGTCGCTTGACCGCGCTGTTTTCCATTTTCTGACGGATGCCGCCGCACGCAATGCCTGGCGTCAAAACCTGTTGCGCGCGTTGTGGCCCGGTGGATTTGTGATTCTGGCTACGTTTGCAGACGACGGCCCGGAGAAATGCAGCGGACTTCCCGTACAACGCCACAGCGAAAGCAGTCTGCAGGCGGCCCTTGGCGGCGCGTTCACGATGCTGGAGAGCCTACGGGAAATCCACGTGACGCCGGGCGGCAATTCCCAGCGTTTTGTCTACGGTCTGTTTCAGCGCCAGCGACAGGAAGTTCGAACCCGCGAGTAGGGCGGCGCCAGATGCAGCAACGGGTTCGTACGCGCTCTTAGTCCAGAAAGCGCTGCAGCACCGAATTAAGATAATTGAATCCGGCCGGCGTGCAGGCCAGGCGCGACGCGTCATCGATCAGCAGCCCCTCTTGCCGCAACGCGTCGACACGCTCCGCGATCAGTGTCGGCGACAATCCGGTCCTCTCGCCAAACAAATCCATCGGCACCCCTTCACGCAATCGCAATGCATTCAGCATGTACTCGAAAACGATGGCGTCGTTGTCCACAAATCCGGTACTTGCACTGAATCGCCCGCCGGTAACCGCC
>DASSUO010000143.1:0-2081 GCA_035706925.1 Moraxellaceae bacterium
CATTTTCCTCTGGATGACCTGGCAGGCCATGCAGAGGGCCGGACTCGACAGCGCCGCCATCTTCGCGAGCGTGAACCTGCCTGACGAGCCGCCCGACCCGCAGGCCCGACGAGAGAATTCCACCCAGCAGCGCTTCTGGCGGGCCGCCGAACGAATCAGCGGTGACCCCGATATCGGCTTGCATACCGGCGCGCTGATGCCGCCCTTCCGTGGACAGGTGATGGAATACCTGTTTCTCAGCAGCCCGACCTTCGGCGAGGGCCTTGCGCGTGCCCTTCGCTATCACCGCCTGCTGACCGATGCGCTCTCTTTCACGCTGCGTGTCGAGGGAAATGTGGCTGTGCTGGAGGGATTCGCCCATCCGGTGCGTCACTATCTCGAGTGCGCACTCTGCATCTTCCTGCAGTTCTGGCGCCACGTAACGGATGGCGACTTCCACGCGAGCGAAATCTGGCTGCCCTATGCAGACGGCGCCGCCCCAGCCGATTACGAGCGCATTTATGGCTGTCCTGTGCGCCTGGGCATGCCGCACGGCGCCATCCTGTTCGATGCGGCCCTGCTTGCGCGCCCCTCCCCCGCGGCCGAGCCACAACTGCTGGCCATGCACGAGGCCCTTGCGGCACAACGTCTCGCCGACCTCGAGCGACTGGACCTGGTGAGCCGCATCGAGCGTGAACTCGGCGGCTTGCTGGAGGCCGGCGAGGTGACCCTGGAACGGGTAGCCGAACGCCTTGGGCGCAATCCGCGTACCTTGCGTCACGATCTGGCCACGGCCGGCACCTCGTTCAATGACGTCGTCGCCCGCTATCGCGAGCGTCTGGCGCGCCGTTTGCTGGCCCGGACCCAGGAGTCCATGGACCAGATCGTCTATCTCACAGGTTTTTCCGAGCAGTCCGCCTTTACCCGCGCCTTCAAGCGCTGGACCGGGGAAACCCCGACGGACTATCGCCGTCGCAAGCAGGCCGATCGCGACGGCGGTTGATACTCGCCGCACGCCAATGCGCTTGACCGACGGGGCACGCACTTTCTCCTGCCTGCCCTCCAGATCTCCAGACATTCAGACGTTCAGACGTTCAGACGTTCAGACGTTCAGACGTTCAGACGTTCAGACTGACTATTTGACTGCCTGACGGACAACGGGACCAGCCACGGTGCATGGCCAGTCGCCAGGTGGGCACTTGACCCGCGAGGCATGGTGAACGCCCCGGATCGGGTCAAAGGACTTCGAGCGCCTTTGCGCATACTGCCGCCGTTTTCAACCGGAGGCAGATTCATGATCGGATTTCCTGTCGGCGTGCTCGCCGTGAATGCATTCGAGTGGTACGCACACAAGGTCTGGCTGCACGAGTTTCCCTCAAAGCACCGCGAGAGCCCTTTTTTCACGCATATCCGCCACCACAAGCGCGCGCGGCAAAACGGCTTCCATGATGAGGGCTACCGGAACTCGATGTGGAAGGATCAGGAGATGTTCAACGAGAAGGTCGGCCTGATCGGCATGGCGGCCGTTGGCACGCTCGCCGCTCCGGTCGCGCCCTTTTTCACGCTGGGAATCTATTACGGCGCATGGAATTACTGGCGGGTGCATGCGCGTTGCCACCTGGATCCGGACTATGCGCGGCGCCGCATTCCCTGGCACTACGACCACCACATGAATGCGAGCCAGGATGCGAACTGGTGCGTGACGCGGCCGTGGTTCGACTACATCATGGGCACGCGCGTGATCAGCGATCCCTCGATTGCGGAGACAAATCCGCTGGGAATCAAGCTGCCTGCCATGGTGGAAAAGTCGCTGAACAAAGTGGCCCGTCGTCTGCTGCCACATGCCTATGCGCACATCGAGGCCAATTCGGCGCGGGATGCCGAGCAGCGCGAAGCGGGGGTAGCAATGGCGGTGGCCGGCGTCGAGTGAGGGCTTTGCAAGTAGCCCACCCACGCCTCGAATGGCCGACTGCGTGAGCGGTCGGCAGTTGGCAGTTGGCAGTGTGATACCTGAATGCGAGCCCACTGTCTGGCGCCGGGCTCCTGGAAATTCATGGTGTCGCATGACCATCAAATGGAGCGACTCCCCATTACCGTGATGA
>DASSUO010000144.1:0-10961 GCA_035706925.1 Moraxellaceae bacterium
GGCTGTTTGATGTCTTTCCTGACAATCCCGACGACCCGGCCGCCCGGGGGGTGGCCAATTTGCGGGCGTCCCTGGAGCGGGTCATTGTCACGAAATCGGCAGACGCCATGGCGGTGCAGAAATACGATGTGCGTCGTCCCGAGGCCGAAGGTGGCGCCTTCGAGGCGCGTTACTGGAGTCCGGTCAATTCCCCCGTGCTGGATGGCCATGGCCGACTGCTCTACATCATTCACGCCGTCGAAGACGTCACCGAGTATGTCAATCTGCGCCAGCAGGGCGTGAAGCAAGAGCAGCTGACGGCTGAATTGCGGTCCCGCACGCACCGCATGGAATGGGAAATCCTGGAGCGCGCCCGGCAGATCCAGGAGGCCAACCGCTCCCTGCAGCAGGCCAACGACGAGCTGAAACGCATCGACCAGGTCAAGACGCTGTTCTTCGCCAACATGAGCCATGAACTGCGTACGCCGCTGAACGCGATCATCGGCATGAACGGCCTGCTGCTCGATACGGAACTCAGTCGCCAGCAGCGCGAATTTACCGAGACCGCACGGAGCAGCGGTGAGTTCCTGCTGCAGATCATCAATGACATCCTGGACTTGTCCAAGATTGAGGCAGGCCGACTCGATCTGGAGGAGCAGCCTTTCGATATCCGCCGCTGCATCGAGGACTCCATCAGTCTGATGACGAGCAAGGCCGTCGAAAACAATGTCAGTCTGGATGTCCGGTGCAGTGCGAATGTGCCCATGGTCCTGGTCGGCGATGTCAGCCGCCTCCGTCAGGTTCTCGTGAACCTGCTGTCCAACGGGGTGAAATTTACGCGCGACGGTAACGTTTATCTGACTGTGTCTTCCGATGCGAAAGCTGGCGACGAGCACTGCAAAGTGACTGTTTCCGTTCGCGACACCGGCATCGGCATTCCGCCGGAGCGCCTTGACCTGCTGTTCAACGCATACAGCCAGATCGACAGCTCCACCTCCCGGGTATTCGGGGGCACCGGGCTGGGCCTGGCGATCTGCAAACGGCTGGTCGAACACATGGGAGGCAGCATCTCGGTTGACAGCCGCGTGGGGCACGGGTCCACGTTCACATTCAGTTTCCAGGCGCGAATCAGCGCATTGACCCTGCCGCCCACGGTGTCGCGTGACGATGTGCCACTGCCGCACATTAGCCATCCTTTCCGCATACTGCTGGCCGAGGACAATCCGGTGAACCAGCGCGTGGCCCAATCCATGCTGGAGCGGCTTGGGCAGCGAGCCGATGTCGTCGCCAATGGCCGCGAGGCTGTCGAGGCGCTGCAACAGATCAGCTACGACGTGGTGCTGATGGACGTTCTCATGCCGGAAATGGATGGGCTGGATGCGACGCGTGCCATTCGCCGGCTGTTGCCGGCGAGCCAGCAGCCCTACATCGTGGCCATGACGGCTAACGCGATGACGGGCGACCGCGAGCGCTGCATCAGGGCCGGCATGAACGCCTTCGTCGCCAAGCCCATCCGGCTGCAGCGCCTCGCCGAAATTCTCTCCCGGCTGACCCCGGGGCCGCTGCCGACGGTCGGTCGCAAGGGCACCCGACGGAATAGCCGCCCGGACCGGAAAAAGTAAGCAGGCCACGCCACAGACGGAGTTACGACCGGCCTGTGTCTGCCATGTGGCAGGCCTGGCGCACGGTAGCGGGTAACGGACCGGCTACCGACGGGTCGCGGCACAGGCCGATACCGCTCCACCCCGTCGGGGCGCAACAAGGATGTGGTGACGACAGCATTGACCGGCCCCGGGCTCTCATTTTTTGGATGGCTGCTGTTGCCATGGGCCGGCAGGTCCTTATCATGCGGATTCCGGCGCACTCCGCCTTCATCGAACGCCTTCAATGGACCTGCTGATCATTCTTGTGCTGTTGCTGCTGAATGGATTCTTTGCCATGTCGGAAATCGGCATCGTGTCGTCCCGACGGGTGAGGCTGCAACAGATGGCGGAGGAGGGCGACCACGGCGCGCGTGCCGCCCTGGCCATTTCCGAACATCCCACGCGGTTGCTGTCGACCGTCCAGGTGGGCATTACGCTCATCACGCTTGTACTTGGTGCCTTCGGCGAGGCGGCCATTACGGATCACCTGATTCCGGTCTTCCAGCACATTCCGCTACTGGCAATACATGCCAAGCTGCTGGCGACGATCAGCATGGTCATCATCCTGACGTATGTGTCGCTGGTGATTGGCGAACTGGTGCCCAAGCGAATCGGCATGCAGCGGCCCGAACGCATTGCCAGCCGTGTTGCGCCTCTCATGCGTGGCCTTGCCTGGATAGCGCGCCCGCTCGTGCACCTGCTGACCGTGTCGACCGATTTCATCCTTGGCCTGCTGCGCATGCATCACCACAACGAGCCGCCGGTGACGGAAGAAGAAATCAAGGTGCTGGTGGCGGAAGGAACGGAAGCCGGCGTGTTCGACCAGTCCGAACGGCACATGATCGAGAACCTGCTACGCATTGAAGACTGGCAGCTGGCCCAGATCATGACGCCGCAAGCTGATCTCGTCGTGGTGAGCCTTGACGATTCACCCGCCGAGCAGCGGGCGGTGATCGCCGGGGCACGCCACAGTTTCCTGCCCGTGTGTCGCGGCGGCCTGTCCGAAATCGTGGGCGTGCTGGCGCTGCATGAGTTCCTGGGGCAGCAATTGCGGGGCGAGCCGTTCGATGTGACCGCCATCATGCGGGAACCGGTGTTCGTGCCACTCAGCATTTCCCCTCTGTCCCTGCTGGAAACCTTCAAGGCGCGTCGGGAGCATCTCGCGCTCGTGGTGGATGAATACGGCAGCGTGCAGGGTCTCGTCACGCTGCATGACGTGATGGAACCCCTGGTGGGCGAGCTCGAGGCGGCCGACGCTGCCCTGGTCGAGGATCCCGACATCGTCCAGCGCGACGACGGCTCCTGGTTGCTCGACGGCTCCCTGCCCATGGAGCGATTCCGCCTGCTGTTCCCTGAGGAAACCGAAGAACTGGAGGAGGGCGGCCGGGACTATCAGACCCTGGCCGGACTTGTCCTGTTCCATCGCGGCCATGTCCCCGAGACGGGTGAGCACTTCGAGTGGAACGGCCTCTATATCGAAATCGTCGACATGGACCGACGCCGCATCGACAAACTCCTGGTCAAGCGACTCGATCGCGACATCCACCTCGACCACTGACCCATCGCGGCCTCAGGAGCGGCTTCAGCCGCGAATCATCCCGCGCAAATCCGCAACGGTCCCTCGCGCCACTGATCCGGACAATAAAAAACCCGCCATTTGCGGGTTTTTTATTGTTCTTGGCGGCTGAAGCCGCGCGGGCATGGTTCAGCCGATCAGCCGCTCTCCGGCTTCCACCGTCTGTGTAATGAGGGTCGCGATCGTCATGGGACCGACGCCGCCAGGCACCGGCGTCCACGCGGCGGCACGATCCTTCACGGCAGACAGCTCGATGTCACCAACGCCCCCCGGGTGATAGCCGGCGTCCACGACGACTGCGCCGTCCTTGATCCATTCACCCTTGATGAACTCCGGTTTGCCAACGGCACCGATCACGATGTCCGCCTGGCGAATGAAATCCGGCAGTCCCTGCGTGCGGGAATGGCAGACGGTCACGGTGCAATCTGCACCAAGCAGCATGAGGGCCATGGGCTTGCCCAGGATGGGGCTGCGACCCACTACCACGGCATGCTTGCCTGAAAGAGGAATGCCGTAGGCCTTCAACAGCGTCATGATGCCGGCAGGGGTGGCAGAGCCATAAGCTCGTTCGCCCATGCTCATGCGACCAAAGCCCAGGCAGGTGACGCCATCCACGTCCTTTTCCAGGGCAATCGCGTCAAAACAGGCGCGCTCGTCGATCTGGTGGGGTACCGGATGCTGCAGGAGGATGCCGTGCACGTCCGGGTTGGCGTTCAGTTTGCCAATCTCTGCCAGCAGTTGGTCGGTGGTCGTGTCAGCAGGCAGTTCGATCTTGAGGGAGTCCATGCCCACGCGCTGGCAGGCATTGCCCTTCATCTTGACATAGGTGGCAGAGGCGGGGTCCGCCCCCACAAGGATCGTGGCCAGGATGGGGCTGCGGCCGCTGCGGGCCTTGAGGGCTGCAACACGGGTGGCCAGTTCGGATTCGATGCGAGTGGCGAGCTGCTTGCCATCGAGCACGAGGGCGGTCATGGGGGACTCCGGCGGGATTTGCGGGGGCGCGGATTGTCGCACGTGGGCGCGCGGTGGCCAATTCCTGCACACGCGGATTGGATTCGTTATTAAGTCGTGGAAAAACCGGGAAAAAAGCCGTTCGTCCGCGTTGACGCACCGGGGGGGCATCAGTATTATGCGCCCTCGCATCGAGGCGAGGCCGATTTCGGCGTCGCTGACGGCAGCGGGGCATAGCGCAGCCCGGTAGCGCGTCTGCTTTGGGAGCAGAATGTCGGGGGTTCAAATCCCTCTGCCCCGACCACCTCCGTCCTTGCGGGCATCTGCGCTCGTAGCTCAGTTGGATAGAGCATCGGCCTTCTAAGCCGAGGGTCGCAGGTTCGAATCCTGCCGGGCGCGCCAGTCCCGATGCGAAAAACGTTGCACTGTGGTGGCCGTAGCTCAGTTGGTAGAGTCCCGGATTGTGATTCCGGCTGTCGTGGGTTCGAGTCCCATCGGCCACCCCACTTTTTCTTGGCAAAGCTGTTGATTTTCAAACAGCATTTCCGTAAAGTTCGCGCCGCTCCGGTAGACGGAGCCGCAACCGAAGCGGGTCGTTAGCTCAGCTGGTAGAGCAGCGGACTCTTAATCCGTTGGTCGTTGGTTCGATCCCAACACGACCCACCAATTCGAAAAACAAAAGAGCGCCCTTGAGGCGCTTTTTTGTTGTCTGCAATTTCCTTTCCCGGCCGCTCCCCGGGGTTTTATTCCGCCCCCCAATCCTTATAATCCCCGTCCTTTCACGGGCCCGCGGGTCCATGCCCTGGGGAGCTCCGGCTCCCGCCAGACATAAATAGAGGATGCTATGCAAGTTTCTGTCGAGACCACGTCCGGCCTTGAGCGCCGCATGACCATCACTGTGCCGGCCAACCGCGTCGACAGCGAAGTCAACGAGCGCATCAACAAGACCGCCCGTACGGTACGCATGGACGGCTTCCGTCCCGGCAAGGTGCCGGTCGCCGTGGTCAAGAAGCGCTTCGGTGCCAGCATCCGCCAGGAAGCCCTGGGCGATCTCATCCGTGACTGCTTCTACGAAGCCGTTACCCAGGAAAAGCTGAATCCCGCCGGCTTCCCTACTATCGAATCCGTCAAGGATGAAGCCAATGCCGACGTTGCCTTCGTGGCCACGTTTGAAGTCTATCCGGAGGTCGCTCTTGGCGACTTCGCCGGCATCAAGGTGGAGCGTCCGGTTGCCGAGATCTCCGAAGCCGATGTCGACAAGATGATCGACACCCTTCGTCGTCAGCGCGCCACCTGGAGCGAATCCACCGGAGCGGCCAACGACGGTGACCGCCTCGACATCGATTTCGACGGCTCGGTCGATGGCGCTGCCTTCGAAGGCGGCTCTTCCAAAGGCTTCAGCCTGGTGCTCGGCTCCAAGCGCATGATCCCCGGTTTTGAAGAGGGACTGGTCGGTGCGAAGGCGGGCGAAGAACGCACCCTGAACGTGACCTTCCCGGCCGATTACCAGGCCGAAAACCTCAAGGGCAAGGCAGCTGTCTTCAAGGTCAAGGTCAACAAGGTGGAAGCGCCCCAGTTGCCGGAGATCGACGATACCTTCATCAAGTCCTTCGGCATCAAGGATGGTGGTCTCGACAAGTTCCGTATCGATGTGCGCAAGAACATGGAGCGCGAGCTCAAGCAAGCCATCAAGAACAAGGTGAAGGGCCAGGTCCTGGAAGGCCTGCTGTCCGTTCATTCCGTCGACGTGCCCAAGGCACTGGTGCAGAGCGAAATCGGCCGTCAGCGCCAGAACATGCTTCGTCAGTTCGGCGGCAATGCCCGCAACATCAATCCGGACATGCTGCCGGATGACCTGTTTGCCGAACAGGCCAAGCGTGCCGTGACCCTGGGTCTCCTGATCGGCGAGATCATCAAGGCGGCTGAGCTTAAGGTTGATGCCGACCGCGTCCGCAGCCTGATCGACGAAATTGCCGAAAGCTACGAAACCCCGTCTGACGTGGTGAACTGGTACTACTCCAATCAGGAGCAGATGCAACAGGTCGAGGCCGTGGTCCTGGAAGACCAGGTCGTCGAGCACGTCCTCGGCAAATCGCAAGTGTCCGACAAGCCTGGCAATTACGAAGAGATCCTCCGTCCCCAGCAGTAACACTCCGGTTACTTCTTCGCGGTATAAGCGGGTCTGCCGGCCTTGACCGGTGGCCCGCTTCCTTCGACACTCCCCCTTGTGGCTATGTGCTGTCCCACCCTCTCATCAGGGGATGGGTGCAGGCCCTTTTTCAGCTATCGCAAGGATTCCGGCATGATCTCTCTCCAAGACCAACACTCCGGTCTGCTGCAGTCTCCCCAGGGCCTTGGCCTGGTTCCCATGGTGGTCGAGCAATCCGCTCGCGGTGAGCGCGCGTTCGACATCTACTCCCGACTGCTCAAGGAGCGCGTGATTTTCCTGGTCGGTCCCGTCGAAGACCAGATGGCCAATCTGATCGTGGCCCAGATGCTGTTCCTCGAATCCGAGAATCCGGACAAGGACATCCATCTCTATATCAATTCGCCGGGTGGTTCGGTGACGGCGGGCATGTCGATTTACGACACCATGCAGTTCATCAAGCCGAACGTCTCCACCATCTGCGTGGGCCAGGCGGCTTCCATGGGCGCATTCCTGCTGGCTGCTGGCGAGCGGGGCAAGCGCTTCTGTCTGCCCAATTCGCGCGTGATGATCCATCAGCCGCTGGGCGGTTTCCAGGGCCAGGCCTCCGACATCGCTATCCATGCGCAGGAGATCCTGAAGATCAAGCATCGCCTGAACGAGCTGCTGGCCTACCACACCGGGCAGCCGCTGGACCGCATTGAGCGCGATACCGATCGCGACAACTTCCTTGGCGCGCACGAGGCCCGCGATTACGGCCTGGTCGACAACGTCCTGGACAAACGTATCTGAAAGTTCCCGCCTCCTGGGGAGGCGGGAAGTAACGAGGTAGCGTCAACATGACTGACGAACGCAAGGGCGAAGGCAAGCTGCTGTTCTGCTCCTTTTGCGGCAAGAGCCAGCACGAGGTCACGAAGCTGATTGCCGGCCCTTCGGTATTCATCTGCAACGAGTGCGTCGATCTCTGCAACGACATCATCCGCGAGGAAATGCCGGAGGAGAGCGCCGACAAGAAGGGTGACCGCCTGCCGGCGCCAAAAGAGATCAAGCACACGCTCGACGACTACGTCATTGGCCAGGACAAGGCCAAGAAGGTGCTTGCGGTGGCGGTATACAACCACTACAAGCGCCTGCGCGCCGGCATGAAGAAATCCGGCGGCACCGGCAAGCAGCACGGCGAAGTCGAGCTGTCCAAGAGCAACATCCTGCTGATCGGCCCGACGGGCTCCGGCAAGACCCTGCTCGCCGAGACGCTGGCGCGTCTGCTGAATGTTCCGTTCACCATCGCCGATGCCACCACTCTCACGGAGGCAGGTTATGTCGGCGAGGACGTCGAGAACATCATCCAGAAGTTGCTGCAGAAGTGCGACTACGACGTAGAAAAAGCACAGACGGGCATCGTCTATATCGATGAAATCGACAAGATTTCGCGCAAGAGCGACAACCCCTCCATCACGCGTGACGTGTCGGGGGAGGGCGTGCAGCAAGCCCTGCTCAAGTTGATCGAAGGGACGGTTGCCTCGGTGCCGCCGCAAGGGGGACGCAAGCACCCGCAGCAGGAATTCCTGCAGGTTGACACGTCCAACATCCTTTTCATCTGCGGTGGTGCGTTCGCGGGTCTCGACAAGATCATCCGTAACCGCTCCGAGCAGAGCGGCATCGGGTTCAACGCGACCGTCAAGAGCAAGGACGAGAGCAAGAGCGTTGGTGATGTCTTCAAGGAGGTCGAACCCGAGGACCTGATCAAGTTCGGTCTCATTCCCGAATTCGTTGGTCGTCTCCCCGTGATTGCGACGCTCGAAGAGCTCAGTGAGGAGGCTCTGATGGAGATCCTTACCGAGCCACGCAACGCGCTGACGAAGCAGTACGGCAAGCTGTTCAGCATGGAAGGGGTTGAGCTGGAGTTCCGTAACGAGGCCCTTCGCTCCGTCGCTCACAAGGCGATGGTTCGCAAGACGGGCGCTCGTGGCCTCCGCTCCATTCTCGAAGGCGTGCTGCTCGGTACCATGTACGAGTTGCCGTCGCTGGAGGGAGTGTCCAAGGTTGTCGTGGACGAAAAGACGATCGAAGGCGAGTCCGACCCGTTGTTCATTTACAACAATCCGGAGGCGGCGCCCAAGGCAGTCCCGGAGGGTTGAATAAACCCGCGGAAATAATATGGAAAAGGGCCCTTGCGGCCCTTTTTTCATGCTTTTTACCCCCTCGCCCTTGTTTTTGAGCTATTCCTCCCTCAAACATTAGGTATTGCTGGCACCGGCGCCTGGCCGGACCACCCGAGGGTCATCGAATGTACGAAGAGAACCAGCTCCTGGACCTGCCGCTGCTCCCGCTGCGTGACGTGGTCATCTACCCGCACATGGTCATTCCCCTGTTCGTGGGGCGCCAGAAATCCATTCATGCGCTGGAAGCCGCCATGGCGGCCAACAAGCAGATCTTCCTGGTCGCCCAGAAGGATGCCGCCGACGATGATCCCCAGCAGGAGGGTCTGTACCCCATGGGGACCGTCTCCACCATCCTGCAATTGCTGAAGTTGCCGGACGGCACGGTGAAAGTGCTGGTGGAGGGCAATTTCCGCGCCACGGTTGATTCTGTTACCGATACCGGCCGTTATCACATCGCCAGTGTGCATGAGGTGATGCCGGTACGCCTGCGCGGCAGTGAGGCCGAAGTGCTGACCCGTTCGCTGCTGAACCAGTTCGACCAGTACGTGAAGCTTTCCAAGAAGGTGGCGCCCGAGGTGCTCACCTCCGTGTCTTCCATCGAGGAGCCGTCGCGACTGGCCGATACCATCGCGGCACACCTGTCGCTCAAGCTGGAGGAAAAGCAGGAGCTGCTGGAACACAACGACATCCACGCGCGTATCGAACAGCTCATGGCTTTCATGGAGTCGGAAATCGATATCCTGAAGGTTGAAAAGCGCATCCGCGGCCGCGTCAAGAAGCAGATGGAGAAGTCGCAGCGCGAGTACTACCTGAACGAGCAGATCAAGGCCATCCAGAAAGAACTGGGCGACATCAGCGGGGAAGGGGAGAACGAGGTTGCCGAAATCGAGGCCCGCGTCAAAAAGGCCGGCATGCCGGTTGATGCGAAGAAGAAGGTCGAGGCCGAACTCAAAAAGCTCAAGATGATGTCCCCGATGTCCGCCGAAGCGACCGTCGTGCGTGGCTATATCGACTGGATGCTGGGCGTGCCCTGGAAGAAGCGCACCAAGATCGGCATCGACCTGAAGCGCGCCAAGGAGATTCTTGACGCCGACCATTACGGGCTGGAAGAGGTCAAGGAACGCATTCTGGAATACCTCGCCGTGCAGTCGCGCGTAAAGAAGCTGCAAGGGCCGGTGCTCTGCCTTGTCGGTCCTCCGGGTGTCGGCAAGACCTCGCTTGGCCAGAGCATCGCCAAGGCGACGCATCGTGAATTCGTGCGCATGGCGCTGGGCGGCGTGCGGGACGAGGCCGAGATCCGTGGCCATCGTCGTACCTACATTGGCTCCATGCCGGGCAAGCTGATCCAGAAACTGTCCAAGGTGGGCGTCAAGAACCCGCTGTTCCTGCTCGACGAAATCGACAAGATGGGTGTCGACATGCGGGGGGACCCGTCGTCGGCGCTTCTCGAGGTGCTTGATCCGGAGCAGAACAGCACGTTCAACGATCACTACCTTGAAGTCGACTACGACCTGTCAGAGGTCATGTTCATTTGTACCGCCAATTCCATGAATATTCCGGCCCCGTTGCTGGACCGCATGGAGGTGATCCGTCTGCCGGGCTACACCGAAGACGAGAAGGTCAACATTGCCCAGCAGTACCTGATTCCGCGGCAGGTCGAGAATGCCGGCCTGAAGGCGGCCGAGCTGGCGGTGGCCGAGCCGGCAATCCGCGACATCATCCGGTACTACACGCGGGAAGCGGGCGTCCGCAGCCTCGAGCGTGAGGTCGCAAAGATCTGCCGCAAGGTGGTCAAGCAGGCCGTAATGGGGTCGGCAACCGGGCCGGCCCAGGTGACGGCCGACAACCTGTCGGACTACCTCGGCGTGCGCAAGTTCAGCTTCGGCAAGGCCGAGGAAAAGGACCAGATCGGCCAGGTGACCGGGCTGGCCTGGACCCAGGTCGGAGGCGAGTTGCTCACCATCGAGGCCGCCTCAGTGCCGGGCAAGGGTCGTCAGACCATGACAGGCTCGCTGGGGGATGTCATGCAGGAGTCCATCAAGGCCGCCATGACGGTGGTGCGGTCGCGGTCGCGCCTCCTCGGGATCCCGCTGGAGTTCCACGACACGCACGACATTCACATCCACATGCCTGAGGGCGCCACGCCGAAGGATGGTCCCAGTGCAGGTATTGCCATGTGTACGGCCATCGTGTCGGTGCTCACGGGCATTTCGGTCCGGGCCGACGTGGCAATGACCGGGGAGATCACCTTGCGTGGTCAGGTCCTGCCCATCGGCGGCCTCAAGGAAAAGCTCCTCGCGGCGCATCGCGGCGGCATCAAGACGGTCATCATTCCCGAGGAAAACGAGCGTGACCTCAAGGAAATTCCTGACAACATCAAGCGGGATCTCACCATTCGTACGGTGAAGTGGATTGATGAAGTCCTTGCAATCGCGCTTACCCGCATGCCCGAACCGTTGCCGGAATCAGCGGCCGCTCCACTCGTGACGGGTGTCAAGAAAGAC
>DASSUO010000145.1:0-5171 GCA_035706925.1 Moraxellaceae bacterium
AACCGCGCGCGTGCACGCACCTTTGCGGCAGGCTTGTTGCCCCCGAAGGCCCATGTCTTTTTTATGGCAGACGGCGCTCTGCCGGTTGCCTGGCTGGACTTGCCTGGCAGGGCGCTGCCACCGCGCCGTTCCCTTTTGCATGTCCCTCCGCCCGCGACGACGGCAGAGAATGCGCCAGCGCCACCTTTTCACTACAGCGAGGATCTTCCAGAGGCGGCGCTTGCCGGCTGGGTCTTTCCGCCGGACTGGGTGTTCGGTCATGACGCATTGCTGAACGTGCTTTTTTCCCTGCGCGACACGCTGCGGGTAAAGGGCGTTTTCCATACCGACCGGGGCTGGATCTTTTTCAATGCGACGCGGCTGGATACCGGCATTCATGGCGAAGCGCCGCGTGCCGACAGCCGGGTGGAAGTCATTGCGTCGGCGCCGCCAGACTGGGCGGCACTGGAAGCCGCGCTGCTGGCGACACGACTTGAGCCGCCCGGTAGCTGAGAACCGGTTGGGGAGACACAAAGAAAAAGGCGGCCAACGGGCCGCCTTTTTTATGGAAGGGGAAGCTATCCTGCGTGGCGAGTTGGTACTGGTGTTGATGTCGATGGTGGTTTCGAGGCGCGGCCGCGGCGACGGCTGATCACCAGCAGCAAGGCACAGGCGGCCAGCGTCGGCACGCTGCCAACGATCATGAAAGGGGTAAGTCCCCGGTAGCCGTGTACGTTGGCCCGTAGCACGAGTCGCTGGAATTGCGGCGCTTCTTCGCGGACATGGCCCCGCGTATCGATAATGGCGGAAATGCCATTGTTGGTCGCACGAATCACTTCGCGGCCGTTTTCCAGTGCCCGCATGCGAACCATCTGGAAATGCTGGTGCGGGCCCATGGTGGCGCCAAACCAGCCATCGTTCGAAATGGTGGCAAGAACGTCACTGCGCGCGGCGATCTGGCGCACGAGGTCCGGGTAGGCGATCTCGTAGCAGATCATCGGTCCCAGCTTCATTTTCTGCACCGTGAGCGGGGTCTGGTCGGGCGGACCCTCGGTGAAACTGGTCATCGGCATGTCAAGGAAGGGCAGTGCGCCACGCAACCATGCGTCGAGCGGGATGTATTCCCCGAACGGCACGAGACGCTGCTTGAAGTAGACGCCGCTGCCTTCACCGGTGGCATAGATGGCGTTGTAGATCCAGAACTTCCGCTGCACTTCGTTCACTTCCATCCAGGGAATGCCGGTCACGAAGGCGCTGTGTCCGGTGAGGGCGTTGTCCTCCATCTCCATCATTTCCGGACGGGCTTCGTGGAAGAACATGGGGACGGCCGCTTCGGGCCAGATCACGAGGTCGCGCCCCCATTCCGTCTTCGACAATTGCCGGTAGATGTCGACTGTCTTGTCACGCCACTCCAGCTGCCATTTGGACTCCTGGGGAATGTTGCCCTGTACGATGCTCACCGACAGTGAGTCGCCGGTCGGATGGGTCCAGGTGACTTGTTGCAGGATGAATCCCAGACCCCACAGCGCCAGGGCCGCGGTCAGTGCCGGCCAGGCACGACGGTCGGCGGCGGTGCGCACCAGCGCGAGGGCCGTGAACACGGCGATCAGGCTGACGCCGAACACGCCCGTGACGGGCGCATAACCCGCCAGAGGGGTGTCGATGAAGGCATAACCGGTGAACAGCCACGGAAAGCCGGTCAGGAACCATGAACGGACCCACTCGCCGAGAACCCAAAGCGCGGGAAGCGCCAGCAGCGGTGTCCGTGCCAGACGAAGCCGAGCGTAGATCGCGCCCATGCCGGCAAAGAACAGCGCCATGAAGGCGGCGAGCCCGGCCACCATGGGCGTGGCCAGCCAGGGCGGCGTGTAGCCGTAATCGTGGATCGAGACATACAGCCAGTAGGTGCCGAAACACCAGAGACCGAAGCCGTGGCACCAGGCCAGGAACGCCGTCCGCCGCACGCTGTGGCCGCGCAGCAATTCACCGGCGAGGCCGATACCGATGAGGGCCAGTGGCCAGAGATCAAAGGGCGAGAACGCGAACGGCGTCAGCACGCCCAGGGCCAGCATCAGTCCGGGCAGGTGCCGGTGATAGCGGAGTCTTTCGAGCAAGTCATGGAAACGGCGCATGGTCACATCATCATCCCGCAGGAGCGGTTTCAGCCACGATCTCTCGACCCCGCGGCCCCCGAATCCACGACTCCTCCCCGGCATTGCCCGTGAGGAATCGCTGATTGCCGGGTTGGCGGGATTTGGAGTTCCCGGGTTTGCGGGTTCGGGAGATCGCGCATTCGCGGGGCCGCGGGCTCGTCAGCGTGCGGGGTCGGGGTTGGGTTCGGGGTGCAGTCGGTGTAGTGGGTTCCGGATCAGGTCAGCGGCTGTACCTTGAGCAGGCGGATGGCGCGGGAGTCGGCGGCCAATACCGTGAAGCGGAACTCGCCGACCGTGATCTCTTCATCGCGTGTCGGCAGTCGCTCGAAGGCGTTCATGATGATGCCGCCGATCGTGTCGAAATCGTCATTGCTGAACGCCGTGCCGAAGTGCTCGTTGAATTCCGCGATGGGGGTGATCGCCTTGACGCTGAATTCCCGGGGACCCATTTCTCGGATCAGCACATCCTCGTCCACGTCGAAGTCGTGCTCGTCGTCAATGTCGCCGACGATCTGCTCCAGGGCATCCTCGAGCGTGACCAGCCCCGCGATGCCGCCGTACTCGTTCACCACGATGGCCATGTGGTTGCGTTTGGAGCGGAACTCCTTGAGCAGGCGATCGAGGTGGGTGGATTCGGGGATGAAGAAGACCGGACGGAGGAAGTCCTTCAGGTCGAAGCGTTCCGAACGCTCGGGAACGACCAGCTTCAGCAGGTCCTTCGCAAAGAGGATGCCGACTACTTCATCGGAGTTGTCGGCATCGAGCACCGGAAACCGCGAGTGGGCGGAGTCGATGAGGATGGGGAGAAATTCCCGGGGTTGCATGTCGGAGCGGACCGCTACCATCTGTGCGCGCGGGATCATGATCTCGCGGACCTGGCGCTCGGATACCTGCAGGGTGGACTCGATGATGCGCAGGGCGTCCGGGTCCAGCAGGCCGCGTTCACCGGCGTGCTGGATCAGCTCGGCCAGATCCTCGCGGTTTTGCGGTTCGCCACTCAGCGCGTGGGTGAGACGGCTCAGCCAGGATCGGGGATGTTCGCCCGTAGGTCGACCTTCGCTCATGATTCGCTGTTTCCTTTTGTCGTTCGGTTTCGTCCGCTTCGTGCGGACTCGTCATTCATAGGGGTTGGCGATGCCGAGGGTGGCCAGCGCACGAATTTCCAGCGCCTCCATTTCCTCCGCCTCGGCGTCGTCCAGATGGTCGTATCCAAGCAGGTGCAATACGCCATGCATGGTCAGGTGGGCCCAGTGGTCACGCACCGGCTTGCCTTGTTCGGCGGCTTCCTGCGCGACAACCGGTGCGCAGATCACGAGGTCGCCGAGTGGTAGCACGCCGATTTCTTCCTTCAGGAACGCTGGCAGCTCGTTGGGAAACGACAACACATTGGTCGGCTTGTCCTTGTCGCGAAAGTCGTGGTTGAGCTGACGGCTTTCCTCGGTACCGACCAGGCGGACCGTAATTTCGGCGGGCTCCGCATGCCCCGCCTCGGTCAGCGCGGCGTCTGCCCAGCGCGTGAATTCGTCCACGCCAGGCAAGTCGGCGGCATCATGGGCAAGCTGAAGGTCGATCAGGGTAGTGCTGGCAGGTTGCATGCCGGTTACGCCTCGGGCTCGTCGCCGATGCCGTTGTCGGCGGCCACATCGGAAGGGACGGAGGGATTCGCCGGACGCACCGGTCGTGCAGGGCGCGCCTTGGGGGTGTCATAGGCTTCATAGGCCTCGACGATGAATTGAACCAGGCGATGACGCACCACATCGCGCGAGGTGAATCGGGTGATGTGGATGCCCTTCACGTCGTGAAGTACCCGCAGCGCATGGGCAAGGCCGGATTCCTGGCCGCGCGGCAGGTCAACCTGGGTGATGTCGCCGGTGATCACGGCCTTGGAGCCGAAGCCCAGGCGCGTCAGGAACATCTTCATCTGCTCCGGCGTGGTGTTCTGGCCTTCATCAAGAATGATGAAGGCATTGTTCAGGGTGCGTCCGCGCATATAGGCCAGCGGTGCGACTTCGATCACCTGCTTCTCGATGAGCTTGGCCACGCGCTCGAAGCCCAGCATTTCATAGAGGGCATCGTATAGGGGACGCAGGTAGGGGTTGATCTTCTCGGTCAGGTCACCAGGCAGGAAGCCGAGCTTTTCGCCGGCCTCGACGGCAGGACGTACCAGCAGAATGCGGCGGATCTCGTCCTTTTCCAGCAAGTGTACGGCCGCGGCGACGGCAAGGTAGGTCTTGCCGGTGCCAGCCGGGCCGACACCAAAGCTGATGTCGTTGGCAAGCAGGGCATCGACGTAACGCTTCTGGTTCTCGCCACGCGCACGGACGGCGCCGCGCTTGGTGAAGAGGGCAATGTCCTCGTCCGGGCGGGTGGCGGCATCAAGCACGGTGACGCCGTCATCCAGCGTGGCCAGCAGCATGTGGACGGCCTCGGCATCGAGATGCTCGCGCTGGCCGGTTTCGGCGTACAGGGTTTCGAGGACAGTCACCGCGGAGTTCACGGCGCCGGCAGGGCCTTCCACACGGAAGTGGTTGCCGCGGCTGTGCACGGACACTCCCAGACGCTGTTCGATGAGCTTGATGTGCTCGTGAAACTGCCCGCTCAGCTCGCTGAGGCGGCGGGTGTCGTTGGGCTCCAGCGTGAGCTGGCGGCGTGAGAGGGCACTGGTATTCAAGCTGGGACGGACTGCTCCATTCGGGTTCACAGGATACCGCAAACGGCCTCGGGCCGTCAGCCGGCTCCACACGCGGCACCGGAGTTGATGCCCTTGAAAAGGGGTATTGGGGCGTGGCAGCGTCCTTTCAAGGGGCGGCCCGATCACCTGGGCGGCGCCAGATGCCCTGAACTGGCGGGTTTGCGGGGAGTCACGCGCAGCCCAACGGCCGCCATATCCGGGGACAGACGGGGGACAGACAGTGCATGCGGGCGCCGACGACCGGCAAATCGGGCGTCAGGCTTCTGTCCACACGGGCGCACCGGCACGCAGGGCATTCACGCTGGCGACGTCCTCAATGTCGAGGTCGGCCAGTTTGCCGATCAGGC
>DASSUO010000146.1:0-26728 GCA_035706925.1 Moraxellaceae bacterium
GATCGCCTGCTCGTTCATTTTCGGGCCGCTGCGCTCGGTCAATATGGGGCTGCGCATTCTGGCGGGCGTGCTGGCGGGTTTGCTGTTCCGCTATTTCCAGGATTTCTTCGGATACGCCAGCCTGGTCTATGACTTTTCGCCGGTGCTGGCTGCCTCCGTTCCCATTGCAGTCAGCATCACTATCGGCGGGTTTGCCCTTTCGCGGGTCCGCTAGCGCCTCCGGCCGTTCTTCCCTGGGTGCTTTGCTTGTAAAAACAAGCAGCTCCACGTTAGAGTTCAGCCACTATAAAAAGAGGCGACACCCAAGGTAACCCGTCTTGATCGCATGGACTTCGGCTGCCGCTACCGACGTGGGTAGCAAGCGCAAGATCAATGAAGATGCCCTGCTGGCACTCCCGGAGACCGGTCTCTGGGTGGTGGCTGATGGCATGGGCGGCCATGCGGCCGGTGACGTCGCCAGCCATGCAGTCATCCATCCGCTCGGCATGTTGCCTCGTGGTGACGTCCTCCCGGATTTCGTCGATGCCGTTGAAGACTCGATCATGCAGGTCAATCAGCAGTTGCGTGATTACGCCATGAACGAGCTGGGCGGCCGAACGGTCGGCAGTACCGTCGTCTCCCTCATCTTGTCGCAAAAAACAGGCGTCTGCCTCTGGGCGGGCGATTCCCGCCTTTACCGGCTTCGCCAGGGCCAGCTGACGCGCCTGTCCCGTGACCATTCCGCCGTCCAGGAGATGGTGGAGGCGGGGGCCATTACCCAGGCCGAAGCCGATCGTCATCCAAAGTCGAACGTCATTACCCGGGCCGTCGGTGGTGCCGACCATCTGTATGTGGATTCCGCCGTGTTTGCACCCGAGGCAGGAGACACCTATCTGTTATGCAGCGACGGCCTGTACAACGAAGTGCCGGAAGACAGCATCCGTCGCAAGCTGGCGCTCGACGAAGAAGAGGCGGCGCGCAGGCTGATTGACGAAGCCCTCCACAATGGCGGTCGCGACAATATCTCCGTCGTCGTTGTGAAAGTGACGGACGTGCATTGATGACCGAGTACCTGGCCGAGAACTCCCGTCTGCGCCAGTTGTCGCGGCATTATTCCGAGGGGCAGCTGTCCCTGGAGGAATTCCGCGCGGCCCGCCGCGAGATCCTGGAATCCCTGGAGGCGGGCCGGGTCCAGACGTCGGCCGCAGGGCGGCATGATGCGCCGGAGCAGGTGGCAACCTCGCCGGCGCTCCGCGCCCAGGCCGAGGACGACGCCGTATTCCTGAAAACGATGCCTCCCCACGTGCCGGTTGCCGAAGCCGCCGTGGCGGCTCCGGCGGTGGCGGCCGGATGGGACTCCCATACCCGCATTCTTGCCGTGGTGCTGGGGGTTGCCTTTGTTCTTGCCCTCGGCGCACTGTTCTACGTATTCGCCCTTTGATCCCTGCGCAGGGATGCGTTCAACGCCGGCTGCAGGCCCATGACCACTGACTCTGAGCACCACCGCAACCCTTTCTCCCGGCTTCGTGCCCTGGGGACCCGCCTCGTGCACAACCGTCGTTCCGTGGCGCGGGACCTGGGGCTTGTGGCGAGAAACATTACTTCGCTGCCCTGGATCGTCTTTCCGCTGAACTCCGAGAAGGGGGTTCGTCCGGAGTTCCATCCGGCCAGCTACCAGAGCCGCTGGGAGTTCCTGAGTGTTGTCGGGCAGATGTTGCTGCCCGTGGAGCGCGTGTCGGCGTCGGAAGGGACCAAGGTGGTGATTCCTCCGAACTACCAGTGGAGTGAAACCACCAAGCAATCCAAGTGGTTTTTTCTGAATGGCATCTGTACTGCGCCCAGCATGGCACTGCTTGAAACCGAAGAGCTGGCGCGCGCCTTCCACCGGCCCATTCACCTGATTCATACGCCCACGTTCGGCGTGGTGTGGGACCTGTGGGACGCCATCACCGCCCGTACGCTCCGCAAGGACGGCAAGCTGGCGCAACCGGCGTTCAATATCGTGCGGAATGCCCTGCTCTCACACGAGCACATCGTGTTGTTGTGCTATTCCCAAGGCACCATTATTGCCAGTTACATCGTGCGCAAGATCTTCAAGGATCCCGAGCTGCGCAAGCATGCGCACAAGCTCGAGATCTATTGTCTGGCAGGTGTGGCCGACAGCATGCACATCGATTACCAGCTGACGGCGGATCACGGCCATCCGGTTCCGTATGTTGAGCATTTTGCCAACGGACAGGATTTTTTCGCGCGCATCGGCGTGCTGTCGCATTACTACTCGACGTCGGGCGCCGTATTCGTACGTCCCGAGAAGAAAGGCCACATGCTGACCGATCATTATATTCCGGGCATTGTCCGCGGTGATTATTGCCAGGGACGCTCGCGTCTCAGCAAGTATGTGGGAGGGCGCGTTCCAGCCGACTCTGATTTCGTCGCCTTTGACCGTCGTCGCTGAAAACACCCTCTGCGAATCAAAAAACGCCGCAATTGCGGCGTTTTTTCTTGAAAGGTTGTCATGCCTCCCTGCGCTCAGGGAGCCTGACCTGGAAAGCGGAATCTCTCGCGCTCACTCGCCTTTTTCGGCAAACCACCCCAGCAACCGGCGCTTTCCCTTCGGCTCAGGCGGAAGTCGCCACACCTGTGTGGCAGAGAGCTGGTCGTGCCAGGTGAGGTGGCGCGGGTTCCACATCATCCAGAGATAATTGCCGAGAAAGCCCAGGCTGATGCTGAGCAGGAATGCTGACGGTGTCTGGAAGGCCAGGCGCGACATCAGGCCGCATACCAGCGGAAACAGGCAGGCGGCGGCGCAGCGGGTGATGGCGTCGGTCCAGCGCAGGCGACTGCCATCGGCCCGTAGCACCCGCAGGCGCCAGGTCTGCATGCCGAGCGTCTGGCCCGCCCGGGTCCAGAAGTAGCCATAAAACAGCCATGTGACGGCCACCAGCGAGGGCGTCAGGACGAAGTTCTGGAACGCCGGTGAAACGAGGGCAATCTGGTGTTGTCGGGCGGCGGCAGCCGGCGTGCCCAAGGGGACGAGGAGCGCTCCCGTGACCATCCACAGGGCTACCAGCAAGAGGCCGTCATAGGTGAGGCAAAACAGTCGTACCAGCATGCCTGCCGGCTCGGCGGAGGCGCCGGCTGGCGCAGCGGCAATGGCGGAGACAGGCGTCGCGTCGGGCGCAGGGGAGGCCTTGGAGCGGGACTTCTTGCGTGACATGGCAGCTCGATTGCAGTCACATGATGGTGCCGAGAGTCGGAATCGAACCGACACGCCCTCGCGGGCAACGGATTTTGAGTCCGCCGCGTCTACCAGTTCCGCCATCCCGGCACAGGGACTGGACTCACCCGATCGTTTACCGGTGAGCCTGGAGAGGGGGCGATTATACGGCGCCGTCGGCGTACTGCAACGTCAAACTCCCGGGCTTGCTATACTCCGCGGCTGTTTTTTGCCCGCCGACCCCCGCTTTCGATGAAACTCAGTGATTTCCACTTCGATCTGCCGGACGACCTGATCGCCCGCTACCCCGAGGCTGTCCGCTCGGCGTCCCGGCTATTGCAGGTCGACGCCCGCGCCGGCACCTGGCACCACGGACGATTCGCCGACGTGCCTGGACTGCTGCAGCCGGGGGATCTGCTGGTCTTCAATGACACCCGCGTCATGCCGGCCCGCCTGTTTGGCCAGAAAGAAACCGGTGGGCGCTTTGAACTGCTGGTTGAGCGCATCACCGGACCGGACGAGGCGCTGGTCCATCTCCGTGCCAGCAAGTCACCGAAGGCCGGCGCAGTGCTGCACTTTGGAAAAGGGGTCACCGCCGTCATGGTGGAGCGGGTCGAGGCGCTCTTCCGCCTGCGTTTCTCGCAACCGGTCATGGACGTCATGTTGGCCCAGGGAGAGTTGCCCCTGCCGCCTTACATGGATCGACCGGCCGAAGGCTCAGACGCGGAACGCTATCAGACCGTCTATTCCCGTCCGGACAAGGTGGCATCCGCCGCTGCCCCTACCGCCGGACTGCATTTTGACGAAGCGATTTTCGCCGCACTCGCCGCCCGTGGCGTGGAAAAGGCGTTCGTCACCTTGCATGTAGGGGCGGGAACTTTCCTGCCCGTGCGCGTTGACGATGTCACCAGCCACAAGATGCATAGCGAATGGCTGTCGGTCAGCCCGGAGACGGTGAACGCGGTGCGAGCGGCCAAGGCGAGGGGAAATCGTGTGGTGGCCGTGGGAACCACGTCCGTGCGTTCGCTGGAGTCGGCGGCCAGGCATGCGGCGCCTGGCGAGTGGCTCAATCCCTTTGAGGGGGAGACCGACATCTTCATTTATCCGGGCTACGAATGGCGGGTAGTGGATGCCCTGGTCACCAATTTTCATTTGCCGGAATCCACCTTGCTCATGCTGGTCTGCGCGTTTGCGGGGCAGGAGACGGTGATGGCGGCGTATCGCGAAGCCGTCCGGCAGAAATACCGCTTTTTCAGTTATGGCGACGCGATGTTCCTGACGCGACAGCGATGAAGGTCTTTAGGGTTCGACAAGAGCGCACACGCTGAACCGGCCCGGTTTACGGAGAATGTTTTTTCATGAAATTCACGCTGAAGGCCACCGATGGCCGCGCCCGCCGCGGTGAGCTCGACTTTCCGCGCGGCAAGGTCCAGACCCCGGCCTTCATGCCGGTGGGCACCTATGGCACGGTCAAAGCCATGCTCCCGCGCGACATCGGGGAAATCGGCGCCGAGATCATCCTCGGAAACACTTTTCATCTTTGGCTGCGACCCGGCACCGAGGTCGTCAAGGCGCATGGGGATCTCCACGACTTCGTGAACTGGGACAAACCCATCCTCACCGATTCGGGCGGATTCCAGGTGTTCTCGCTCGGCAAGCTGCGCAAGATCACGGAGGAAGGTGTCACCTTTGCGTCTCCCATCACCGGGTCCAAGGTCTTCCTGAGTCCCGAGGTATCCATGCAGGTGCAGCATGACCTCGGCTCCGACATCGTGATGATCTTCGATGAGTGCACGCCCTATCCGGCGACCGAGCAGCAGGCCCGCGACTCCATGCTGCTGTCGCAGCGCTGGGCGCGCCGCTCGAAGGCGGAGTTCGAACGGCTTGAGAATCCCAATGCGCTGTTCGGCATTGTGCAGGGGGGGATGTACCGTCATCTGCGCGAGGAGTCCCTGGCCGGCCTCACCGACATCGGCTTTCATGGCTATGCCATTGGCGGACTTTCGGTGGGCGAACCCAAGGAAGAGATGCTGGGCGTGCTGGACTACCTGCCTCCCCTGCTGCCGGCGGACCGCCCGCGCTACCTGATGGGAGTGGGCAAGCCGGAGGACATCGTCGAGGCGGTGCGCCGTGGTGTCGACATGTTCGACTGCGTCATGCCGACCCGCAACGCCAGAAATGGTCACCTTTTCACCACCAATGGCGTGGTCCGCATCCGTAACAGCCAGTACAAGACGGATACCGGGCCACTGGACGCGGACTGCGATTGTTACACCTGCCGGAACTTCAGCCGGGCCTACCTGCACCACCTCGACAAGTGCCAGGAAATCCTCGGTGCGCAGCTGAACACACTGCATAACCTGCGCTATTACCAGCGCCTCATGGCTGGTTTGCGCGAGGCTATCGAACAGGGTACATTGCAGCGCTTCGTGGATGGCTTCTATGCCCGGCGCGGCCTGCCAACCCCTTCAATCTAAAGGGTTTTTCTGGGGTCGGTCGGCACGGTAGGCCGGCCCGGATGCCTGAACCAACGGAGAGTTCCATGAGCCTGTTCATTGCCGACGCCCTTGCGGCCGACGCTCCCGCACCCGGCGGCCAGTCCGCGGGTCAGCTGATCTTCACCTTCGGCCTCTTCGCGGTCGTTTTCTACTTCATGCTGCTGCGCCCGCAGCTCAAGCGGCAGAAGGAACACAAGACCCTGATGGACTCCCTTAACAAGGGCGATGAAGTCGTGTTTGCCGGCGGCCTCGTCGGTACGGTCACCAAGGTCGAGGGTGACTTTGCCGTGATCGACCTCGCCAGCAATGTGGAAGTGAAGGTGCAGCGCAGTGCCATCGTGGCGACGCTGCCCAAAGGCACCATCAAGAACATCTAATAAGAAACAACGCGGTCCGGGACGCCGGGCCGCGGGTATCGAGGTTCCCCCATGCGAGTTCCCCTGTGGAAGTCCCTGCTGATCCTGGCGGTGCTGGCGATCAGCTTGCTGTACTCCCTTCCCAATCTTTATCCCGACGAGCCCGCCGTACAGGTGACGGGTGCCAATGCATCGGTGCCGGTCAATCAGGCGGTGCTGGAAAGCGTCACGCGCGCACTCAATGTGGCCGGCATTCCCTTTCACGATGCGGCCATCCAGGGTCGCAACGGCAAGGAAAGCGTGCTCCTGCGCTTGAACAACACGACGGACCAGTTGCGTGCGCAAGACGTGCTGCGTCGTGAACTGGGGGACCTCTTCGTTGCGGCGCTGAATCTCGCGCCGACGACGCCGGGCTGGCTCAAGGCAATCAATGCCGCACCGATGAAGCTGGGTCTCGACCTGCGCGGCGGCGTCCACTTCCTGCTTGAAGTGGACATGTCCAAGGCCCTGGAGCAGCGTCAGGAATCCTACATCAATGACATCAAGGGCAAGCTGCGCGAAAAGAAACTGTCCTACCGCTCGGTGACCGAACGGGGGCAGGGTTTCTCCCTCCGGTTCGAAAAGGCCGATGACCGCCAGAAGGCCGAAGACCTGCTGAAGTCCGATTTCAACGAGTTCACCTATGTGCGTCGTGATGCGGCGGACGGCTTCTACACGGATATCGACTTCACGCCGCAGAAGCTGCGAGAACTCGGTGACTATGCGGTGAACCAGAACCTCACCACCATCCGTAACCGTGTGAACGAGCTGGGTGTGGCCGAGTCGGTGGTGCAGCGCCAGGGCACCAGTCGTATCGTGGTGGAACTGCCGGGCCTCCAGGACACGGCAGAAGCCAAGCGCATCCTCGGTCGCACGGCCAGCCTGGAATTCCGCCTGGTCGACCAGGATCATGGTACGGCAGTGGATGGCGTGGCTCCCCCGGGAACCGAGCTCTTTCCCTTCAAGGACAACAAGGCGCCGCCCGTCCTGCTGCAAAAGCGCAAGATCGTGACCGGTGACCGCGTGGTGAATGCGCAGTCCAGCTTCGACGAATTCTCGAATCCCAAGGTCGACATCACGCTCGACTCGCGTGGCGGCAAGATCATGGCCGATGCGACGCGCGACAATGTTGGTCACCAGATGGCCGTGCTGTTCGTGGAATCCAAGCAGCATACGCGCATGACCACGGATGCCACCGGCAAGCAGGTGGAAGTGAAGGAAAACGTGGTCGACAAGTATGTGATCAACCGTGCCACCATCCAGTCCATGCTGGGGTCGCGCTTCCAGATCACGGGCCTCGATTCCCCGGCAGAAGCGGCCGAACTGGCCCTTCTCCTGCGTGCCGGCGCGCTGGCTGCGCCAATGTACTTCGTTGAAGAGCGCACCATCGGCCCGACACTGGGTCAGGAAAACATCGACAAGGGCATGCGTTCCACGCAGGTCGGCTTTGCCCTCGTGGCGGTATTCATGATTGTTTTCTATCGCGTATTCGGTGTGATCGCCAATCTCGCCCTGTTCTTCAACGTGGCCATCGTGGTGGCGTTGATGGGTGCACTGGGTGCTGCCCTCAGCCTGCCCGGCATCGCCGGTATCGTGCTGACGGTGGGCATGGCGGTGGATGCCAACGTGCTGATCTACGAGCGCATTCGTGAGGAGCTGAAGCGGGGGCTTTCGCCGCACGCGGCCATCATTGCCGGCTATGACCGTGCGTTTACCACCATCATCGACTCCCACGTGACGACGCTGGTGGTGGCCATCATTCTCTGGGCGGTCGGGTCGGGTCCCATCAAGGGCTTCGCCGTGACCTTGTTCTGGGGGATTCTGTCTTCGCTGTTCACCTCGATCACGGTCACTCGCGTGATTGTCGATCTGGTGTATGGCAATCGTCGCGTCAACAAGCTCAGCATCTGAGGAGAAGCGGATCATGGCAGAGCAGCGCATCATTCGTTTCATGAAGTACCGCAAGATCATTGCGGCGGTTTCCCTTCTCATCGTGCTGGCCGGCATCGTGTCGCTGGTGACCCGTGGCCTGAACCTGGGCCAGGACTTCACTGGCGGTACCTCGGCCGAAGTCACGTACGCGAAGGGCGTCGACCAGGAAGCAGTTCGCACCGCCCTCGAGCAGGCCGGCTTCCGGGATCCCGTGGTCCAGCATTTGGGGCTCATCACCGACGTCATGGTTCGCATGCCGGCCCAGAAGGGCCACGAGACGACCATTACGGCCGATCTTCAGAAAGCCTTGAACTTCGATCCAACCAATGCGGCCACGATCAAGCAGATCGACAGCGTCGGTTCGCAGGTGGGCGAGGAGCTTTATTCACAATCGCTTCTGGCGGTCGGCCTCTCGCTGGCCCTGATGATGCTGTACGTCGCTTTCCGCTTCCGCTTCAAGTTTGCGGTGGGTGGCGTGGTGTCGCTGCTGCACGACGTCCTGTTTACCGTCGGCGTGTTCTCCATCTTCGGCTGGCCGTTCGACCTGACCGTTCTGGCCGCTGTGCTGGCGCTCATTGGTTACTCGCTGAACGACACGATCGTGGTGTTCGACCGTATCCGTGAAAACTTCCGCAAGCTGCGCAAGGCGGATCCGCAGGAGATCGTCGACCTGTCGCTGACAGAGACGCTGCGCCGCACGATCATGACGGTCAGCACCGTCATCCTGGTGGTGTTCGCCCTGCTGTTCCTCGGCGGCCCTGCGCTCAAGTGGTTCTCGATAACGCTGTTGGTCGGCCTTGGCGTCGGCACATACTCGTCCATCTACATCGCCACCAACTATGCGCTGGCCATGGGGCTGTCCAAGGACGACTTCCTGGTGCAGGCAAAGACCGAGGTGGATGATCGTCCCTGATCACTGCAACAGGGAACCGGTCTGCTGTCCGGTCGCAGACAGATGATCTGATGTGTCGAATGAAAACGCCCCGTAAGGGGCGTTTTCATTCGGGGGCGGGTTGTTGTGCAGGAGACCATGCGACAGCCGGCAATGCACAACAGCCGGAATCGGCCGGCGGGAACAACAACGAATCCGCGGCGCTGCTTTTGACGATGTCGCGGCAAATGCGCGGGTACGGAAATTACGTCACGGCGGTGCTTGCCCTCGGTGGCAGCACCTCGTACAGCTTTTCCGCGAGGCGGGGAAGAATCAGCGGCTTGGACAGGTAGTCGTCCATGCCGGCAGCAAGGCATTGCGCGCGGTGTTCGGGGAGCGCGTGTGCCGTCAGCGCCACTACCGTGACACGGTGTCGTCCCTGTGTGGTTTCCCATTCCCGCAATCGGCGCGTGGCCTCGAATCCGTCCATGCCCGGCATCTCGCAGTCCATGAACACCAGGTCGAACGGCGGCGCTCCGTTGTGCGCGAGCAGCTCAAGCGCCTCCTGTCCGCTGCTGGCAAACGTGGCGGAGATGCCGAGTCGCTGCAGGAAGCCCTGCGTCACCATCTGGTTGACCGGGTTGTCTTCCACGACGAGCACCTGCCGTCCGGCAAACGCTGCCGGGTCCACCACGCTTTCCGGGGTGGCAGTCGCAAGGCCCGGCGCGGCGGCAGGGGTGAGCTCCACGGTGAACCGGAACGTACTGCCCTTGCCCGGCGTCGAGACGGCGGAAATGGAGCCCTTCATCAATTCCACCAACTGCTTGCTGATGGCAAGTCCCAGGCCGGTGCCCCCGTATTGTCGCGAGGTGGAGGTGTCCGCCTGCGTGAACGAGGTGAAAAGCAGGGGTAATTTTTCCTCGGCAATACCGATGCCGGTATCCTCCACTTCGAACCGGAGCCGGAGGTGCCCGTTCTTTCGCTCTTCAAGGGCCGCACGCAGGTGGATGGTGCCGTGTTCGGTGAACTTGATGGCATTGGCCAGCAGGTTGAGCAAAACCTGACGTAACCGGGCCATGTCCCCCCGCACATGGACAGGCAAATCGGGTGACCGGTCGCAAACCAGCGACAGCGATTTCTCACGCGCCTTGAGGCTGAAGATGCGGATGCATTCGTCAAGCAGGTCAAGCAGATTGAAGTCGGCCTGCTCCATCTCGATTTTTCCCGCGGCGATCTTCGAGTAGTCGAGAATGTCGTTGATGACATGAAGCAGGGCATGACCCGAGTCGCCCAGTGTGTCGACGTACGTGCGCTGTGCGCGGTCGAGGTGGGTGCCTGCCAGCAGCTCCGTGATGCCGATGAGGGCGTTCAGCGGAGTGCGGATCTCGTGGCTCATGCGCGCCAGGAATTCGGTCTTGGCCGCGCTCTCGGCTTCGGCACGTAGCGCTGCGCCTTGCTGCTCATTGCGTTCGTGCTTGAGCGTATTGAGCCGCTCGGCCAGCGCCAGTGCCAGGAGCATCTGTTGCAGCAGAATCGTCAGCTCCGTGCCCTGTAGCGCCACGAGGAACGAGGAGCCGGGAAATGCGCCAAGGCTCTGCATGGCCAACAACACTGCCATGATCATTACCAGCGCCCAGCTCGCCAGGAACATGCGGGTCTCGCGCGGCCTCCGCCGGAGTTGCGAGAGGGCGACCACGAGGATGATCCCGACAACGGGAAGGACCGTCACCGACTGCAGCGGGTAGACGATATAGAGCGGCAGGATGAATTGCAGCGCCGCGAGACTGGCCAGCGTCAGACCGACACCCATCAACGTTCGCTCGCCGATGCGGCTGAGTGCCGCGCGCCCGCCAAGAAAGTCGCGGGCGAAGAATGACGCCAGACTGAGCATCAGCAAGAGGAAGAACGGCTGTGCGTGACTGTTCCAGTCCGGAGAGTCGGGCCACAGCCGGTAGGCAATGCCGTTGATGCACAGCAGATAGATGAAGGCTATTGCCATATAAGGCACGCAGAAGCGGAAGACGTTCTCGCGCACCGCCAGCCACAGGAAGAGGTGGTAGAAGAGCAGTCCGCCGACAATGCCGAAGCCGATGCCGGTAAACCATTCCTGAAGCTCCTGCCGGGACTCGAATGCGCGCGTGTCGGACAGCATCAAGGGCAGGTTCATGGCGCTGGTTGTTTCGACACGCAGGTAATAATCCTGTCCTTGTCCGGCATCCAGTTGCAGCGGGAAGTTGAAGAAGCGTGTCGGCAACGGGCGGTGGGAAAACGGTTCGTTATCGCCGGTATGGACGGGCGCCATATGGCTGCCGGGCGCAAACAGGTCAATGCGGTCGAGCGCAGGAAAAGGAATCTGAAGATTGAGGTGCAGGGTGTCCCGGCTGTGGTTCTCGAGGCGGAAGCGGAACCAGCAGGGCTCGCGACGGAAGCCCAGTGTGACGGAGCGTCCGTCAAGATCGGTGAAGGGCCGCTCCAAGGCATTGTCGAGCGTGTCCTTCCCGGTGGCATCGCAATACCACGACAAGTGACGTTCGAGGCCAACGGGGCTGGGCTCTTTGTCGAGCATCAGGGGCGGGGCCGCATGCGCCACCTGACAGGTCAGCCATGCGGCCAGCAGCAGTAGCAGGCGCAACACGCTCCCTTCAGGACGCAGGTTTCTTTTGCCCCTGCCCATTGTCGGTCTCGCTCCTTGTTCTTTTTATTGAGCATACCAGCCAGCCGCTTCCGCAGCGGCGGCTGGCGACACGTGCGGATCAGCGGCGGAGGGTGCCCTCAAGGTGCGGGGCCAGGGTAGTCAGCAGCGCCTTCAGTACTTTGGGGTTGCCGGCGACGATGTTCCCGGACTCCAGATAGCGGTGGCCGCCCGTGAAGTCGCACACCAGGCCGCCGGATTCGCGAATAAGGAGGTCGCCGGCGGCCATGTCCCAGGGGGAAAGGCCGAATTCGAAGAATCCGTCAAAGCGGCCGGCGGCAACATAGGCCAGATCCAGGGCGGCAGCGCCCGGGCGGCGGATACCGGCGGTCTGGCTGGCGATGGCCTTGAACATGCCAAGGTAGGCGTCGATGTGGTCCATCTGGTCCGGCCGGAAGGGAAAGCCCGTGCCAATCAGGGCGCCTTCCAGTCCCTTGCGCGCAGTCACGCGGAGGCGGCGGCCGTTCATGGCGGCTCCACGGCCGCGGCTGGCGGTAAATTCTTCGCGGCGCATGGGATCGAGAACGACGGCGTGCTCCGTCACCCCCTTGTGCTGCACCGCGATGGAGACCGCAAACTGAGGCAGGCCATGAACGAAGTTGGTGGTGCCGTCGAGCGGATCGATGATCCAGAGCCAGTCTGCCCCTTCGCCCTTGCCATCACGACGGCCAGTCTCTTCAGCGAGAAAGCCGTGATCGGGATAGGTCTTCTGCAACACGTCAAGGATGGCGCGTTCGGCCGCACGATCGACCTTGGTCACATAGTCGTTGTAGCCCTTGGCCTCGATGTCGACGAGGTCCACGCGTTCGGCGGACTGATAGATGATCTCGCCGGCGGCACGGGCGGCGCGCAGCGCCATGTTGAGCATGGGTTGCATGGGGACAGCACTCTGTGAAAGAACGGTAGGCGGCGCATTGTAGCCCAGGGGCCGTGGCCGGGGGAAATCCCGCGGTCAGTCCGGGGAGATACGACGGGCCGGATTTGCTACCATCCGCGGCCCTGTCCCGGCCGGTTCCCCACCATGCTCGCCAACGTCCGTATCGTCCTCGTCAACACGACTCTGCCCGCGAATATCGGTGCAGCGGCGCGTGCCATGAAGACCATGGGTCTGACACGGCTGGTACTCGTGGCGCCCAAGGTCTTTCCCAGTGCCGAGGCCACGTCCCTGGCCTCCGGTGCGTCGGACGTGCTGGCAGAGGCCACGGTGGTCGACTCCTTCGAGGAGGCCGTTGCCGGCTGCTCGCTGGTGCTCGGGACCAGTGCCCGCAGTCGCACCATTCCCTGGCCGTTGATGGATGCGCGTCAGGCGGGGGAAGCGGTGCGACTCGAATCCGGTGCCCATGAGGTCGCCATCGTGTTCGGGCGCGAGGATCGCGGTCTGACCAACGAGGAACTGCAGCGCTGCAACTACCACGTGTGCATTCCCACCGACAGCGAGTATGGCGTGCTGAATGTGGCGGCGGCCGTACAGGTACTGTGCTATGAAGTGCGGATGGCGCATCTGCTGGCGGAACAGCAGCCGGTGCCGGAGGCGCAGCAGATGCCGGTGCAATTCCTGCTCTGGGACCAGGAGGTGGTTCCCCACGAGGACATGGAGCGTTTTTACGGCCACTTCGAGCAGATGATGGTGGATACCGGCTTCCTGTCGCCGGACAATCCCCGGCAACTCATGGCCCGCGCACGCCGCCTGTTCGGTCGTGTGCGCCTGGATCGTATCGAGTACAACATGTGGCGCGGCATTTTTACCCGCCTGCAGGAAATCGCCGCCGAGCTGAATGCCCTGAAAAAGGCGAAGGAATAAGGAGAGCGACCATGTTCGACCGAGTACGCGAAGACATCGTGTCCGTCTTCGATCGCGACCCGGCGGCACGCAACAAGCTCGAGGTGCTGATCAACTATCCCGGCATCCACGCCAATGTGATGCACCGCCTGGCGCACCGTCTCTGGCTGGCTGACTGGAAGGGACTTGCGCGCTTCATCTCGTCGTTCTCCCGCTGGATGACGGGTATCGAGATTCATCCCGGCGCCCGGATCGGCCGGCGCTTTTTCATCGATCACGGCATGGGCGTGGTCATCGGCGAGACGGCCGAGATCGGCGACGATGTCACGCTTTATCACGGGGTCACCCTCGGCGGCACCAGCTGGAATGCCGGCAAGCGGCACCCCACGCTGGGCAACGGCGTGGTCGTGGGGGCGGGGGCAAAGGTGATCGGTCCCATCCTCATTGGCGATGGCGCCAAGATCGGGTCCAACGCGGTCGTCACCAAGCCGGTCCCGGCCGGTGCGACTGCGGTGGGGAATCCGGCCCGCATCATCCAGCGGGATGATGCCGCCGAGCAGGAGCGCCGTGATTTCGCAGAGAAGATCGGCTTCCAGGCGTATGGCGCCAATCCCGACCTTCCCGATCCGGTGGTCGAGGCCATCCGTCACCTGCTGGACCACATGCGCAAGGCAGATGCCCGCATGGACCGCATGTGCGAGACCCTGGGCCGGATGAGCCCGGGTTTCTGTGACGAAAAACCCGAGGCGCTGAAGCCCGAGGACCTGGAGGCGCTGCAGGATGGTTCTGGCGTCACCGTTGGTCGTGTCGCGTCGTCACCCAAGGCTGCAGGCGCCGACGGGCGGGCCGAGGGCGAGAAATCGGCCTGATCGGCCGGGTGGCGCTGGCTTCCGGGGCTGCCTCTCACTAAAATCCCCGAGCTTTTTACTGGGTCAAATAATTGACTGATTTAGTCGGTCTTTGGGATACTGTGCCTGTCCCATTGCCCGCCGGGGTTTTCCATGCGCCTGACCACCAAAGGACGCTATGCCGTCACTGCCATGCTCGACCTGGCGCTGCATGCCCAGCAGGACCCGGTCAGCCTGGCGGATATATCCGAGCGCCAGTCCATCTCGGTGTCCTATCTCGAGCAGCTGTTTTCCAAGCTGCGTCGCGGCGGCCTCGTCTCCAGCGTGCGCGGTCCGGGTGGCGGTTACCAGCTGGCCCGCGAGGGTGCCACGATCTTCATCGCCCAGATCATCGATGCGGTGGACGAGTCGGTGGATGCGACCCGCTGTGGCGGCAAGGGCGACTGTCAGCAGGGCGTCACCTGCCTGACCCATGAGCTCTGGAGCGACCTCAGCCAGCAGCTCCACAATTTCCTGGCGGGCATCAGCCTCCAGGAGCTCGTCGACCGCCGCGAGGTGCAGGCCGTGGCCGTGCGCCAGGCGGAGCTGCAGAAGAACCGGCGCGACGAGGGCGGCAAGGACCGCCTGGACTTCGTGTCCATGAACTGACCCGGGACGGGCCCACAGATTTTCAGGTGATGCTGCAATGAAGCGACCGATCTACCTCGACTATTCCGCTACCACTCCCTGCGACCCGCGCGTGGCCGCGAAGATGATGGAGTGCCTGACCCCGGACGGAAACTTCGGTAACCCCGCCTCGCGCTCGCACATCTACGGCTGGCAGGCGGAAGAGGCGGTCGAAAACGCCCGCCGCCAGGTCGCCGACCTGGTGAAGGCGGACCCGCGCGAGATCGTCTGGACGTCGGGTGCGACCGAGTCGGACAACCTCGCCATCAAGGGTGCCGCCCATTTCTACCAGACCAGGGGCAAGCACATCGTCACCAGCAAGATCGAGCACAAGGCGGTCCTCGACACCTGCCGCCAGCTCGAGCGCGAGGGCTTCGAGGTCACCTATCTCGACCCGGAGCAGGGTACCGGCATGATCCGCCCCGAGGCCGTGGCGGCCGCATTGCGCGACGACACCATCCTGGTCTCGCTGATGCATGTGAACAACGAGATCGGCACCGTGACCGACATCGCCGCGATCGGTGAGATCACCCGCGCCCGCGGCATCCTCTTTCACGTCGACGCCGCGCAGAGCACGGGCAAGGTCGACATCGACCTGGACAACCTCAAGGTCGACCTCATGAGCTTCTCCGCGCACAAGACCTACGGCCCCAAGGGTGTCGGCGCACTCTATGTGCGCCGCAAGCCGCGTGTGCGACTCGAAGCGCAGATGCATGGTGGCGGCCATGAGCGCGGTTTCCGTTCGGGAACGCTCGCGACCCACCAGATCGTCGGCATGGGCGAGGCATTCCGTATTGCCCGGGAAGAAATGCATGCCGAGGCCGACCGCATCCGCGCCCTGCGTGATCGTCTGTGGAAGGGGCTGGAGCCGCTGGAGCAGGTGTTCGTGAACGGCGATGCAACGGCACGTGTGCCGCACAACCTCAACGTGAGCTTCAACTTCGTCGAAGGTGAGTCGCTGATCATGGCGCTGAAGGACCTCGCCGTGTCCTCCGGATCGGCCTGCACGTCTGCCAGCCTGGAGCCGTCCTATGTGCTGCGTGCACTCGGGCTCTCCGACGAACTCGCTCATTCGTCGATCCGTTTCTCGATCGGCCGCTTCACGACCGAGGCGGATATCGACTTCGTGATTGGCCACGCAAGCCAGGCGGTGACCCGTCTGCGTGACTTGTCCCCGCTGTGGGACATGTACAAGGACGGCGTCGATCTCAATTCCGTCGAGTGGGTCGCCCACTGACCGGCGACGGCGGCAGGCGGCTCCGCAAGAGTCGCAGCAGGACAGGCAGACAGGCCGTCGCAGGATGGCCGGCCGGGAGAGAGAGGAAGCAGGTGCAGCGTCAGTCGCGCCCCCTCTCCATCCCTCCCGAAAACACAGGTAGCGGCATGGGCCTATCGCGGCTGATGCCGCTCCTACAGGATCAGTGAGGTAAGCGGAAATGGCATACAGCGAAAAGGTCATCGACCACTACGAGCATCCCCGCAACGTGGGCAAGCTCGACAAGACCGACGCCAGCGTCGGGACCGGCATGGTGGGTGCACCGGCCTGCGGCGACGTCATGCAGCTGCAGATCAAGGTGAGCCCTGAAGGCATCATCGAAGACGCGCGCTTCAAGACGTACGGTTGTGGTTCCGCCATCGCCTCCAGCTCGCTCGTGACCGAGTGGGTCAAGGGCAAGAGCCTGGACGAGGCCATGTCGATCAGGAACACGCAGATTGCCGAGGAGCTTGCCCTGCCGCCGGTGAAGATCCACTGCTCGGTCCTCGCCGAGGACGCCATCAAGGCAGCCGTGGCCGACTATCGCAAGAAGCACGGAGCCGAGTAATGGCTGTCACCTTGTCCGAAGCGGCGGCGCGCCATGTGGCCGACTTCCTGTCCAATCGCGGCAAGGGAGTAGGTGTGCGCGTGGGCGTGAAGACGTCGGGCTGTTCGGGACTCGCCTATGTGCTGGAGTTCGTCGACGAGCTGACCCCGGAGGACATGGTCTTCTCTTCCCACGGCGTGAACGTCATTGTCGACCCCAAAAGCCTGGCGTACATCGACGGCACCGAGATGGACTTCGTCAAGGAAGGCCTGAACGAGGGATTCAAGTTCCGCAACCCCAACCAGAAGGGCGAGTGCGGCTGCGGCGAGTCCTTTACCGTCTGATGTCCCGGTCTGGCGCGGGCGTCTGTCCCCGTCACGGTCCCGCATTCTTCCGGCCCTGCGGTACACTCCGCGGCCGGCCTCGCCCCGTCACCGATATCGTGTCGGCGTCCGGGGCCGGATACCCGCAACCAGCTGGCTGACCACTGTGAGCACCATCAGTTATTTCGAGTTGTTCGACCTGCCGCCCGCCTTCGAGTTGGGCGAGGACGAGCTGCTTCCGCGCTACCGTGAATTGCAGCGCCGCTTCCATCCGGACCGCTTTGCTGCCGAGCCGGCTGATGTGCAGCGCGCCGCAGTGGCCAGGGCGGCCGACATCAATACGGCATTCCAGACGCTGAAGGATCCGGTATTGCGAGCCCGTCATCTGCTGGCGCTGGCGGGACACCCGCTGAATATCGAGTCGGCCACCGTATCCGACACCGACTTCCTCATGGCGCAAATGGATTTGCGTGAACAGCTCGATGAGTCCACCGATGGCGGTGAGCTGGAGGGTTTGCGCGAGGAGGCCGAGGACTGGCTCGCGAGCCTGGGGCGGGAATTCGCGATCGATCATCGCGAGGGTGACTGGGCGGAAGCCGCGGAGACCGTCCGCAAGATGCAGTTCATGTCACGCTTCATTGAAGAAGTGCGCGCCCGCGAGGCGCGACTCGATGATGAGGACGATTTCGACGAGGAGTTTGATTGATGGCGCTTCTCCAGATCGCCGAGCCGGGGCAAAGCACGGCGCCGCACCAGCACAAGCTGGCGATCGGCATTGATCTCGGCACCACCAATTCGCTCGTTGCCACGGTGCAGAGCGGACGGTCCAGGACGTTGCCCGATGCGGCAGGGCGCCATTTGCTGCCGTCGGTGGTGCGCTACTTTCCGGATGGTGAACGTCGTGTCGGTCATGAGGCGCAAAGCGCTGCCGCCGATGATCCGCTCAACACCGTCATATCCGTGAAGCGACTCATGGGGCGTGGCCTCGCCGACGTCAAGAAGCTGGGTGCCCACATGCCTTACCGCTTTGCGGGTGGGGAAACCGGCATGCCCTATCTGCTGACGGCCGCCGGCGAGAAAAGTCCTGTGCAGGTGTCCGCGGACATCCTGTCGGTCTTGCGCGCCCGCGCGGAAGCGGTGCTGGGGGGGGAGCTCACCGGCGCGGTCATTACTGTGCCGGCCTATTTCGATGACGCCCAGCGCCAGGCCACCAAGGATGCGGCACAACTCGCAGGTCTCAAGCTGTTGCGCCTGCTCAACGAGCCTACCGCCGCGGCCGTTGCTTACGGCCTCGACAAGGGGGCCGAGGGTGTACACGCCATCTACGACCTGGGCGGCGGGACGTTCGACATCTCTGTGCTGCGCCTTCATCGCGGGGTGTTCGAGGTGCTGGCGACGGGCGGCGATACGGCGCTGGGCGGCGACGATTTCGATCACGCCATTGCGCAGTGGGCACTCCGGGAGCTGGGGGCGTCGGACCCCGATGCGAAGCAGCAGCGCGCGCTGCTGCAGTCTGCCTGTGCTGCGAAGGAGGCGCTGACGAGTGCGGAAGCTGCCACGGTTCGTCTGGGCGACCATTCGCTGGAGCTGACGCGTGCGACCTTCGAGGCGCTGGTGGCTCCTCTGGTGGATCGCACGCTGAAGGCCTGTCGTCGCACGCTCCGCGACGCCGGCATCCGGGCCGGGGACGTGCAGGAAGTCGTGATGGTGGGGGGCTCCACCCGCGTACCGCTGGTGCGCGAAAAGGTCGAGGAATTCTTCGGCCGTCCGCCGTTGACCAGCATCGATCCGGACACGGTGGTGGCAGTGGGCGCTGCGCTGCAGGCGGATGTGCTGGCGGGCAACAAGCCCGATAGCGAAATGCTGCTGCTCGACGTGATTCCACTGTCGCTGGGGCTGGAAACCATGGGTGGGCTGGTCGAGAAGATCATTCCCCGCAACACCACGATTCCGGCCGCAATGGCGCAAGAGTTCACCACCTTCAAGGATGGCCAGTCGGCCATGGCCATTCACGTGCTGCAGGGAGAACGTGAGCTGGTGTCGGACTGCCGCTCGCTCGCGCGCTTCGAACTGAGGGGCATTCCGCCGCTGGTGGCCGGCGCGGCCCGCATTCGTGTCACCTTCCAGGTCGATGCCGATGGCCTGCTTAATGTCAGTGCCGAGGAGACGACCTCGGGCGTCAAGAGCGAAATTACCGTGAAGCCTTCATACGGTCTCGCGGATGACGACATCGCCCGGATGCTGAAGGAGTCGTACGCAGAGGCCGCCGCCGACCGCGATGCGCGCGCGCTCGCTGAAGAAAAGGTGGAAGGGGAGCGCCTGTTGCTCGCGCTGGAAGGTGCGCTGAAGGAGGATGGTGACCAATTGCTGTCGGCGACGGAGCGCGAGGCCGTTGCGGCCGCCATGAATGAACTGCGCGAGGCCCTGTCGGGTCGTGACGTGCTCGCCGTGCGTGCGGGCGTCAAGGCGCTGAACGAGATTACCGAGCCCTACGCTGCGCGACGCATGAACGCCGGCGTGCAGCAGGCCCTCACGGGGCGGCGGCTCGACGAGATTGCCGGAGAGTAAAGGCCATGCCACAGATCGTATTCCTGCCCCATCACGAGATCTGCCCGGAAGGGGCGGTGGTGGAGGCAAAAAAAGGTGAGTCCATCTGCGAGGCGGCGCTGCGCAACGGCATCAAGATCGAGCATGCCTGCGAAATGTCCTGTGCCTGCACGACCTGCCACGTCGTTGTGCGCGAGGGCTTCGACTCGCTGAACGAGGCGGACGAACTGGAAGAGGATCTTCTCGACAAGGCCTGGGGGCTGGAGGCCGAGTCGCGGCTGTCCTGTCAGGCCCTGGTGGATGACGAGGATCTGGTGGTGGAGATTCCCAAGTACACCATCAACCACGCCTCCGAAAAGCACTGACCCCCTTCTCCCGCAGGAGTTGTTTCAGCCGTGAAAGCACGGTCCGTGGGATGGGCTGATCAAAAAAATGTCTGGATTGTTGCGGCTGAAGCTGCTCCCACGGGTTTGAAAAAGGAAACTGATATGTCGCTCAAGTGGACCGACTCGCGGGAAATCGCCATCGAGCTGGCGGAGTCCCATCCGGAGGTCGACCCCCGGACCATCCGCTTCACCGACCTCATGCAGTGGGTCATGGCATTGCCGGATTTCGGTGATGACCCGAAGCACTGCGGGGAAAAGATTCTCGAAGCCATCCAGCTCGCCTGGATGGATGAGGTCTGACGAGGGCAGACGCCCCGGCTCGCCGCCTGGCAGAGCGGAGTGATGGGGGGAGTGCACCATTCGGGGGCGAACTTTCCCGGCCTCGTGCATGCCTGGCATGGTATTGCCGCCAAAGCTGCGTATAATCGCGGCTTTGTTTTGGCGCGCATGGGCGATTTCTGCCTAACCTGTTGATTTTATAGTAATTGTGGAGAGCATCATGGCTATCGAACGTACCCTGTCCATCATCAAGCCGGACGCCGTGGGTAAGAATGTGATCGGCGAGATCTACACCCGCTTCGAAAAGGCCGGCCTCAAGGTCGTTGCCGCCAAGATGAAGCACCTGTCCCGTGCCGAAGCCGAGGGCTTCTATGCCGAGCACCGCGAGCGCGGTTTCTTCGGCGACCTCGTGGCCTTCATGACCTCCGGTCCGGTCGTCGTGTCCGTGCTCGAAGGTGAAAACGCCGTGCTGCTGCACCGCAACCTGATGGGCGCTACCGACCCGAAGAAGGCCGAAGCCGGTACCATCCGCGCCGATTTCGCGGTCAGCATCGACGAGAATGCCGTGCACGGTTCCGATAGCGCTGAATCGGCTGCTCGTGAAGTGGCTTATTTCTTCGCTGCCACCGAACTCTGCCCGCGTACGCGCTGAGTGGTCTTCGCCGGCCCTGTCGATGCAGGGCCGGCAACGGTGGGGCCGGTCTCCGGGCCGGCCTGCCGTTGACGTGTGGTTCGCCGCCTGGCTGCGGCTGCTTCGGCAAACAAAGGCCAACAGATATGCCCCTCCAGGGCTCGACATAATTGGTGTAGCAACCGGTCGACACTCATGAATAGCGAAACGCCTGCTTCCGCCCCCCTTTCCATTGCCAAGACCAACCTGCTCGGGATGACCCGCCAGCAGATGGAAGACTATTTCGTCTCGCTGGGCGAAAAGAAATTCCGTGCCCAGCAGGTGATCAAGTGGATCCATCAGCTCGGTGTCGACGATTTCGAGCAGATGACCAATGTGTCCAAGGCCCTGCGGCAAAAGCTTGCCCGGATTGCCGAAATCCGTGCGCCCGAGGTGGTGCATCGCGAGTATTCGGCCGACGGCACCCGCAAGTGGGTGCTGCGCGTGGGCGAAGGCTCCATGGTCGAGACCGTGCTCATTCCCGACGGCGACCGCAAGACGTTGTGCGTGTCGTCCCAGGTCGGGTGTTCGCTGGACTGCAGCTTCTGCTCTACAGGCAAGCAGGGATTCCAGCGTGACCTCAGTACGGCCGAGATCATCGGACAGGTCTGGGTGGCCAACCGTTCCTATTTCGAGGACGAGCCGCTCATGGAAAACCGGCAGCGCGCCATCACCAATGTAGTGATGATGGGCATGGGCGAACCCTTGCTGAACTTCGACAACGTCGTGCCGGCAATGGAGCTCATGCTGGACGACTTCGCCTATGGCATGTCGAAGCGCCGCGTCACCCTGTCCACCTCCGGCGTGGTGCCGATGCTCGACAAGCTGGGCGAGACGATCGACGTCGCACTGGCGGTGTCCCTGCATGCGCCCAACGATGCCTTGCGCGATGAGCTGGTGCCCATCAACCGCAAGTATCCGCTCAAGGAACTGCTGGCGGCCTGTCGCCGCTATCTGGCCCGGTTCCAGGGGGAAGAGGGCGGACGTCGCAAGATCACGATGGAGTACGTCATGCTGGCTGGTGTCAACGACACCCCGGCGCATGCCCGCGAACTCGCGCGGCTGCTGCGCGACACCCCGAGCAAGATCAACCTGATTCCGTTCAATCCCTTCCCGCACGCCCCCTACGGGCGGTCGAGCCGCGAGGACATCCTGGCGTTCCAGAAAATCCTTACGGAAGCGGATTACATCTGTACCATCCGCTCCACGCGAGGCGATGACATCGATGCCGCCTGCGGCCAGCTCGTCGGCAAGGTGCAGGACCGCACCCGGCGTGCCGAGCGCTGGCAGTCGCGTAATGACGAAACAAAGAACAGCCGCGAAATTTTCAGGAGCGCGTCATGATCCGGCGCATTGCACTGGCTGCCCTGCTGTTGCTGGCGGGTTGCACCGAGGTCGTCGAAGACCCGACGCACAAGATCGATCCTGCGGCGGCAGCGCGTGATCGTGTGGCCATTGCCGCCGACCTCCTCCGTCAGGGGGAGGACGATCAGGCACTGACCTATCTGCAGCAGGCATTGAAGTCGCAGCCCGACATGCCGGAAGCCCATAATCTCATGGGGGTCCTGCTCGAGCGCGATGGCAACATCAAGGGAGCGGATCGCGAGTTCCGCAAGTCCGTACGCTTGCGCGACGACTACTCGCAGGCGCACAACAATTACGGAAGCTTCCTGTTCCGGCAGAAGCGGTTCAAGGAAGCGGCCAGGCAGTTCGAGGCAGCGTCCAGCGACATTTCCTACCAGAACCGGGCGCTGACCTTCGAGGGTCTGGGCCGCAGTGCCTGGATGCTTGGCGACAAAGCTCGTGCGGAGGAGGCATTCACGCGAGGCCTCTCGCTGGATCCCACGCTGGCGGTTTCCACCCTTTACCTGGGCGAGATCGCCTTCGACAAGCAGAACTATGAGGGCGCCCGTAACCTCTACAAGCGCTATCTGGACCTGACGCATGACCTGCCGCAGACGGCGCAGAGCCTCTGGCTGGGCATTCGTCTCGAGCGACGCTTCGGGGACCGGAATGCGCTCGCCAGCTATGAGCTGGCGCTCAGGCGGCTGTACCCGGACAGTCTCGAGTATCAGCAGTACCAGATGACCCTTAAGACGGACAAGTAATCCTGCTGCGCGCAGCAGGCCGTAGTGTGGAGCCTATTGTGAGCAATCCTACCGAAGAAACCGTTCCCCCCGTGGTGCCCGAAGGGCAGGAAGAGCACGGCCGGGACGCTGCCGACTATCTGTCCTTCCGTCCCGGACAGCGCCTGCGCAAAGCGCGCGAAGTCCGCGGAATGACCATCGACCAGGTCGCGCGCGAGTTGGCGTTGTCGCCGCGCTATGTCGACGCCATGGAGACTGACTCCTACAAGGATTTGCCGGAACCTGCGTTTGTGCGCGGGTACATGCGCCGCTATGCGCAGCTGGTGAAGTTGTCGCCGGATGACATCGCGGCCAAGTTTGACCAGTGCTACGCGGAGGACAAGGAAACGCCTGCACTCGAGGTGCGTCCGAGCAATCCCATTCAGCTGCTGGGCGAAATTGCGCGCCATCCGCGCAAGACCGGTCGGCTTCTGCGATGGGTGGCCCTGGCATTCATCATCGTGCTGTTGGTGGGCTTCCTGTGGCGAGCCTTTGCGACCCATAACGGTGTGACCGTGACCGAAGAGCCTGCGGCAACGGTGCCGGGCCCGTCGACGGTGGTTCCTGCATCCGAGCCGCTCCCTGTCGTGCCGGCGCCGGCCGCCCCCGTTGTTGCGCCGTCCGCTGCGGCGACAGCGCCGATCGCCGTACCCTCCCCGGCGGCAGCACCGGTGGCTGCTCCTGCGGCGACACCCCCCGCACCTGCCGCGGCTCCGGTCCCGTCCGTGTCGAAGCCGGCGACTGCCGTGGCCCCGGCACCGGCCATGAATGTTTTGCCGTCACCCGCGACGCCGCCTGTGCTGCCTGCTCCGGGAGGCGCTCGCAGTCCGTCCGCAGCGCCCGCACAGCGCTGATGCTCCCCTGACCCCGAGGCTGTCGCCATGCATGAGTCACCCATCAAGCGTCGACTCACCCGGAAGATCCGGGTGGGGAAGGTATTCGTCGGTGGCGATGCACCCATTACCGTGCAGACGATGACCAACACCGAGACCTGTGATGTCGAGGCGACGGTGGGGCAGATTCAGCGTTGCGTGTCGGCTGGCGCCGATATCGTGCGCGTGTCGGTGCCGTCCATGGAGGCGGCAGACGCGTTCGGCGTCATCCGGACTCGCTTGCCCGATGTCCCGCTTGTGGCCGACATCCACTTCGACTATCGCATTGCCCTCGCGGTGGCAGAGAAGGGCGCAGACTGCCTGCGCATCAATCCCGGCAATATCGGCTCGGATGACAAGGTGCGCGAGGTGGTGGCCGCCGCGCGTCATCACGGAATCTCCATGCGAATCGGGGTGAATGCCGGATCGCTGGAAAAGGACCTGCAGAAAAAATATGGCGAACCGACCGGCGAAGCGTTGCTGGAGTCGGCCATGCGCCACATCGACATCCTCGAGCGTCTCGATTTCCACGAGTACAAGGTCAGTGTGAAGGCGTCCAACGTTTTCCTGACGCTCGACGCCTATCGCCTGCTGTCGCGGCAGATCGACAAACCCCTTCACCTGGGCGTCACCGAGGCCGGCGTATTCCGTTCCGGCACCGTGAAATCGGCCATTGCGCTGGGCGGGCTGCTCCTCGACGGCATTGGCGACACACTCCGGATTTCTCTTGCTGCCGAGCCCGAGGAAGAAGTGAAGGTTGGCTTCGATATCCTCAAGTCGCTGGGCATTCGCTCCAACGGAATCAATTTCATTGCCTGCCCCAGTTGTTCCCGCCAGGAGTTCGACGTGATTCGCGTCATGAACGCGCTGGAATCGCGACTGGAGGACGTGCGTGTACCGATGGATGTGTCGGTGATCGGCTGCAAGGTGAACGGACCGGGCGAAGCGAAGGAAGCCGACATCGGTGTCGTAGGTGCCTTGCCGAACAGTCTCGTGTACCGGCACGGGGAAAAGAGCCACCTGATTCCCACTGCCAATCTGGTGGACGAAATCGAGAAGATGGTGCGTGAACGCGTACGTCAGTATGAGGCCGAGCAGGCCGCCCGGAAGGCGGACGACCTTGCCCGTGGCGTAATCGTGCGCGGCGAGTGAAGCGGGAAGATACGAGCGAATGAGCCAGAAAATTACCGCCATCCGTGGCTTCAATGACATCCTGCCGGTTCCCACCAGGGACAACCCCATCATTACCGGGCTCTGCCAGGAAGTGGAGGGTGCCCTGCAGGACCTGATGCGGGCGTATGGCTATCAGGAAATCCGCCTGCCGATTGTCGAGAGTACGCCTCTGTTCGCTCGCGCCATCGGAGAGGTGACGGATATCGTCGAGAAGGAGATGTACTCCTTCCTCGATCGCAGCGAGGAATCGCTCACGCTGCGTCCCGAGGGCACGGCCGGTTGTGTCCGCGCCTGTCTGGAGCATGGCCTGACCTACAACCAGACGCAGCGTCTGTGGTACACGGGGCCCATGTTCCGGTACGAGCGCCCACAGAAGGGACGCTATCGCCAGTTTCACCAGTTCGGTGTCGAAACCTTCGGCATGACGGGGCCGGACATCGATGCCGAACTGATCCTCATGACGGCGCGACTCTGGCGGCAGCTCGGGCTGAGCGAGGTGGTGCGTCTGGAGCTGAACACGCTGGGTGAGCGCGAGGAGCGCAGCGAGTTCCGTGCGGCCCTCGTGGCTTACCTGGAGCAGCACAAGGACGCCCTGGATGCAGACTCGCAGCGCCGGCTGTCCGCGAACCCGCTGCGCATTCTCGACAGCAAAGTCCCCGAGACCCAGGCAATTCTTGCCGGTGCGCCCCATCTGACCGATTTCCTGGGCGAGGAGACTCGCCGTCATTTTGCCGCGCTGTGTGCGGCGCTGGACGGTGCGGGTGTTTCCTATACCGTCAATCCGCGCCTGGTGCGCGGGCTGGATTACTACAACAAGACCGTATTCGAATGGGTGACCAGCGAGCTTGGTGCCCAGGGTACCGTTTGTGCTGGCGGGCGCTATGACGGACTCGTCGAGCAGTTGGGTGGAGCATCTACACCGGCAGTCGGATTTGCGATCGGCCTGGAGCGTCTGCTCCTGCTTCACATTGCCGTGCATGGCGAGTTCGCGGTAAGCGAAGCCGATGTGTTCGTTGCCGCAGTGGGAGAGGGAACGTCAATACCGGCGCTCCTGCTTGCCGAACAATTGCGCAATGCGGCGCCGGACCTGCGCGTACTCGTCAATTGCGGCGGAGGCAGCTTCAAGTCGCAGTTCAAGAAAGCCGACAAGTCCGGTGCGCGCTTCGCCCTCGTGCTGGGGCAGGACGAAGTCACGGCGGGGACGGCCAGCGTGAAGTGGCTGCGTGAACAACGCGACCAGGTCACGCTGCCGCAGGCCGATGTGGCGGCCTTCCTTGTTTCCCACCATACCCTTTGAGAATTCCGAACGTCTGGAAGGCTGGCGCGGCCAGCATAGGAGCAGCAAGTGACGCATGAAGAAGAACAAATCGAAAGCCTGAAGCGCTTCTGGCAGGACTACGGGACGCCGATTCTGGTGGGCGTCGTCCTGGCCGCCGCGGTTTTCGTCGGCTGGACCTACTGGCAGAAATCGCGCCTCGGCGAGGCGACCAAGGCGGCGGCTGTTTTCCAGGACATGTTGGCCGCCGTGCAGCGCAGCCAGCTCAATCCGGATGACAAGGCTGCCAATACGGATGTTCAGCGCCTCGCCAAAACGTTGAAGGACGATTACAGCTCGACACCGTATGCGGTGAGTGCCGGCTTGCTGCAGGCCCGTCAGGCGACCGACCACAAT
>DASSUO010000147.1:0-15589 GCA_035706925.1 Moraxellaceae bacterium
TTCGTAATCGAACATCGCCTTGGCGATGGGTGCCACGACGGAACCGTGCTTGCCGTTTTCGACCAGCACCGCGACGGCGATCTTGGGATCGCTCACCGGCGCAAAGCCGATGAACCAGCCGTGGTCCCAGAAGCGCTCGCCCACCGCGCTTTCGCTGTACTTCTCGCCCTGCTTGATGCCCTTTACCTGTGCCGTACCGGTCTTGCCGGCCATTTCGTATCCCTTGACCTTGTAGCCGGTCGCGCGGGCCGTGCCGCCATCGCCGTGGACCACGTCGCGCATCGCCTGGCGCATCAGGCCCCAGTCCTCGGGTTTGCCGTTATACGGGATGGCGTAGTCGGGCTGGTTGGCGACCTTGAACGGCTTCGGTCCGGTGGTGCTCATCAGCAGGTGGGGACGGATGTGATGGCCTCCGTTCGCCATGATGGCCGTTGCCATGGCGAGCTGCAGCGGTGTGGCCGTGAAATAGCCCTGGCCGATGCCGACTGACATCATTTCGCCGCGGTACCACGGTGCCTTCAGCTTTTCGCGCTTCCACTGCGTGGACGGAAGTGAGCCGCGCTTCTCGTCGACAAGATCGATACCGGTGGGCTGGCCGAAGCCGAACTGCTGCATCCAGTCATGGAAGCGGTCCACGCCCATGTGGTCGGCCAGGTTGTAGAAGTACACGTCACAGGACTGCACGATGGCGCGGTGCAGATCGACGATGCCGTGGCCGCCCTTTTTCCAGTCGCGGAACTGGTGCGAGTCACCGGGCAGGGAGAAGTATCCGGGGTCGCTGACCTTCGAGTCCCAGTCGACGAGCCCGTAGTTGAGGCCACCCATGCCCTCGAACGGCTTGATCGTGGAGCCGGGCGGATAGATGCCCTGCAATGCACGGTTGTACAGCGGCCGGTCAATATGGTCGCGATATTCCGAATAGAGCTTGTAGGGAATGCCGCCCACGAAGGGGTTGGGGTCGAAGCTCGGATTGCTGACAAAGGCGAGTACGCCTCCAGTCTTCGGGTCGATGGCCACGACCGCGCCGCGACGCCCGGCCAGCTGGTCGTGGGCAATCTTCTGCAGCTGGTAATCAAGATGCAGGGTCAGGTCGTTGCCGCGCACCGGGGGCGTGCGCTTCAGCACGCGGATGAGTTTGCCGTGGGCGTTGGTTTCCACATGCTGGTAGCCGGCCTTTCCATGCAGGATGGACTCGTAATATTTCTCGATGCCGATCTTGCCGATCAGGTTGGTGCCGGCGTACTCGACCGGATCCAGCGACTCCTCTTCCTTTTCGGAAATGCGTGACACATAGCCGATCGCATGGGCGAACAGTTCGCCGTGCGGGTAGTAGCGTGACAGTTCCACATTGATGTTCACGCCGGTGAGTTCATGCTTGATCTCGGAGTAACGCGCAATGTCGTCCTCGGTGAGGCGAAGCTTGACCGGCACTTCCTCGAACTTGCGCGACACCTTGAGGCGGGCGTTGAAGCGCTTGATGTCATCCTGGGACAGTTGCAGCACGGGGACGAGACGCTGGAGCGTCTCGTCGATGTCCTGCACCTGTTGCCGGTTGATCGTGAGGGTGAACGTGGGCTGGTTGTCGGCCAGCAACACGCCCTTGCGATCGTAGATGAAGCCGCGAGGGGGCGAGATGGCCTCCAGATGGACACGGTTGTTCTCCGACATCGTGGAGTACGTGTCGAACTGGTTCACCTGCAGGTGAAAGTAGCGCCCCAATAGCACCAGAAACATGGCCAGCACGAAAACCGACGCCGCAGTCGCGCGGCGTCGGAAGAGGGCGGCTTCCTGCTGGTTGTCTTTCAGCGTGAAGGGTTTTTTATCGAATGAAGGCATGACTGGTAACGACCGCTCAGGCGGGGGATTGTCCGTTAAGCTAGCCGGTAAAAGCTATATGGATTTGTTTTCACGCCCGGTGACGGTCGTCACGGCCACTCACTTGCCCTGTCCGCCGTGGCCGTATCGCGGTCGCGGCGACTCCGCACCGGTTAGCTCGGGCCGGCATCCTGCCTTTCAAGGCGGTGGCGGCTGAGCGAGCCATGGACCCGACCAGCGCCCGGCCAGTCCGGTCCTGTGGTACCGAACCGAGCGGACACAGCCGGCTGGAAGCAGGCCGGCACAACGCAGCCGAAGACCGGCGCGCCACGGGTCAGCGGTGGTAGGGGTGGCCCTTCAGGAGGCTCCAGGCCCGGTAGACCTGTTCGGCGACCACGATGCGTACCAGGGGATGAGGAAGCGTGAGTCGGGAAAGGGACCATTTCTCGTCGGCCCGGTCCAGGACCGCCCGGGAGAGCCCCTCCGGGCCGCCCACCAGAAGTGCAGCGGGTCGGCCATCGACTTGCCAGTCCTTGAGTGTGGCGGCCAGATCCTCGGTGGAGAGGGCCCGTCCCAGCACATCCAGCGCAATCACCCGCTCCTGCGGTTTGAGTGCCGCCAGAAGGGCCTCGCCCTCCTGCTCCTTGACCCGGGCAAGGTCAGTCGCCTTGAGGCGCTTGCCTGCCGTGATCTCGACCAGCTCAAGACTCACATCGCCCGAGAGGCGTTTGGCAAAGTCGGTGAACCCTTCCTCCACCCATGACGGCATGCGGGTGCCGACGGCCAGCAGGCGCAGGCGCATGCAGGGCGCGACTCAAGGACGCGCAGCGGCGGTGGGGGCGGCGGCGGCCTGCGGGGCAGGCGTCCACAGTCGCTCGAGGTCGTAGAAAGCGCGGGTGGCGGGCAGCATCACGTGGACGATGACCCCGGCAAGATCGATGAGGATCCACTCGGCATCACGCTCACCTTCCATGCCCAGGGGACGGAAGCCGGCCTCCTTCACCTTTTCCACGACGTTGTCCGCCAGCGACTTCACGTGGCGGGTGGAGGTGCCCGAGGCAATGACCATCACATCCGCGAGGCTGGTCATGGGGCGTACATCGAGGGAAACGACATCTTTGGCTTTGAGGTCCGCAAGGGCGGCGAGGGCGGTATCGACGAGCTGCCGGGTGGAGGAATCGAGTTCTTTCATTGAGGGTCTGTATCTCCGCGATAAAGATGATGGTGATCAATATAGTCCCGCACCGCCGGTGCGAGCCAGCGGGTTGTATCGTCCCCCTTCCGGAGGGCGGCCCGTATGTCCCGGCTGGCGATATCGTGCGGCGGGGTATCCACCAGCAGGACCCGTCCACCGGGGAGAGTGGCCAGCTCGTCAATGGAGGACACCTGCCGTGGCGAAAGCCAGGTGCCGAGTGCCTGTTCCAGGGCCGGATGGCTGCCGGGCCGGCTGACGACCAGCAAGTGGGCGTCGTCCGTGAGGGCCTGCCAGTCCTTCCATTGCGGGAGCGCCAGGAAGCTGTCGAGGCCCAGGATGAAGACCAGGGGTTCCACCGGGCCCAGCGCTTGCCGCACCCGGCGCAGGGTATCCACCGTGTAGGAGGGCGGCGGCAGGGCGAGCTCCGAACGGTCGAGGGTCAGTCCCTCGTGGCCGGCCAGGGCCCGCTCCAGCATGGCCACCCGGTGGGTGTCATCCGTGACGGCCGCCTTGAGGGGGGACCGTGCGGCGGGCAGGAACCGGATTTCCCGGAAGTGGAAGCGGCTCCGAAGATCATCGGCCAGGGCCACATGGCCAAGATGCACCGGATCGAAAGAGCCGCCGTACAGTCCGATCACTGACGGATGTGCCCGTCGCCCAGCACCACCCACTTCTGCGATGTCAGGCCTTCAAGGCCGACCGGGCCGCGAGCGTGGATCTTGTTGGTGGAAATGCCGATCTCGGCGCCAAGGCCGTATTCGAAGCCGTCGGCGAAACGGGTGGAGGCATTCACCATGACCGAGCTGGAGTCGACTTCGGCCAGGAAACGCCGGGCCCTGGTCACGTTCTCGGTGACGATGGAATCGGTGTGATGCGAGCCGTAGCGGTTGATGTGATCAATCGCTTCGTCGAGCCCGTCGACCACCTTGATGGCGAGCACCGGTGCCAGGTACTCGGTGTGCCAGTCCTCTTCGGTGGCGGGCACGGCATCGGCAATGAGCGCACGGGTCTTCTCGCAGCCGCGCAGCTCGACGCCCTTTTCGCGATAGAGAGGGGCCAGTGCCGCGAGTGCCGCCGCAGCTACCGGCGCATCGACCAGCAGGGTTTCCATCGCATTGCAGACCCCGTAGCGGTGGGTCTTGGCGTTCAGGGCGACCGGCACGGCCTTGGCCAGGTCGGCGTCGCGCTCGATGAAGACGTGGCAGTTGCCGTCCAGGTGATAGATCACCGGCACGCGTGCTTCGGTGGAAATGCGCTCGATCAGGCCCTTGCCGCCGCGCGGCACGATCACGTCGACAAACTCAGGCATCGAGATCAGCGCGGAAACTGCGGCGCGGTCGGTCGTCTCGACCACCTGTACGGCTTCGCGCGGCAGGCCGGCCTTTGCCAGGCCCTCCTGGATGCAGGCGGCGATGGCCCGGTTGGAGTGAAGGGCTTCGGAGCCGCCGCGCAGGATCGTCGCATTGCCGGACTTGAGGCACAGGGCGGCCGCTTCCAGTGTCACGTTGGGACGCGACTCGTAGATGATGCCGATGACGCCGAGTGGCACGCGCATCTTGCCAACCTGGATGCCGGAGGGGCGATAGACGAGATCGGTGATGGCGCCGACGGGATCGGCAAGTTCCTGCACCTGGCGCAGGCCCTCGAGCATCCCGGCGAACGTCTTTTCCCCGATCGTGAGGCGGTCCAGCATGGCGGCGTCGAGTCCGCTGGCGCGGCCGGCCTCCAGGTCCTTTGCATTGGCGGCGAACACAGTCTCTTTTGCCGCCAGCAGGGCGTCATGGACGGCCGCCAGGGCGGCGTTCTTTTCCCTGGTGGTCGCGCGGGCCGTGGTGCGCGAGGCGGCGCGGGCGGCGCGACCCAGGGTCTGCATGTAGGCGGAGACGTCTAGCGGCGTGTTCACAGGAACCTCGGCGATGGGCAAGGGCGGAATTATAGCGGGAATGTGCCCGCGACCCCACCCGGACCGGTCCGCTCACGGTGGACTGGTCCGGAGGGGCCATCGCCGGGCCTGGAATGGACGTTTCGGTGGCAGGGCGGGGCTATGCTGGAAACGGCAGGGGCCATCGGTCGCCCGGGGCGAGCCGGTGGTCCCCCCTGGTCCGGAGGAGCGCCGCCAGGGCAGAGGCAGCCCTGTGGGCAGGACAGGATGGGGGTGATAGCATGGACGGTCCGTACAACAACAAAGGCACTGCCCTGTGCATGTGCCGCAGGCAACGTCAGACCTACAAGAACAGGACCGCTGTCCAGCGGCCACACCCGGTCGACAAGAGGATGACGCCATCATGGCCGTAACCTACGAGCTTTATAACCGCTCCTCCCTCAAGCAGCCCCCTCTCCAGGACTTCATCGGCAAGTGGCGTGTCGAGTACCTCGCCTTCAGCCAGCCCGAGAATGCCCACAAGACGCCCCTCATCGTACTGGGCGGGGCGTTCCAGAACTTCAATTCCTACAAGTACTGCGTGGAGCAGATCCTGAACGAGGTGCCGGTGATCCTGGTGGATCTGCCCTCGCTCGGAAACAACGACCAGCTGGCGCCTGATCTCGGCATGGAAGATCTTGCCGACCTCCTCTGGCACTGGACCGAACATAGCGGTCTCACGAAGGTGTCCCTCATGGGGCTTTCGCTGGGGTCGGTGGTCGCCTCCACCTACGCCTACAAGCGTCCTGCGAATACCCACAAGCTCATCGTGACCGGCATCGTGATCCGCCCGCGCAAAAGCTGGCGCATGACGCTGGAAGAATCGCTGAAGGTGCTTGATGAAGATCGCCTCGACGAGTTCGGCCAGGCCGTCGTGCTGTATCTCGTGAACCACGCGCGGCTCAAGGAAACCGAAATCACCGACATCACGCGCAAGCTGTTCCACCGGCAGATGCGGTCTTTCCACGAAAACGAGCAGCAGCGCTACCGCATCAATGCCCGGCGCCTGCTGGAAGTGGAATCCATCCTCGGCTACCCGGAGTGTGAAACGCTGGTGGCCACGGGGGAGTTCGACAGCTTCACGCTGCCCTATGAGAACGCGCTGTTTGCAGCGCGCTGCAAGAACGCCACCTTTGCCCTGATCAAGGGCGCCGACCATGTCGCCCAGCTGGAAAAGCGCGATGAATCGGTGGCGATGTTTTCCGCCTTCCTGCGGGGCGACGACCTGAACACCGTCAAGGGAATCGAAGTGCTCACCAAGCACCAGTGCGAACACTGGGAGCGCCGCGGTGAGCCGCGCATGGTCCCCGTCAATCCGCATGCCCGCGTGATCAGCTTCTCCCATGTCGATGGTTCGTTGTCGCTCGACATGAAAGTGCGCATCCGCGACATGAGTTTCTTCGGCTGTGTCCTGGAGTTCGATCACACCGACACGCCGCTCGAAAAACACGCGCGGGATCTCGTACTGTGCCTGGAAGGGTCGCCTCTGCGGCTCGAAATGCTCGTATTCGAGCAGGACGAGAGACACATGCGCTGCCTCTTCAAGCACGGCAGCTTCGATATGGCGGCCGAACTCAAATCGCTGCTTGATGACGAGCGTTTTTTCCGACGTCCCGCTGAACAGGAAGTGGTCGGCGGGCAGCAAAAGGTCAGGACGATCTACGGCTGATGATGGTCCGCCCCCGGACGGGGCGGTCAAGTTTCTGGGAGTTTGGCGTCCGGCGCGGTAGCATCGGCGCGCCATCCCGCCGGGTGGCAGGGGGCGTCCCCTTCCGTCAGCAACGACAGGCAGTAACCATGGATCGCGGCTACCAGTTCGATTTCTCCGCGCAGAACAGCGCCATGTTCGATGTCGAGGGGCGAACCCGAAAGGCCGAGACCATGGTGCGGGTGCTGGCCGATTTTCTCGGCGATCGTCTGCGTGGCGCCACGCTCCTCAATGTGGGCGGTTCGGCCGGCATTATCGACAATCATCTCGCGCAGCATGCAGGGCACGTGGTGGGAATCGATATCGATGCCGACGCCATCCGATTTGCGGCGGAGCGATATGCCCGTCCCAATCTCGAGTTTCGCCTGGGCGATGCCATGGCACTGGAGTTTCCGGATGCCAGTTTCGACATCGTGGTCTGCTCCCAGGTTTACGAGCATGTTCCCGATGCGGCCCGCATGATGCGTGAAATCTTCCGGGTGCTGAAACCGGGCGGCGTCTGCTATTTTGCCGCTGGCAACCGGCTCATGTGGAACGAGCCGCACTACAACCTGCCGCTGCTGTCGGTGCTGCCACGGGAATTGGCGCACCGCTACGTGCGCTGGTCGGGCAGGGCCGACCACTACCACGAGCTGCACTTTACGTGGTGGGGATTGCGTCGGCTGGTGGCGGGGTTCCGCCTTCACGATTACACGCGCCGCATGGCACAGGATCCGGTGACATTCGGTGTCGAGTACATGATTCCGCCGGCGGGCCCGAAGCACGTAATCGTCAATCTGGTGGCGACGTTCGCCTTCTGGCTCATGCCCGGGTATATCTGGCTGCTGGAAAAACCGGCAGACTGACCTCGCAACGGGTGGTCGGCCTGTGCCAGTGCTGTGAGCCGGCTCACTATTCTGGATGCCGGCCGTGTGAACGTTTTGCGTTGCGGCTCCGGCGTCGCTTATTCTCCTGTGGCCAGGAGGCCTGCCATGAAGTCCACCCCCATCTCGAATTACTCGCCCGACATGCTGGAAGCGCTGCTGTCCGGCATTCCGTTCTACAAGGATCTCGCCTTCAACGATCCGGAACAGATGGATGTCCTCAAGAAGTACTCGGCCATCTATGAGCCCGGCCCCAATGAAGTCGTCATCGACCGGGGCGAACGGGACAACATCTTCTACTTTCTGCTGTCCGGGCAGCTCATCGTTTACCCTGACGGCAAAAAGTCGCGCAAGGCGGTGAACTATCTCACGCCGGGGCAGGCGCTGGGCGTGCTGGCCCTGCTCTGCAAGTCGCCGCGCACCGCGACGCTGGTGGCGGATCCCGCCTCGGGGCGTTGCCAGCTGATCGGAACGGACTTTACGCCGTTCGGTGAACTGACCGACTTCAGCCAGATCGGGCTTCCCACCAAGCTGGCGCTCTGGCGCATGGTGGCGCACAACACCCGCTGGAAGCTCAACGTCTACCGCATGCAGCAGCCTGAGCATCCGCTGGCGCTGGCCTTGGCCAAGGTAGAAACATTTTCCGGCGAAAAGGGATCAGTGGCCGAGCTGGAGAGCCTGGATCGTCAGGTGAAGCAGCTCACCGTCCTCATGGCGCAATGGAACGAGACGTTGACCAACGCGTGAGGGGGTTTTTCTGCCAGCGGTTGACACAAAAAAAGGGTCGCACGATGCGGCCCTTTTTATTGGGCAAACTGGCGTGCAGTCGCGCGGACCACGCGTACCAGTGAGCCACCTCGGGCGGCAGGAGCGCCCGTGTCCTCCCGATCCGGGTCGAACACGGTGACCTGCGGAAAACCCAGTCCCTGGAAGTGGTCACGCATGCGGACGTCGTCGGGGAAGTGCAGGCAGAAATGGCTGCGGGAGGCCAGCTTGAGCGAGCGGTTGGCGGCCCGGATGGCGCCTGCAAAACGGTGATCGCTCACCTCGGGGTACACGTCAGTCAGGTAGGTGCCCCCTGAAAATCCCCGCAGGGCATGCGCCATGCGCTGCCAGACGGCACTGATCGTGTCGAGATCGAAATAGTTGACCAGGCCTTCGGTGATCACGACCAGCGGCTGTGCGGGATTGAACTCGCGCGTGATGACGGCCTCGAGACTTTCGGGTGTGTCCTGCTCAAGGATGTTGCAGACAACCAGGCGATGACGGGCGTCGAGGGAGTCCAGCGGCGCGAGCAGGGACTGCTTGCGCGCCACCATGGCGGGCAAGTCGGCCTCGACATAGGTGAGCCCGGCATGGCGGCGCGTGAAACGGTAACCACGCGGCGACAATCCGCAGGCAATCTCGAGGACCTGGAGATGAGGAGCGGTGGCAATCAGCGCCTCCAGCTCGCGGTCGATCAGGTAGTGACGCTGCAGCAGTGTGGTCTTGATGTCACTGCCGATGATGCAGCGCGCGAGGTACTCGAAGGGGCGGAGCAACTGGAAGTAGAGCTGGCCGCGCGGCGTGGCGAAGTGCGCGTCGGAGAGGCCGGAATGGTGCCAGACATAACCGGTGTAGTGTGCCGTGAAGGAAATGCTGGAGGTGTCGTGGGAATTCATGGCGGCACTCGGGGCGAAGAGCCTCCGATAATGCCGGGAGGGTCAGGGGCAGGCAACCGCGAGTGTGCAGGACGCCTGAAAAGACACAGGCCCCGAATCGTCTTGCCGATTGCGGGGCCTGCGGGCGTAGCTGCCTTTGCCTTTTTTCGCTTTTTCCTGCCGTGGCCGGAACAGCGGATCGAAGACCAGCGCCTTTGCACTGGCAGTCTTGCGTCGTTGCTTCATGGGGACCTCGTCGTGCCCGTACGTCGGGCGGCGACGCGATGGTGCGGCAAGCGCAGGCGTGCGAAAAGGGGGCGGCGCCGGCAAGTGATGAACGGGGCCTGGGCGTTGCGGAGCGGCGGCTCAGCGTGGCGGCAGTTGGTCGCGCCACTCCCGGAGGCGGCGCAGCCGGGCGGGCAGGTGGATGAGGTTGAGGAGCCCGGTGGCCATCAGGGGAATGAAGAGTGCAGGCTGTGCCAGCCAGCCATGGGCGCCACTGCGTGCCTGATGCCAGCCCCACAGGCCGAAGGCGAGCGCGGTATTGCCGATCACGTCGAGCAGCGCATCGCGGCGTAATTGCGGCGTCAGTCGCGGACGTTCGGGTTGGTCGTTCATGAGCGGTCAGGCAAATAGCGGGCGACCGGCCATGAGCATGACGAGACGTAACAGGACGTCCCAGGCGCGCTCCTGGCTTTGGCCCTTGATGGCGAGGTCGGCCGCCTGGATTTCGTCGACCAGTCGACGTGCCAGTGCGGAGGAGGTGCGTTGTAGCGCACGCTGGAAGAGTCCTTGCCGTTTCTGCCAGATGCCGTTCTGCTGCATCAGTGCGCCGGCGGCCTGCCCTGCATCCACGCCCTCGCGCAGGGCGGCAAGCGTGCGTGCGTCCCGGGCAATGGCCCACAGAATGCCGGACTCGCTCTGGCCCTCGGCCTGCAGGCCGGTCAGCAGGCGGGCGGCGCGCTCGGCATCGCCCGCGAGTGCGGCGTCGGCCAGGTCATAGACGTTGTAGCGCGCACTGTCACCCACGGCGTTGCGGACCAGCTCAAGAGTCAGCACACCCTCGGGCGCAAGCAGACGCAACTTCTCGATTTCCTGCTGAGCCGCGAGCAGGTTTCCTTCAACGCGCTCGCACAGCAGGGTGAATGCGTCGGGCTCCAGCATCACGCCCTGCTGCTGCAGTCGTGAGCGCAACCAGTCGGGCAGGCTGCCGGCATCGATATCGGGAACCATGACGGATGCGCCGGCATTTTCACAGGCAATGAACCATTTGGCTTTCTGGGCCGTGCCGTCCAGGCGGGGCAGGATCAGGAGTAACAGCGTGTCGGGCGCCGGTGCGGCGGCATACCGTTCCAGTGCAGCACTGGCGGTGGCATCGGGCTTTCCCGTGAAACGGATCTCGATCAGCTTGCGGTCGCCGAAGAGCGAGAGATTGTTGGCACTGGCCAGCAGCTCGTTCCAGTCGGCGCCACGTTCGGCATGCCAGAGCTCCCGCTCGGAGAATCCCTGGGCGCGCGCAGCGGCGCGCAGCTGGTCACCGGCCTCCTGCAGCAGCAACACCTCGTCGCCATGCACCACATAAAGTGGTTGCAGGGGCTCCTTCAGGTGCCGCGGCAGCTGGTCGGCGCGCAGCTTCATGGCGTCGGCTTTCCGGTCGCGGCGGCAGGCGCCGCGCCTGGCGTGGTGCCGGGGGCGGCAACGTCCGACGCCGGGTCAGGCTTCGGGGGAGGGGGTTCCTTCATGGAGCAGAGCTGCCGCACGATCTGCTGTGCCGCGTCTGCCCGCAGTTCGCGGATGAGGGTTTCTTCTTCAATGTTCTTGCCAACGACGTTTTCCGGCGAGTACTGGTACGAGCGGCGCAGGATCAGTGTATCCACCGGGCCAATGGAATGGCCGTCAGTACTGTTGACGCGGAAATCGACTGTATAGACGAGGATGTACTCCGCGGCACGGGCAAGGTTGTCCACGCTGGAGGCCTGGCGATTGATGCGTTCGTTGACGACTTCGAGCTGGATGTCGCCGCCGTCGGCACTGATCTTCTTGCGCTCCAGCGCGAGACGCAGCTCTGTCCCGAGGCCGGTACGCGTGCTGGCAGGAACCTTCAGGCTCACCGCGGTGAGAAACGTCGGCACATTGTAGCTGCCCCGAAGCTGGAAGCCGCAGGCGGCCAGGGCCAGCATCATGGGCAGCACGAGGGCAAGGCGGCGCATGCGGGCGGCGGTGCGGGTGGGTGTCATCAGCGGATACCTGTCTCCGGGGTGGCCAGCGGCCACAGGGGGGCACCGGCGGCAGGGCCGCCGGCACCAGCTTACACCACGATGTTGACGAGCTTGCCCTTGACCACGATCACCTTCTTCGCGGGCTTGCCTTCCATGAAACGCTGCGCGTCCGCATTGGCGAGCGCGGCCGCTTCAATGGCGGCATTGTCGGCGCTGGCGGGAACCGACACCTTCCCGCGCAGTTTGCCGTTCACCTGGATCACGAGTTCGATGCTGTCGCGCACGAGCGCGGCGTCGTCATGGACCGGCCAGCCGGCATCGAGAATGGCGACGTCCGGAGTGCCGAGCAGTGCGGCAAAGCGGGCGCCGAGGGCCTGCCACAACGCGTGGCTGATATGGGGAACGACCGGGTACAGGAGCTTGATCAGCACCTGCAGGATCTCGGCTTCCACACGTAGCGCGGCCGCGTCGGCCGGGCGGGCAAAGGTGTCACTGTCGACCAGATTGAGAAGCTTCATGCCGGCCGAGACCACGGTATTGAACTGGTTGCGGCCGTAGTCGGCATTGGCCTGCCGCAGCACGCTGTGCAGCTCGAAGCGCGCCGCCTTGAGCGCATCGTCACTGGCGGTGCTGTTGTCACCGGAGGATGCGGGCGCAGAAGCCGCGCGCACGTTGAAGCCATGGGCAAGCTTCCAGAGACGGCGCAGGAAGCGGCTTGCCCCCTCGACACCGGCGTCGCTCCACTCCAGGGAGGCATCGGGCGGAGCGGCGAACATCATGAAGAGGCGGGCCGTGTCAGCACCGTACTGGTCGATCAGGGCTTGCGGGTCCACGCCGTTGTTCTTCGACTTGGACATCTTCTCCGTGCCACCGATTTCCACCGGCAGGCCGTCCGCCTTGAGCGTGGCGGCCGTCATGCGGCCTTTTTCATCACGCGTGACGTTGACGTCGGCCGGATTGATCCAGTCCTTTCCGCCGTTGGCTTCTTCGCGGTAGAAGGTGTCGGCCACGACCATGCCCTGCGTCAGCAGCTTGCGGAAGGGCTCGTCGCCCTGCACGAGTCCCTCGTCGCGCATCAGCTTGTGAAAGAAGCGCGCATAGAGCAGATGCAGGATGGCATGCTCGATCCCACCCACGTACTGGTCCACCGGGAGCCAATAGGCCGCGGCCGTCTTGTCGACCATGCCGGAAGCGGACTGCGGCGACGCATAACGGGCGTAGTACCAGGACGACTCCACGACGGTGTCCATGGTGTCGGTTTCGCGACGGGCGGCCTGGCCGCATTTCGGACAGGTGCATTCGTAGAACGATGGCATCTTTGCCAGCGGCGAGCCGGCGCCATCCGGCACCACGTCTTCCGGCAGCACGACGGGCAAGTCGCTTTCAGGCACGGTGACGTCACCACACGTGGCGCAGTGGATGACCGGGATCGGGCAACCCCAGTAGCGCTGACGCGAGATGCCCCAGTCGCGCAGACGGAACTGCGTCTTGCGGGCACCGTGCTGCGTTGATTCGAGATCGGCCACGATGGCGTCGAAGGCGTTCGTGAAATCCTTGCCGTCATACTTGCCGGAATTCACGGTGACGAGTGAGCCGTCCTTCGCCGCGTACCACTCTTTCCATACTGTCGTGTCGAAGGAGTCGCCATTCTGGTCGCCGGTCGCCGGGGTCTTTTCGTAGACCTGCCTGATCTCGAGGCCATACTTTTTGGCAAATTCGAAGTCACGCTCGTCGTGCGCCGGGACGGCCATCACGGCGCCTTCGCCGTAGCCCCAGAGTACATAGTTGGCAACGAACACGGGCAGCTTGTTGCCGGTAAGCGGATGCACCACGAACTGGCCGGTGGCCATGCCCCTTTTTTCCATCGTGGCCATGTCGGCTTCGGCGACGGAGCCCGCCTTGCATTCGGCAACGAAGGTGGCCAGTGCCGGATTGCTTTCCGCCGCGCGCGTGGCGAGTGGATGTTCGGCCGCCACGGCGACATAGGTGGCACCCATCAGGGTGTCAGGGCGCGTGGAGTACACGCGCAGCTGTCCGCTGATGCCGATGCTGGCCTCGTCGTAATCGAACACGATGTCCGCACCAAAGCTCTTGCCGATCCAGTTGCGCTGCATGGTGCGCACCTGTTCCGGCCAGCCCTCCAGCTGGTCGAGGTCATTGAGCAGCTCTTCCGCGTACTTCGTGATGGCGAAGTAGTACATCGGGATTTCACGCTTCTCGACGAGTGCGCCGGAGCGCCAGCCGCGGCCGTCGATGACCTGTTCGTTGGCCAGCACGGTGTGGTCGACCGGGTCCCAGTTCACGACACCGGATTTCTTGTAGATCACGCCCTTCTCGAACAGCTTCGTGAACAGCCACTGCTCCCAGCGGTAGTACTCGGGCTTGCAGGTGGTGACTTCACGCGTCCAGTCGACGCCGAGTCCCAGCGACTTGAGCTGGCCCTTCATGTAGTCGATGTTGGAGTAGGTCCACGCGGCCGGGGCGACCTGGTTTTTCATGGCGGCATTTTCGGCCGGCAGGCCGAAGGCATCCCAGCCCATGGGCTGGAGGACATTCTTGCCCTGCATGCGCTGGTAGCGCGCAATCACGTCACCGATCGTGTAGTTGCGCACATGCCCCATGTGCAGCTTGCCGGAGGGGTAAGGGAACATCGACAGGCAGTAAAACTTTTCCTGGTCCGGCTTCTCGGTGGCGCGGAAGGTGCCGGAACGTTCCCATTCCTGCTGGATGGCGGCTTCGATATCTTGCGGGCGATACTGTTCTTGCATGGCGCGGACCGGGGAAATGGGGAAAAAGCGTGGAAAATCAAAGCCGCGTAGCATAGCGTACGAGCCCGTTCCAGACCATGACCCCGGGGCCGTCCCGGGGCCCGACCCTGTGGGGGATGGATGACCCTGTACCTCTTTTTGCGCGGCCTGCTGGCGCCACCGGGCCTGCAACTCCTGCTGGTCGTGGCGGGCCTGTGGGCGCGCGCGCGGCACTTCCGGCGGTTGGGCGCTGGCCTCGTAACCCTGGGCCTGTTCTGGCTCTACCTGATGGCGACGCCGCTCGGGGCGATGTGGCTGGCAGCCCCGCTGGCCCAGGATCCGCCGCTGCCGCTTGAGCGCCGCGCCTGGCAAGGCGCGGAAGCCATCGTGGTCCTGGGCGGCGGTCGCGGGCCGGCGGCAGAGTTCGGCGGTGTCGACATGCCGGGCTACTGGACCCAGAGCCGTCTGCGCTATGCCGCCTGGCTGGCCCGGCGAACCGGTTTGCCGCTCGCTGTTTCGGGAGGCGTCGTGGCGAACGAACCGGAGCCGGAGGCGGCGGTCATGGCCCGCAGCCTGCAGCAGGATTACGGCGTGGGCGTACGCTGGCAGGAAGCCAGGAGCGGTACGACCTGGGAAAACGCCCGTGAATCCAGGGCGTTGTTGTCTCGCGACGGCATCACGCGCGTGATTCTCGTCACTCAGTCAATGCATATGCGGCGGGCGCGACTGGCGTTTGAACATGCCGGCTTCACGGTGGTACCGGCGCCCGTCGATTTCGTGAGCGATGGTGCGGAACGCAGGCCGCTGCTGCTGCGCCTTACACCGGTTCCTGCGGCCTTCATGACGTCCAGCCAGGCGCTGCACGAGTACGCCGGTCTCGTGGCCTACCGCGTGCGTATCGCGCTGGAGTAATCGTGTGCAAGGGGCCAATGCTGCGCCAGGGAATGCGTCGTCATCCAGGTCAATGAGAGAATCCATGGAGCCTATCCGGTCTGTTCCGCTCAACCTGATTACCGGATTTCTCGGTGCGGGCAAGACCACGGCCATCCGGCACCTGCTGACGACGCGACCGGAGGGTGAGCGCTGGGCCGTGCTCGTCAACGAGTTCGGCAAGGTCGGCATCGACCAGGCCGTGCTGGGCGGCGAGGGCATCACCATTCGCGAGGTGCCGGGGGGCTGTCTGTGCTGCGCCAACCAGTTGCCGCTGCAGGTGGCCCTGTCGCAACTGTTGGTGCGGGCCCGGCCTGACCGGGTGCTGATCGAGCCGACCGGTCTCGGGCATCCGGCGCGTGTGCTGGAACTGCTGCGCGATGCGCACTGGCGCGCGGCGCTCGATGTCCGCGCCACCCTCACGCTGGTGGATGCCCGTGAACTGGCGGATCCTCGCGTGCGTGCCCACGAGACGTTCAATGCGCAGGTGGAGGCGGCGGACGTGCTGGTCTTCAGCAAGGATGACCTGCTCGATGAAAACGACCGCGCGC
>DASSUO010000148.1:0-14428 GCA_035706925.1 Moraxellaceae bacterium
GCCTCGGAGACCTGCGCGATCGGCAGCGCACCTGACACGCCGGCATTCAGGACGAGCACGTCGAGCCCGCCAAATTGTTCTTGCACGTGCCGCATCAGCGCCGGCAATGCAGCCACCTTGCCGGCATCGCTTTCCAGCACCAGTGCCTCATTGCCGAGGCGTTCACGCGCACGGACGAGGCCCGCCGCCTCGCGCCCGGTAACGGCGACCCGCGCACCCTCGGCCTGGAACAGGCTCGCGATGGCAAGCCCGATGCCGCTGGTGCCCCCGGTAATGAGCGCCCTCTTTTCCCGCAGGCGCATCATGATCAGGATTCCTTTTGCGCCAGCGCGCGCAGGCGGGCGTGAATGGGCGGGAACTCGTCCGGATCGACCCGGACATCGAGCAGGGTCGGCCCTTGCCGGCTGAACAACGCGGCGAAGTCCAGTTGCTCGAGATCGTGCGGAGAGCGGATGACGATTCCGCCTGCCCCGAGTGACTCGGCGAGCAGGGCGAAATCGGTGAAGGGCAAGTCACAGCCGATGGCCTCGGCGCCCGCGAGTCGCTGCCCGTGCCGGACCATGCCGAGGGATGCATCGTTGAGGACGACGAACACGACAGGAAGGCGATGCGCGACGGCCACCGACAATTCCTGTCCGTTCATGAGCATGCTGCCGTCACCCGTGATGCACACGACCGGCGCGCTGCGCTGCGCGACGGCGGTGCCGATCGCCGCGCCGATGGCCCAGCCCATGGGGGCGAAATTCATGGTCAATCGCAGCCAGCTGCCCCGCGCCTGCCGCCGACCGGGGCTTGCGCGGTTCCACAGCAGTCGCTGGCGACGTTCGGCCCGGCGGCGATCGTTGCCGGCATTCAGATAGTGAATGGCCCAGCCCACGCTGTTGCCGGAGTCGGCAAAGAAGCGGGTGCCGGGCGGACAGCGCCGCGCCAGTTCCTGCATGACGCGTTGCGGCTTTACCGGCGTGGCCTGGCTGACACAGGCGGCAGGGTCAGCGACCAGGACGATGTCACCCGCCGCTGCCGCATGCTGGGTCCGTGCCGCCGCCCGGAATGCATGGGCGGATTGTTCGGCAGGCACCGCGGCGTCGAGCGAGGCGAGCAAGTGCTGGAACGTGGTGGCGAGGTGCCCGCGCACATGCAGGCCGGCCATTGGTGTTCGTGCCAGCAGTTCGACGGCATCGTCGACATGGATCACGCGCTCGTTCAGGAGCAGCGGACTCCAGCCGCCGCTGTTCAACTCCCCCAGACTCGCGCCGACAATGAGGATGACATCCACGGCCGCATCCGCGAGCGTGGACTCTGCCAACGCATGGCCCGCAAATCCGAATACGCCGCGAAAGAGCGGATGCATCGGACTGACCAGGCCCTTGCCGTCGGGCGTCGTAATGACCGTGGCGCCAATGCGGTCGGCATACTGCAACACCAGCGACGATGCTTCGGCGGCGCCTCCTCCCATGACCACCACGATCCGGCGCGCGTCCGCGATTTTCTGGCGCAGGGGCACGAGCGCTTCGTCATCGACCGAGTGCGACGGCAACAGCAGGGCGGGCAGGTCATGCTGCGTCATCCCGGATTCCGGCGCACTGCGGAAGACATCTGCAGGGAGGCTGAGATGGACCGGCCCGCGCGGCGCCTGCGTGGCGAACTGGAGGGCGGTGACGAGCTTGTGCTCGAACTGCCGCGGATGCGACACGAGCGTGTTGTAGCGTGTGCAGTGACTGAACATGCCGAGCACGTCGACACCGGTGCAGCTCGATTCCTGCAAGGGGTGACGACCGAGCGTCGGCAATGCCGCCTGCCCGGTGAGGACGAGCAGGGGCACATGATTCTCGTAGGCGCAGGCCACGCCGGTCAGGAGATTGATCGCACCGGGACCCGCCGTGGCGCAGCAGACACCGATACGGCCGGTCTCGCGCGCATAGCCGTCGGCCATGTAGGCCGCACCTGCCTCATGACGGGCCAGGACGTGCTGGATGCCCCCGCGACGTGAGCTGCGGGCCAGTGCATTGTAGAGGGGCTCGATATGTCCGCCGGGAACGCCGAACACGTACTCGACGCCGATTTGTTCCAGATAGGCGACAAGCAGGTCGGCAAGATCAGTCGCCGGGACAGCCGGCGACGCTTCCCTGCCTCCGGGCCGCGGATCCATCAGCGAACCGAACGACGAGACCATGGCTCCCTCCTGTTACGGCGATACGGCACGGCTGTCAGTGACAGGCCCGGGACCGCGGCTCCGGCGGGCGCACGACACCTGTCACGTCCCGCCCTCTCATGCGTTCCATCATCCTATCGAGGTAGGAAGAAAGAAAAGGCAGGGAACCTACCTTCGGGTCGACAAACACAGCCTGTTGTCATGATCTGTGCGCAAGATCACATCCGGACCGCCCTGTGATGCTCTCTCGTAGCGACCGTGTATAGTCCGCGGGACATTCAACCTGCCGGCCGGTGCGCGGAACATGCGTCCGCCGCCGCGACCACCATCCGGCCCTGCCCCGGAACCGGAGGAGTCCCCCCATGACCTCGTCCAGCGCAACGCGCGCCGCCGTGGCCCAGGCCTTTGCCAAGGCCGCGTTCACGGCACTGTCCCCCGATGACCGCCTGCAGGCGATCTCGGTGATTGCCGCCATGGCCCGCATGGCCGGCACCTACTACTTCCGTTCCTTTGGCTATGCGGCGATGCAGCTCACCCCCGGGCAGGCCGTACTGTCGGACGAGTCCAACCAGAAGGGTCCGGAACTCATGAACCTGGCCCACGAGGTGCTGACGCGGATGGGCGTAAGCCTGCCCGATGCCGACGTTCGCGCCACGCTGGACCCGGCCGACGGTGCCGCACGACCGCTGCTCGATTTCGCCTGGACGCAGCCGCGCCTGGAGCGCGCCTTTGCCCCCATCAAGGCGGAGCATCAGCTGTCCAATGTGGAGGCCGGCAAGGCCGCGGCTTGCGCGGTCGCACTCCTGATCTACAACTGCCAGAGCGTGCTCGACCCTGCCCGCGCCTTTGGCGTGGCCGTGTACGGCTTTATCGAAGGCGTCAAGACGGCGCCCTGGCCCGTGGACTGATGTCGTGATCTAGCCGCGCTTGAGGGCGCGGTAGTCACTCGGTGCCACCCCCATCAGGCGGCGGAACTGCCGCGAAAAGTAGTGCGCATCGTCATAGCCCAGGGCACGGGCCACCTCCCCCACGCGCAGCTCGCCCCCGTCGAGCAGGCGGGCGGCACGCTCCATTTTCAGATGCAGGAAGTGTGTCAGCGGCGCACGCCCCGTGAGCCGGCGATAGGTCTTGGCGAAATGGAAGCGCTCGAAGCCGAAGGCATCGGCCAGCACATCCAGCGTGAGGGGCTGGTCGAGATGCGCCTGCATATAGGCCTGCACGGCCCATACATCGAAGCGGCTGCGGCGTGCCTGGTGCCGCGGCGCCAGCAGCGCGGCATGCGTCAGCAGCGCGCGCAGGCAATTCGCGGCATGCAGGAGCGAGGGCTGCAGGAAACCTTCCTTTGTCAGGGCGAGCAGCGCCTGGAAGTCAGGCACCAGCCCGAGACCGACCGGTGAGACCGCGGCCACGCGACCGGCAAGAAGGGGAGCCAGGAAATCCGCCGTGGCACGACCGTCGAAGTGGACCCAGTACAGGCTCCAGGGCTGTCCTGGATCGGCGCGGTACTCGTGGGCGACGCGGGCGGGAAGGATGACCAGCATCCCGGGGCCGATGTGCTCGTGGCGATGCGGTCCTTCGGCTGCGGCTACCGGATCGCCAGAGCCAACGCCCTGGCCCTGGCCCTGGCCACGGTCGTGGTCGTGGTCGTGGTCGTGGTCGTGGTCGTGATGATCATTGCGTCCGGGCCACGACGACGTGTTCCCGATGTCCGTCGGGGCAGGCAGGTGCCAGCTCACCTCGCCATGTCCCTGTACGCAGTACAACAGCAGATGATCCTCGTGCTCCCCGGCATCCCGTGCCATGGCGTGGCCGGCGGCCTGCCGGTAGTAACCGAGGGCGGCAGGCCACAGCTCATGTGCCAGTGGATGCCGCGCAAGGGCGGCACAGGCCGCCGGCGGGACCACCCACCGCCGGCTGTCGGGGTTCAGGGGCCAGGGGGAAGGAATCGACACAAAAACACCAAGATCGTCTACCTGATGGCAATAAACTCCATTTAACCCCGACGGTTTCAGGTGTTACAAGACCAACATCATCCAGCACCGGAGACCGCCATGACCGCCCGCCGCATTCCCCTCCTGATCGAGGGCCGCTTTCAGGACAGCCAGACCCTCACCTGGCTGCCCGTCCGCAACCCGGCCACGCAGCAGGTCCTGGCCGAGGTCCCCATGGCGACCCACACCGAAGTCGAGCGCGCCGTGGCCTCCGCCAAGGCCGCCTTCCGCACGTGGCGCGACGTTCCCGCCCCGCAACGCGCCCGCATCATGCTGCGCTACCAGGACCTGCTGAAGCAGCATCACGACGAGATCGCCGAGATCCTGGCGCAGGAAACCGGCAAGACGTTTGCCGACGCCAAGGGCGATGTCTGGCGCGGCATCGAGGTGGTGGAGCACGCCTGCAACGTTTCCAGCCTGATGATGGGCGAGACGGTCGAGAACGTGGCCGGCGGCATCGACACTTACTCGCTGGTGCAGCCACTGGGCGTGTGCGTCGGCATCACGCCGTTCAATTTCCCGGCAATGATTCCGCTGTGGATGTTTCCGCTCGCCATTGCCTGCGGAAACACCTTCGTGCTGAAACCTTCCGAACAGGACCCGATGACCCCGACCCGCCTGGCCGAGCTGTTCCTCGAGGCCGGCGCGCCCAAGGATGTGCTGCAGGTGGTCCATGGCGGGCGCGAGGTGGTGGACCAGCTGCTGACGCATGATGACGTCAAGGCCATCTCCTTTGTGGGCTCCGTACCGGTGGCTGAGCACATCTACCGCACCGGCACGCAGCACCTGAAGCGCGTGCAGTGTTTTGCCGGCGCCAAGAACCACATGGTGGTGATGCCGGATGCCAACCCCAGGCAGGTGGTGAGCAATATCGTGGGCGCCTCCTGTGGCGCGGCGGGACAGCGTTGCATGGCGATCTCCGTGGCGGTGCTGGTGGGCGAGGCCCGGGGCCTGCTGCCGGACATCCAGGCGCAACTGGCGCAGCTGTCTCCCGGTGTCTGGAATGATGCGTCTGCCGCCTACGGCCCGGTGATTTCGGGGCGCGCCAAGGGCCGCATCCTGGAGCTGATCCAGGCCGGCAAGGATGAGGGCGCGATCTGCCTTCTCGACGGCAGCCACTGCACCGTGGATGGCCATCCCGACGGCAACTGGGTCGGCCCTACCCTGTTCAGCGGCGTGAAACCCACCATGCGCATCTACACCGAGGAAATCTTCGGGCCGGTGCTGTTGTGCATGGAAGTGGAAACGCTGGAAGAGGCCATCGCCCTCATGAATGCCAATCCTTACGGAAACGGCTGCTCCATCTTCACGGACTCCGGCGCCGCCGCGCGCAAGTTCCAGCACGAAATCGAAGTGGGCCAGGTCGGCATCAACGTGCCGATTCCGGTGCCGCTGCCATTCTTCTCGTTCACCGGCTGGAAGAAGTCGTTCATGGGTGACCTGCACGCCTACGGCAAGCAGGCGGTGCGTTTCTACTCCGAGACCAAGACCATCACCGCCCGCTGGTTCGACGAGGACATTCCCCACCACGCGCCCAACCTGACCATTTCGCTGAAATGATTTCCGCGGGGCTCACCGGGGACATTTTCGCGAATGTTCCCGCGGGACCCCCGCAGGAGCGGCTTCAGTCGCGAACGTAAAAGCAACGCCCGATTGCCGGCGAATGGTGATGGCAGGAATTCGCGAATGGAGGGGATTGGAAATTTGGTGGAATCGCGGCTGAAGCCGCTCCTTCGGGAGCATGCGGGACGTGGCGATTCCGGCATTTGCGTCGGTGGAGGATGCGTAGATGAATTTTGACTTGTCGGACGAGCAGCAGGCGTTCGTGCAGACGGCGCGCGAATTCGCCCTGCAGGAACTGGCGCCGCATGCCGCCGCGTGGGACGAGAGCCACCACTTTCCTGTGGACGTGATCCGGAAGGCCGGCGCGCTGGGCTTTTGCGGGATCTATGCGGGCGAGGCCTGCGGGGGGCTCGGCCTCAGGCGGCTGGACGCCGCGCTCATTTTTGAACAGTTGTCGCAGGGCTGCACGGCGACCACCGCCTACATCACCATCCACAACATGTGTACCTGGATGGTGGCCACCTTTGGCAACGACAGTCAGCGTGCGGAATTCGGCGGCCGGATGGCGTCGGGCGAGTGGCTGGGCAGCTATTGCCTGACCGAGCCCGGTGCCGGTTCCGATGCGGCCGCACTGAAAACGTCGGCACGGCGTGACGGTGACAGCTATGTGCTGAACGGCAGCAAGATGTTCATTTCGGGCGCGGGTGCGACCGATGTCCTCGTCGTGATGGCTCGCACGGCCGACACCGGTGCAAAGGGCGTCACGGCCTTCATCGTCCCGGCCGACCTGCCCGGCATCACGTATGGCAAGAACGAATTGAAGATGGGGTGGCGGGCACAGCCCACCCGGCTCATCAGCTTCGACAATGTCCGCGTTCCGGCGCGGTGCCGCCTGGGCGAGGAAGGAGAAGGCTTCCGCATCGCCATGAAGGGTCTGGACGGCGGTCGTCTCAATATCGCCTCCTGCTCGCTGGGCACGGCACAAGCCGCCTTGCGCGCCGCGCACCGCTATCTGCAGGAGCGGTCGCAATTCGGCCGCAAGCTGGCCGATTTCCAGGCGCTGCAGTTCCGGCTGGCCGACATGGCCACGGAATTGCTGGCCGCCCGGCTCATGGTCTATCACGCGGCCGACCGTCTTGACGCCGGCGCGCCGGACGCCACTGCCATTTGTGCCATGGCCAAACGCATGGCCACGGACCTTTGCTTCAATGTCTGCAACGAGGCACTGCAGCTGCATGGGGGCTACGGGTATCTTCAGGACTTCCCGCTGGAGCGCTTCGTGCGTGATGTGCGCGTGCACCAGATCCTCGAGGGCACGAACGAGATCATGCGACTGATTGTGGCGCGACATTTGTTGTCGATGCCAGAGCTCTGAATTTGCAGTGTTTGCAGTGTTTGCAGTGTTTGCAGTGTTTGCAGCGAGTGTCTCGTGACCGGCACACTCCTCTTCAAGTACGAACCCCCAACAGAGGGAATACAGAATGAACGTCGCCTTCTTCGGTACCGGCCTCATGGGCGCCCCCATGGCGCAGAATCTGCTCAAGTCCGGCCATGCGGTTGCGGTCTATGACCTCAACCCGGCACTGACGGCGCCACTGGTGGCCGCCGGGGCCCGACTTGCCACGTCGCCGGCCGACGCGGCGGAAGGTGCCGACGCCGTAGTGAGCATGCTGCCACACGATGCCGCCGTGCGCGGCCTGTACCTCGGTGACACGGGCCTGTTGCGGCGGCTGCCGAAAGGCACGCTGGTGGTGGATTGCTCGACCGTATCGGCCGAATGCGCCAAGGATGTGTCCGCCGCTGCCCATGCGCACGGCCTCGCGATGATCGACGCGCCGGTCTCGGGCGGTGTGGCTGGCGCCGCCGCGGGGACACTGAGCTTTCTCTGTGGTGGCAGCGCCGATGACCTCGGGCGTGCACGCCCCCTGCTCGATGCCATGGGCAAGAACGTCATGCATGCGGGCGGCGCAGGTGCCGGAGCCGTTGCCAAGATCTGCAACAACATGCTGCTGGCCATCCACATGATCGGTACGTGTGAGGCGCTGCAATTGGGCGTTGATAACGGGCTGGACCCCGGGGTGCTGTCGGAGCTGATGCTGAAAAGCTCGGGCCGCAACTGGTCGCTGGAACTGTACAACCCCTTTCCCGGCGTGATGGAAACAGCGCCTGCCTCGAGAGGCTATAGCGGCGGCTTCCAGGTTGCCCTGATGAACAAGGATCTGGGGCTCGCCATGGAGGCGGCACAAAAGAGCCACTCCGCAACACCGCTCGGCGCACTGGCAAAGCAGCTCTATGCGCTGCACATGGCGCAAGGCAAGGAGCGGCTCGATTTCTCCTCCATCCTGCAATTGCTGCAGCACGACCGGTAACCCTCGACGGTGCGGCCTGCGAACCCGCGCGCCATCACCTACCTGACTCGCCGGCACCGTCTTTCCCTTGCCCCGGGTCAAGAGTAGATTCGACCGGATGTCGCCACCGGCTGAGAGTGATAACGACAATGATCCCGATGCTTCCGCTGCGCCGCACCTTCGTCCGTACGCTCGACCAGGTCACCGCCCTGATTCCCCGCCCTGTGCTGCGTGCGCCCGTCAATGACGACGGGGCGTCGCTCTCTCCGCTGCTGCACTGGCTGATTTATTTGCGCAAGCTCTCCGCGCAGGAGACCAACCCGGGAGCGATCGACGTCACCGAGGCCCGCCGCCGCTTCCGGCGCGACATTCTTCCCCTGCGCGCGGGCTACCCTGTCCACGCCGTGCATGACCTGACCGTGCAGGGGGCCGCCGGTGAACTGAAGGCGCGCCATTACATTCCCGATGACAGCGGGGCCCTGCCGGCACTGCTGGTGTATTTTCACGGCGGCGGCTTCGTTCTCGGCGACCTCGACACTCACGATGATGTGTGCCGCCTGCTGTGCATCGAGTCCGGCATGCAGGTGCTGTCAGTCGATTACCGTCTGGCGCCTGAGCACCCGTTCCCTGCCCCCGTGCAGGATGCCGTGGCAGCCCTCCGCTGGGCCCAGGCAAACGCGGACCGCTTCGGCGTCCGCCCCGGCGCCATCGCCGTGGGAGGCGACAGCGCCGGCGGCAACCTTGCCGCCGTGGCCGCCCAGCAGATGGCAGCAGAAGGCCACCCTTTGCTGGCGCAATTGCTGATCTACCCGGGCACTGACCGCACGGTGCGCCGCCCCTCCCACGACCGCTTCGGAAAAGGCTTCTTCCTCACCGACGAAGACCGCGAGTGGTTCTATTCCCTGTATCTCGCCGGCGACAACGGCCTGGGGCAGGACCACCGCGTCTCGCCCCTGCTGGCGCATCCCCTGCCCCCCGTCGCACCGGCCGTCGTTGTCACGGCGGGCTTCGACATGCTGCGGGACGAGGGCGAGGCCTATGCCGATCACCTGTGCGCCCAGGGAGTGGAGGTTGAGCTCGTGCGGGTCAATAATCTGGGACACGGGTTCATGAACCTGACCGGCGTCCACCAGGACTCCGAGCTGGCCGCGATCCGACTGGCGCGCTGCTTCCGCCTGCTCTGTAACCGCGAGCTGTCGCTGCGGCTGCAGCCCCGACGCAAGCGCGCCTGACTCTCAAGCCGCCCGTAACGCCAGGGGCGGTCGTTACCGCGCCGCGGGGAACGCACCATGGGCAAGGACACGCTGCACGATTATCTGCACGACAAGGTAGTCTGGATCACCGGCGCTTCACGCGGAATCGGTGTCGCGCTGGCGCGCGAGTTTGCGCAGTACGACGCGCGCGTCATCCTGTCGGCGCCCGCGTCCGAACGCGACGCCCTGCATCACACCAAATCCGTGTGCCGATTGCCGGCCCGTCACTGGGTCGTGCCGCTCGATCTCGCGCAACCGGAAACACTGCACAACGCCTGGGAGGCCGTGCGCACCCAGGCCGGCCACGTCGACATCCTGGTCCACAATGCAGGAATTTCACAACACTCGGCTGCCCTGGACACCACGACGGACGTCGATCGTTACCTCATGGAGGTCAACTACTTCGGCACCGTGGCGCTCACCAAGCTTGTCCTGCCGCACATGATCCGCCACAGCCCGGCCGGGCAGGTGGTCGTCGTGTCCGATCTTCTCGGGCTGGTGGCGGCGCCAGGACACGCCGCCTATGCCGCCACCAAGCACGCATTGACCGGCTTCTTCGAGGCCCTTCGTGCCGAGGTGGCCGAACTCGGCATTGCCGTGACGCTAGTGTTTCCCGGCCTGGTCGATACCGACATGGATCGTGACGCACTCGGCAAGGACGGCCGTCCGCATCCCCATGCGGACCCTGCACATGATGCGGATCGCGGCATGAGTGCGGCGGCACTTGCGGCGCAGGTAATTCCCGCTATCGCCGCACGAAAGCCGCATCTGGTCGTCGCCGGCCGCGGGAAGGCGCTGCTTTACCTGGAGCGGCTCACGTCCGGCCTCGCCTCTGGCGTGCTTCAGCGAACGAAAGAACGGTAAGACGGGCCCGCCGGCCGCACGCAGAGCCCCGGATGCAGGACGTCAGCCGCGGGGTCGCGGCGACAGATGGGCAAGGAAGAAATTGCGCGCCAGCATCGCCACCTGCTCCAGCGTGCCCGGCTCCGGAAACAGGTGGGTCGCTCCCGGCACTGTCACGAGGCGTCGCTCGCAGGCCAGCAAGGCCAGCGCCCGCTCATTCAACTCGATGACCTCTTCATCCGCCCCACCGACAATGAGCAATGTGGCCGCCTTTACGCGCGGCAATGCCGTGCCGGCCAGATCCGGACGACCGCCGCGCGATACCACGGCGCGAACGTCGTCCGGACGGTGTGCGGCCGCCACCAGCGCCGCGCCTGCGCCGGTGCTGGCACCAAAATAGCCGAGCGGCAGTCCGCGCGTGAGCGGAGAGGCAGCGACCCAGTCGGTCATCCCGACCACGCGATCGGCCAGCAAGCCGATATCAAACCGGAGATGACGCGTCTGTTCATCGATCACTTCCTCTTCCTCGGTGAGCAGGTCGGCAAGAAGGGTGGCAAGGCCCGCCTCGTTCAACACCTGGGCCACATAGCGGTTGCGGGAACTGTGGCGACTGCTGCCACTGCCATGTGCAAACAGCACAAGCCCCTGCGCCGCAGACGGCATTCGCAGGTCGGCGTGCAGGAGTACGTCGCCCGCGGGAATCTGAAGGTGCTGCTCGATGATGCCGGTTTCGTCCTTCATCACGACTCCCTCCGGTCACGGATTGCAGATGCGGCCGCCCTACATGCCTGACGGATAGGTCTCTGGCGCTTCTCCCGCCAGCCAGTGCGCACCGCGCTCGAGCGGCTCCACCGCCCGCGTCACGTCAAAGTGCAGGACCGCGTCAAATTGTCGCGGCAGCGTGGCCTCGAAATAGTGACTCTGACGCTCCGTCTCCGGTCGGTAGATCACGCCGATGGCACGCTCGAGCCGTGGCTCCGCCAGCAGGGACGCCGCCGTACCGCCCCGCAGAGGGAGATGGAAGCCGGCCAGCCCGACATGATGAAACAGTCCCTCGTAGCTGTCGGACCGCGCTGGCCGCACGACACGGCGCCGGGCCGGCTCGTCCCAGTCACGCGCGGCGGTGACAGTGCCCTCATGCGTGGTGAATCCGACCAGGAAGGCCGCATCGTCGTAGCGCTCGCGCACGAGCTGACCGATATTGAGCTCGCCGCGACGTCCCCCCATCTCGGTTGCACGCGCATCGCCCAGATGGGAATTGTGCGCCCACAACACCACTTTTGCTGTCTGGCCCTGTTCCGCCTGATGGGCGACCAGGGCCTCCAGCGTTTCCATCATGTGCTGGTCGCGCAGGTTCCAGGACGACACCGTGCCGAGGTACATCGTGCGGTAATAGCGTTCGGCGTTGCGCACGAGGCGCGCGTTCTGTTCGGCGTAAAATGCCTCGTCGGCATGCTCGCCACGGGGTAGCGCCAGACGCGTGCGGTGACGCTGCAAGTCCAGCAACTGCGCGATCACTTCCTCCTCGCAGGAGGGTGCCGCGCGCAGGCCAGTCATGAACCCGTAGTGCTGGCTATCATCGCCAAACCGGTCGAAACAGCCATAGCGCTCGCGTGCCCGCCGCGCCGCCGGCGGATCGACCCGGTCGAGATAATGCAGAACCGCCTCCATCGAGGCGTGCAGGCTGTAGAGATCGAGACCGTAAAAGCCGACTTTTTGCGCTCCGGTGCCGACGCCATCGTTCCAGTCACGCAATCCATCGACAAAATTCACCACGTCGCTGTTGCGCCACATCCAGGTCGGGAAACGGCGGAAGCCCTCCAGCGCATCACTCGCAAATTCGTCATCACCCAGACCACGAACAAAGCGGTTCACGCGCCAGGCATCCGGCCAGTCGGCCTCGACCGCCACGGCCGTGAAGCCTTTCTCGGCAATCAGTCGCTGGGTGATCAGGGCGCGCTCACGGTAGAACTCGTGGGTTCCGTGCGAGGCTTCACCCAGCAAGACGAACCGCGAGTCCCCGATCTGTTCCAGCAGGGCATCGTAGTCGCCCTCTTCGCCCAGCAGCGGGACAGCCTCACCCCGCAGCCGCTGCGCCAATGATTCAAGACTCATGACGGCCTCCCTGCGGCCAGCAAGTCGCGCACTTCATCATCGGTGGTTTGCGGAAAATTCCGGTACCACAGTCCGACCGCGTCGAAGGGCTCGGGTGATTCCACACACACGAGATCGTCGCAGGTCTGTCGCAGACGTCGGCACGTGTCGGCCGGGGCCACCGGGACCGCCACCACGATGCGGGCGGGCGCCTGCTCCCGTACTGCTTCGATGGCGGCCTCCATGCTTGCACCGGTCGCAAGGCCGTCATCGACCAGCAGCACCGTCTGGCCCGCCAGTTCCGGCGCGGGTCGGCCGTCACGGTAGGCCGCCTCCCGACGCTCCAGCTCGCGCTGCTCGCGCACGGTGGCGTCGGCTATCGCCTCGGCCGGAATGCGCAAGGCACGGACCACCTCGTCATGCAGCACACGTACGCCACCGGACGCGATGGCGCCCATGGCGTACTCCTCATGACCCGGCACCCCGAGCTTGCGCACGACAAAAATATCCAGCGGCGCCTTCAGGGCCCGCGCGACCTCGTAGGCAACAGGTACGCCGCCCCGGGGCAAGCCGAGTACCACAACGTCGCGGCGACCGGCATAAGGCAATAACACGGCCGCCAGCTGTCGTCCGGCATCCCGCCGATCGGTGAAGAAAGGCTGGTACATGGCACCTCCCTGTCCCGGCGACGCCCGCGTCGCCCCTGCTGTCGACCATCAGCATAGTTCCCGCCCCGGAGCCCGGCTTGATGCCCGTCAAGCCGGGCTCCGGGGCTCAGTCCCTCCTGCCAGGCCCGGTTCTTGCTTGGCTTCCCGTGGCCTGTCCGACGATCGTCAGCCACTTATCCACTCTCTTGCGATTGAATTCGCCGCCAGACTCGTCCACCCTCCGCGCAACGAAAAATGCGACCGGGCCGGGCGGGGTGCGCCAGGCGACGGTCGGCGGCCTCAAGACCGCCCTTTTTGACGCCTGCGCAACCGGCGCAGCCGGCAATTTTCCATCTGCCGCACGGCGGCACTGTCTAGCGGACGGACATGACTCACGCCTCCTTCCTCGCCCATCTGGGCCACCGCTATCTCAAGCTCGCCGTGGGCACCGTCCTGGTTTCCACGCTGGCCTACCTCTGGCACGACCCGTCACCGCGCCCCGGGGGCGGCACCTGGCTCGGCTACCTGCTGGGGACGGTCGGCGCCCTGCTCATTGTGTGGCTCACGGCCTACGGCGTGCGCAAACGCGCCTATGCGTCGTCACTGGGTACCCTCCGCGGATGGCTGTCCGCGCACGTGTATCTGGGCACCGCGCTCGTCGTGATTGCGACGCTGCACACCGGCTTCCAGGTGGGGTGGAACGTCCACACCCTGGCGTACGTGCTGACCCTGGCCGTGGTCCTGAGCGGCTTCTGGGGGCTCTATCTCTATCTGGTGACTCCCGATCGCCTCAATAGTGCGCTGTCCGGTGAAACGCTGGAGCAGCACCTGCTGGCGATCACCGCCATCGACAATGACTGCCGCAATCTGGCGATGAACCACGTGGACCACGTCAATCGGGCCCTGCTCGACTCATTGGGAGCGCCGCTGTTCCGTCACTACGGCCAGCAACTGGCCGGTCGCAATCCTGGCTGCCGCACGGCGGCGGTCGTGGCAATGCTCGATGCCGGCGTGGCCGGCCTTACCGAGGCGCAATTGCGGGTGAACGGCGACATCTACCGACTGCAGCTCCAGAAGCTGGCACGGCTCAACCGGTTGCGCCGCTACCTGCACCTGCGCACCTGGCTGGACCTCTGGCTACTGGTGCATGTACCGCTGGCAATTGCGCTGCTGGCAGCGCTCGGCGCCCACATCCTGTCCGTCTTCTATTACTGGTGACCTCATGAAAGTCATCGTCACCACCATTACCCGCTCGCCGCGCGGCAACCCCATGCGCGCGAGCCGCGAGATCCAGGCGGACCAGATACGCATCGGCCGCGGCGCGGAATGCGAACTGCGACTGGCCGACCCGCGCGTTCCCCTGCATGCCCGCAGCATTTTCCTCGGGCGCAGCGGCCCGCAATTGCTGGAAGCCAGTGAAGCGTTCAACGATGCCACGCTGACCGGCACCGCCCGCACGCAACTTCTCAAGCCGGGCCTGTCGGTCCGTATCGGCCCTTACCAGCTTGAAATCGCGGAGCCGCACCACGGCGCCGAT
>DASSUO010000149.1:0-3609 GCA_035706925.1 Moraxellaceae bacterium
GACCCGCATCCACGGTGGCACCCGGGGCGGAAAAGTGGGTAGCGCCCCCCGGACTCGGGATATCGCTGACGGCGGCAGTGGGCGGACGGTAGGGATTGTCGGTCGACGACATGGGATTCCTCCTTGAAGGATGACAGGAAAATGACACGCGATCCCATCGTATCAGGGCCGGATGACGCCGCCACTACAGGGCAAATGCAATGTGCCCGACCATCCGGGATGCGCCGGCCGCCACAATCGGTATAATCGCCGCCTTTTTAGACAGCGGCCTCCAGGCCCGGTGAACATTGTGTCCCTCCAGAACATTCGTAACATCGCCATCATTGCCCACGTCGACCATGGCAAGACCACCCTCGTCGACAAGCTCCTGCAGCAGTCCGGCACCCTGGGCGAGCGCGCCGGGGAGATCGAGCGCGTCATGGACTCGAACGACCAGGAAAAGGAGCGCGGCATCACCATCCTGGCCAAGAACACGTCCATCAAGTGGCTGGACAAGCGCACCGGCACCGAATACCGCATCAACATCGTCGACACCCCGGGCCATGCCGACTTCGGCGGCGAGGTGGAGCGCGTGCTGTCCATGGTCGATTCTGTGCTGCTGCTGGTGGACGCCCAGGACGGCCCCATGCCGCAGACCCGCTTCGTGACCATGAAGGCCTTTGCCCAGGGCCTCAAGCCCATCGTGGTGATCAACAAGGTCGACCGCCCCAGCGCGCGTCCGGACTGGGTCATCGACCAGGTGTTCGACCTGTTCGACAAGCTGGGCGCCACTGACGAGCAGCTCGACTTCCCCATCGTCTATGGTTCCGGCCTGAACGGCATCGCCGGCCTTGAGCTCGACAAGCTGGCCCCGGACATGACCCCGCTGTTCGAAACCGTAGTCGACAAGGTGTCGCCGCCGGATGCGGACGTCGACGGACCCTTCCAGATGCAGATCTCCTCGCTGGACTACAACAGCTACGTGGGCGTCATCGGTGTCGGCCGCATCACCCGCGGCAAGGTCAAGACCAACAGCCCCGTCGTCATCGTCGACTCCGAAGGCAAGAAGCGTAACGGCCGCGTGCTGCAGATCATGGGCTACCACGGCCTGACCCGCGTCGAAGTGCCGGAAGCCCAGGCCGGTGACATCGTCTGCGTGACCGGCATGGAAGGCCTGCAGATCTCTGACACCCTCTGCGACCCGCAGAACGTCGAAGCCCTGCCGCCGCTGTCTGTCGACGAGCCGACGGTGAGCATGACCTTCCAGGTCAACAACTCGCCCTTCGCCGGCCGCGAAGGCAAGTTCGTGACCTCGCGCAACATCAAGGACCGCCTAGAAAAGGAGCTGATCCACAACGTCGCCCTGCGCGTCGAGCCCACCGATTCCCCGGACCGCTTCAAGGTGTCCGGCCGTGGCGAGCTGCACCTGTCGGTGCTGATCGAAACCATGCGCCGTGAAGGCTATGAACTCGGCGTGTCGCGTCCCGAAGTGATCATGAAGGAAATCGACGGCCAGAAGATGGAGCCGTTCGAAAACGTGATTTTCGACGTGGAAGAACAGCACCAGGGTTCCGTGATGGAGCAGATGGGTCTGCGCAAGGGCGAACTCACCGACATGGTGCTCGACGGCAAGGGCCGCGTGCGCATCATGGCGACCGTTCCGTCCCGCGGCCTGATCGGCTTCCGTTCCGAATTCCTGACCATGACGTCCGGCACCGGCATCATGACCTCGAGCTTCGACAAGTACGGTCCCGTGAAGTCCGGCGACGTGGCAAAGCGCAACAACGGCGTGCTGGTATCCATGACCGGCGGCACCGCGCTGGCCTACGCGCTGTTCACCCTGCAGGACCGCGGTCGTCTCTTCATCGGCCCGCAGACCGAAGTGTATGAAGGCATGATCGTCGGACAGAACGCGCGTGGCGAAGACATGGTCGTGAACCCGACAAAGGCCAAGCAGCTCACCAACATCCGCGCCGCCGGCACCGACGAAGCCCTGACGCTGACCCCGCCGATCCGCATGACGCTGGAACAGGCGCTGGAGTTCATCGAGGACGACGAGCTGGTGGAAGTGACCCCGCAGTCCATTCGTATCCGCAAGAAGTACCTGACGGAAAACGAGCGCAAGCGCGCCAGCCGCGGCTGATGTGCACGAGGGCCATGCCCTCTCGCGCCGATGAAAAAGCCCGCCTTCTGGCGGGCTTTTTCATTTCCGGCACGGCATTTGTGAAGTGGGCTGCCCATGGACGCACCGTTGCCGCTGAACACCCGGCACCCCACAATGCGGTGACGCCTTCGAGGAGCCCACCATGCAACTTTCCCTCTCGCTGCCAGACTGGCTGCTCCCGTCCTCGCCACTGACCTTCGGTGACGACATCGCAGCCATGGCATTTGCGGTGGAACTGTCGCGGCGCAATGTCGAGGAGGGGGGAGGCCCGTTTGCCGCCCTGGTGCTGGATAGCCAGGGCAGCCTGGTAACCGCCGGCTGCAATCGCGTGGTACCCGAAAGTAATTCGGTGCTGCACGCGGAAATGGTGGCGCTGATGCTGGCCCAGCAACAGCTCGGCACACACGACCTGCGTCGCGCCGGCCATTTCACCCTCGTCACGTCCTGCGCACCCTGCGCCATGTGCCTTGGCGCCATTCCCTGGTCGGGCATCAGCCGCGTGGTCTGTGGCGCACGTGGCGCCGATGCGGAGGCCATCGGCTTCGATGAAGGTGACAAACCTGTCGACTGGACGGCATCACTGCACCGGCGAGGCGTGTCGGTACAGGAAGATGTGGCGCGCCATGCGGCGGTTGAGGTGCTGCAAGCCTATGCACGGCACAAGGGCACGCTCTATTGAGTCGTACCGTTACGCGCAGAACGCCTTACTTCTTTTCGGGCACCCAGCCCTTGGGGCGCTCGTAACCTTCGTTGGCCAGGAACTTCTCGCGCTGATCGGCCAGAAAGGCCTGCGATTGCGGATCCATGACGTTGAGGCGATTCTCGTTGATGATCATGGTCTGCTCCTTGAGCCAGGACTGCCATGCCTCTTTCGACACCGTCTCGAAAAGCTGCTGGCCCGCCGGACCCGGGAACGGCGGAAAAGCGAGGCCTTCTGCCTCTTTCTGCAGCTTGCGGCAGAACACCATGCGCGTCATGACTCACCTCGTTGCTGGTCGGCAAATTCGCCCAGCATCTGCTTGATGGGGGCCGGCAATCCAAGTGCCGGCAGGTCGTCCAGTTTACACCAGCGCTGCGCCCGGTCGGAGCGCGGCAGAAGCGTTGTCGCCGGGATCAGTACCGGCCGCATGCGCAGGTGATAGTGACTGAAGGTATGCCCACGCTCCGCCTGCCACTCCGGCACGCGACGCGTCAGGCCCCACTCGGCCTTGAGTACCTGCCGCAACGACACATCATCCTCTGCCGCCGACTCGGGAAAGCTCCAGAGTCCGCCCCATATGCCGGGAGACGGACGCTGCTCCAGCAGCACCTCGCCATCGGCATTCACGAACACCAGAAGCGTGACCGATTTTTCCGGCAAGGTGCGACTGGCTTTCTTTCCGGGGTAGGCCGTCGGCTCGCCCTCCGCAAGCCCGCGGCATGCCGACTGCAGCGGACAAAGCAGGCAGGCGGGTCGCGTCCGCGTA
>DASSUO010000150.1:0-14282 GCA_035706925.1 Moraxellaceae bacterium
GTAGTCGCGCGGCAGGCGCGTCTTGGCATAGCGCCATACGCCACCCTGCCCGAGTGCACTGGCAGGCCGCGTCACCTTGCCATGGGCACCGGCACCGAGCGCCAGATAGTCGCCAAACATCCAGTAGTTCCGGTTATGCCGGCACTCACGCTCCGGCCGGGCATAAGCCGACACCTCGTATTGACGGTACCCGCCTTCCGCCAGCAGTGTCTGCCCTTCCTCCTGGATGGACCATAAGGTGTCATCCTCCGGCAACACCGGTGGATCGCGGTAGAACACAGTATTGGGTTCGATGGTGAGTTGGTACCAGGACAGGTGGGTTGGCGCGAGCGCGAGCGCCTGACGCACATCGGCCAGCGCCTCGGCCACCGACTGCCCCGGCAGGCCGTGCATGAGATCAATGTTGAAATTGTCGAAGCCTGCGCCGCGTGCGGCTTCGGCGGCACGCACCGCTTCGTCGCGACCATGAATGCGCCCCAGGGCCGCCAGCTTTTCCGGCGAGAAACTCTGCACGCCGATGGACAGGCGATTGACGCCGAGCGCGCGGTATCCCCGGAACTTGGCTTGCTCGACCGTGCCTGGATTGGCCTCGAGGGTGATTTCGATATCACTGGCAAAGTGGAGCTCACGGCGCAGGCCGTCGAACAGGCGTGCATACGCATCCGGCGAAAACAACGAAGGCGTACCGCCGCCAATGAAGATGCTGGCAATCTCCCGACCCTGCACCAGGTCAAGATCCAGATCCTGCCGGAGGTCTGCCAGGAGCGCATCGACATAGGCCGTCTCGGGCAGCTCCGCGCCCGCTGCATGCGAGTTGAAATCGCAGTAGGGACACTTGCGCACGCACCACGGCACATGGATATAGAGGGAGAGCGGAGGAAGTGCGATCATGCGAGGGACCGGAGAGGGATCATGGCGTACTGGCTACTGAAATCGGAACCGTCGGTGTATTCCATCGACGACCTGCAACAAAGGGGTGTCTCGCTATGGGACGGCGTCCGTAACTATCAGGCGCGCAATTTCCTGCGGGCCGTGCGTACGGGCGATGAAGCCTTCTTTTACCACTCGAGCTGTCCGGAGCCCGGCGTTGCGGGTGTCATGACAGTCGTGCGCGCCGCCTATCCCGACCCCACCCAGTTCAATCCGGACAGCCCCTATTTCGACCCAAAGTCGCCGGCGGATGCCCCCCGCTGGGACGGCATCGATGTGCGCTTCGCCCGTCGCTTCGAGGCCATCATTCCCCTCGCCCGCCTGAAGGACACGCCCGCCCTCGCCAACCTGGCGCTGGTGCAGAAGGGATCGCGGCTCTCCGTGATGCCGGTCAGTACCGCAGAATGGCGCGCGATCCTCGCACTGGCCGGTCAATAGCCGAGGCCGCATCGCGAACTGACGACAACGCGGCGGCCCATCACCACCCGCCGCCCCTCCGCGTGACTCAGAGGAACGTACCGATTCGCGCCTTGAGCAATTGTAAGGCCTGACCCCGGTGACTTAGGGCGTTCTTGCGCTCACGCGGCAGCTCCGCACTGCTCATCCCTTCCGAGGGCAGCCAAAAGAGCGGATCGTAGCCAAACCCCTGTTCGCCACGCGGCGCCTCCAGAATCTCGCCTTCCCACTCTGCCTGGCACAACAACGGCAGCGGATCATCGGCGTGACGCACCAAAGCCAGCACGCAAACAAACCGCGCCGTCAACGGACCGCCTCCGCGCAGCGGCTGCAGCACCTCGAGCAGCCGCGCATTGTTGCGCGCATCCGTCGCCCCCTCCCCCGAATAGCGGGCAGAGTAAATGCCCGGTGCCCCGCCCAGGATGTCGACGCACAAGCCGGAATCATCCGCCAGTGACGGCAGGCCCGTCGCACGCGACGCATGGCGCGCCTTGAGCAAGGCGTTCTCGACGAAGCTCAGTCCTGTCTCGTCAGCATCGGTCACTCCCAGCGACTTTTGCGTAACGATCTCGAAGGGCTGGTCGGCAAGCAGCCCCTGCAGCTCCTTCAGCTTGCCGGCATTGCCGGTGGCAAGTACGAGTTGCTTCATTGAGTCCTCGACATCCTGACGGTGCCGCTCGATCAACGAGTGGTCGTGAGGCGGGTGACGCGGTAAATGGCGACTTCGCCGAACAGGTTGGGAAACAGCTGCGCCAGCACACTGCCCTGCTGGCCACCGTCGACGGCCAGGCGATCCAGCACGGTAATGCCCTTGGCCGCGCATAGCGCATCAAAGTCGCGGAACGTGCACAAATGAATATTGGGCGTGTTGTACCAGGTGTACGGCAGGGCCTCGGACACCGGCATCATGCCCTTGAAGGTCAGGTAGAAACGGGTCACCCAGTGCGCGAAATTCGGAAAGGTGATGATGGCTTCTCGCGCCACGCGCAGCATGTCGTCGAGAAGGACATCCGGGGCTTCGACCGCCTGCAGCGCCTGCGTCATGATCACCGTATCGAAGCTGCCATCGTGGAAGTTCGCGAGACCGTCGTTCAGGTTCTGCTGCAGGACATTCACTCCGTTCTCGATGGCCGCCGTGATGCGGTCGGGATCAATTTCCACGCCGTAACCATGGACATTGAAGTTGTCGCGCAGATGCGACAGCAACTCACCTTCGCCACAGCCGAGATCGAGCACGCGCGTGCCGGGCTTTACCCACTGTTCGGCAAGCTTGAGGTCAAGCCGCATGGCCGGACTCCTTCGGGGCGGCATCGCCAACGGGGATACGTCGCATGTAGGCGCCAAAAATATCCAGATACCGCGGAATGGGCATGAGGAAAGAGTCATGCCCCTGGGGAGCGTCGATATCCGCATACACCACGTCTTTGCGCTCCTGAACCAGTGCATTGACGATTTCACGCGACCGCTCCGGCGAGAAACGCCAGTCCGTGGTGAAGGAAATCACCAGGAACTTGCAGCGGGCCCGGCGCAGGGCCGCATTGAGATCATTGCCGTATTCGCGTGCCGGATCGAAATAGTCCAGCGCCTTCGTCATCAACAGATACGTATTGGCGTCGAAGTTGCGCGAGAACGTCTCACCCTGGTGACGCAAATAGGACTCGACCTGAAACTCGACGTCGAAGCCGAACATGAACTGGCCGGAGCGCAGGTCGCGTCCGAACTTCTGCTTCATGGCCTCGTCGGAAAGATAAGTAATGTGGCCGACCATGCGCGCGAGGATGAGGCCCCGACGCGGATAGGTGTCGTACTGGTAATAACGGCCCCCGTGGAAGTCCGGGTCCGTCAGGATGGATTGCCGTGCCACCTCGTTGAACGCGATGTTCTGGGCCGACAGCTTGGGCGCCGAGGCGATCACCACCGCATGCCGCAGGCGCTCGGGATAGTCGATCGACCACTGCAGGACCTGCATGCCGCCGAGCGATCCGCCGACGATGGCCGCCCACTGGGCGATGCCGAGGTGATCGGACAGCCGCGCCTGCACGTTCACCCAGTCCTTCACCGTTACCATGGGAAAGTCCGGGCCGTAGTTCTGGCCGGAGGCCGGGTTCAGCGACGAAGGGCCCGTGGAGCCGTTGCAGCCACCCAGATTGTTCAGGGCGACCACAAAGAAGCGGTTGGTGTCGATGACCTTGCCCGGTCCGATGCATTCGTCCCACCATCCCGGCTTGCTGTCATCCATATGGTGGTAGCCGGCCGCATGGTGATGACCCGAGAGCGCATGGCAGATCAGCACGGCGTTGTCGCGAGCCGCGCTCAGGGTGCCGTAGGTCTCGTACATGATGTCAAAGCCGACAAGGGTGCGCTTGCACTCAAGCTCGAGCGGCTCGGCGAAATGCACCGTTTGCGGCGTAACGAGGCCGACAGAGTCGGCGGGGATGGACTGGGGCATGGCGACACGGCAATCAGCAAGGCCCGCAAGTCTACAGGGCGTGCCCGCACGGCGGGAAGCGGACAGGCTCACCGCCAAGCCTCACCGGGATGCGGCTCACCCCGGGGCCGGACCCGCAAGCCACCCGCGGGCGTACCCGGGGGTGGACGGGGAATGCCACGGTGTCGAATACGGATCAGGCCGACGGGCGGGCGGTTGATGCCGGGGGCGCGGCCGCCGGCGCCGCACCCAGGGCGGGATCCTTCAGCCGGCTGAGAATGTCCTCCAGCAGGCCCTGCTGCTCCCGCAGACCTTCCCTCTGCTCGCGGATGGAGCCGGATTTCTCGAAGCGGTTCTCGCCGAAACTGCGCAGCTTGTTGAGCCGCTCCACCTGCAGTTCCAGACGCTTTTTCGCCTCCAGGGTATGCTGCATGAGCGGCGCCAGCGACTGCTTGCACCAGCGCTCCGCTTCCGCCCGCGCCCGGCCGTAGATGCCGTCGGCCTGGTGAGCCATGGTGTCGAAAAAGCGCTCGAACAGCTTTTGCTGTCCACCGAGGAGGTTGCTGAAGCGGTTCTTGTAGGGCGCCGCCTGGCCCTCGAGATCATCCACATCCTGCAGGAAACGGCTGGAGTCGTACTGGGGAACGGATGGCGCCACGGCACCGGTTTCCTGCGTGTACCGCTGGTAGAGCTTCTGGATCAGCAACTGCGTGGTCTCGACTTCCTGGCGGAACTGTCCGAAATCGGTCTTCAACCCCTGGAAGTACGCCGTCACCGCGGCCGGCACGCCCATGCCGAGCCGGTTGTTCAGTGCCTGGTCACGGGCACGCAGGTTGTGGCCCTCAAGTCGGGATGGCTCAAGCGGCCGCACCAGACGCGGCAATTGCTGCTCCATGAGCTTGCGGCTTTGCTGCAGGAAGGTGAGTCGCTTGTTGTAGGCAATCTGGTCCTGCTGGGTCGCCCGCGTCAGCAACACAAGCTCGTGCTCGGTGTCGCGGCTGCCGCTCGCCTGCACACGTTCCTCGGCCTCCAGACGTACACGCTGCGCAAGCACGGCCTGGCGGCTGGCATCCACCATTTCTGACAGCTCCCGTACGAGGGAGGTCTTGATCGACACTTCCTTGGCATTCACGACGGACCGCGCAAGCGCCGTCTCGAGCAGCTCGAGACGGCTGCGTTTCAGGAGGTCGGTGTCATTGGCAAGGCGCGCCTTGTAGCCCTGCTTGGCCGACAGCGCCAGCACGTTCTCGGGTGGCAGGTTGAGCTGTTTGGCCGTCAGACGCGAAATGCGTTCGACGGCCTCTTCCGCCACGTCGTCTTCTTCGTCCTCGTCCCAGAGCAGGTCGATCTTGTTGAGCACGGCATAAACCGCCGCGCCCCTGCGTTGCGCGATTTCGCTGACGTGGTTGTTCCAGATGGCGAAATCCGATGCCGTGAGGCCGGTGTCGGCCGACAGCACAAACACCAGGGCTTGCGCATCGGGCAACAGGGAAAGGGTCAGCTCCGGCTCGGCACCGAGTGCGTTCAGGCCCGGCGTGTCGATGATGGCGAGGCCCTGCCGGAGCAGCGGATGATCGATATTGATGATGGCGTGCCGCCAGGCCGGTATATGCACATGCCCGGGGCGACCCAGCGAGGGCTCGAGGAACTGCACGTCGAAGCCGAGTTCACCTGCCTCGTCGGCCGTCACTTCCCGCGTCTGCGACACTTCGGTGAAGGCCTTCTTCATCGAGTTCTGGTCATCGAGATTGATGGTCAGATGGACCCAGTGTTCCAGCTGTTCCTTGTAGCTCTGTACCGATATGCCCCCCGCGCGGGTCTGGATGGGCAGCAGCTTGATGTAGGCGCCCGTGGCGGTGGCGTCATAGAACAGCTCGGTCGGGCACATGGTGGTGCGACCGATGCGGGTGGGCAGCAGGCGCTGGCCGTAGTGCTTGCCGAGGATGGCATTGATGAGTTCGGACTTGCCGCGCGAAAACTCGCCGACGAAGGCGAGCAGGATGCGGTCGGACCGCAGTTGCTTGAGCGTGCCGGCCAGTCGGTCGTCGACCTCGCGATTGTTCAGGCCCTGGTTGTTGAGCCAGTTGCGATAGCGTGCGATCTCGCGGGCAATGGCCTGTTTCCAGGCGGTAAAGGCTTCTACCTGGTGCGACAGCTGATCCATACGAAGATCATCCCTCAAAAAGTTCCGACGCTGACGGGTGCGTGCCCGCCGTCTTGTTGTTGTGGCTGGCGGACCACCATGCCGTCTTATATCACTGCCATGCCGCCAATGCAGGAGGCCAGGCGCGCGGCGACCGGATTTTTACCCGCTTGTGGCGACTGCTTTCGCCACTCAGCAACTCCACCGCCGCCAGCGGAACCCCGAAGGCCTCGGCCAGAAAGCGGCAAAGCTCCCGGTTGGCCTTTCCCTCCTGGGCTGGCGCGGCCAGCCGCACTTTCAGCGCCTCTCCGTGGAGACCTGCAAAGGCACTTTCCCGGGCACCGGGTTGCGCATGCAGTACAAGGGTCACCGCATCGGCCTCGTGACGAACCGGGGCGCTCATAGCCCGAGCAGTTGCGCGATCTTGCCGGCAGACGCCCGAAGAAGGATTTCCACCACCTGCAATCCGACAATTGCGAGGAACGGGGAAATATCCAGGCCGCCCATGGGCGGGAGCAAACGGCGGCAGGGCCGGAGGATGGGTTCGGTGACCTGGAAAATCGCGCCAACGCTCGGATTGTGTGGCGCCACCCACGACAGGATGGCACCGGCGACGATGGCATAGAAATAAAAATTCACGAGCATGGGCAGCAGGCCCGTCACCGGCAACAGCACATCGCCCGGTGCCGGAAAGTTCAGCAGCGCGACATAGCCGGTCACAACGGCAGGCAACTGCTGGTGATAGGCAAGGAGGCCCAGCAGCGAGATCTGCAGCAGCTTGATCATGACGATCAGGATCAGCGCGCCAAAGCTCCAGCGGTTGTTCCGATAGCGGCGCATGTTGATGGCGCCGGGCGGTGCCTTGCGCTGGAACAACCGGTCGAGTGGATCGACCAGCGCACGCGTTGCCTGCACGGTGAATTGCGACAGCGGATTGTAGAAATCAGCGCCGAGGGCCTGCAGGACAAACCGCAGCCACAGGACGAAGATGTACAGATCGACACCGGTATTGAGGAGAAGGCGGGCAATTTCCTGCGACACGTTCATGCGGACATCCTGGAATCGGTGACGACGGGATTATTCCGTCTTGCCGAGCTGTTGGGCCAGCTCGGCGCCGCGGGCCGCACAGGCTGCCAGTGCCCGGCCGAAGACAGCACGAACTTCCGCGGCCTCAAGGGTGGCGATGGCACGCTCCGTGGTCCCCCCCGGGGAAGTAACCCGGCGACGCAACTCGTCCGGCCCGACATCCGCCGTAATGGCCATCTGGGCGGCGCCCAGCGCCGTCTGCAACGTCAGGGCACGGGCCGTGGCAGGATCAAGGCCGAGGGACTCGCCTGCCGCCATCATGGCCTCCATCACGTAGAAGAAATAGGCCGGACCAGATCCGGAGACCGCCGTCACCGCATCGATCAGCCGCTCTTCCTCCACCCACAGTGTCAGACCGACCGCGCCCAGGATGGCTTCGGCTTCTGTCCGCTGCGCCGCGCTGACAGCGTCACTGGCAAACAGGCCGGTGGCGCCCGTCTGCACGAGTGCCGGGGTATTGGGCATCGCACGCACGACCGGCAGATCACCACCGAGCCAATGGTGGATGCTGGCCACCGGAATGCCGGCGGCGATCGAGATGATCAGGGGGCGGCGGGCCTGCATACGCTCCGCGAGCGGCTGCAGCACACTGGACATGACCTGGGGCTTCACGGCAAGGACCAGGACATCGGCCCGGTCAACCACGGCGAGGTTGTCGGCACTGGTGAAATGGCCGCGGGCCGCATGAGGCTGCAGCGCCGCCGGCACTGCATCGGAGAGGGCAATGGAGCGCGGCGACCAGCCCCGAGCCACCAAACCGCCCACCAGCGCAGAGGCCATGTTGCCGGCGCCAATGAACCCGATCGTCGTTGTCATAAGGATGAACCTGTGTTGCCGCCCTTCCCGGGTCACGACTGCCCGGCAGGTACCGGCAGAGACAACGCCACGGGGAGCGATGGAGCCACGAAAACGGAGCGCTACCGGTGCCGCATCAGGACGCCCCTGGCGCCGCTCCGTAGGAGCGTGCGCCGAACAGCGCCGTCCCGACCCGGACCAGCGTACTGCCGGCGGTGATTGCCGCCTCCAGGTCATCGGACATGCCCATGGACAGGGTGTCGAAGCGCTCCGGTAAAAGCCCCGGAATACTAGCGAGTAAATCCTGCCGTGTCTTTGCAAGGGCGGTGAAGGCATCCGCGTTCCCGGGTCGGGGAATGCACATCAGCCCCCGCAGGACAAGGTTGGGCAGGGTCATCACCGCCCTCGCCAGTGCCGGCAATTCGGCAACCGGGCAGCCGGACTTGCCTGCTTCGTCATCGATATTGACCTGCAGGCATACCTGCAGGGGCGGCAGACTTGCCGGGCGCTGCTCCGACAGGCGACGGGCGACCTTCTCGCGGTCGACCGAGTGGATCCACGCAAAATGCGCTGCCACGTCCCGGGTCTTGTTGCTTTGCAGGGGCCCGATGAAGTGCCACTCAAGGGGCAGGTCCGCCAGCGCCTGCGCTTTTGCCACCCCTTCCTGAACATAGTTTTCGCCGAATGCCTTCTGTCCCGCCTGCCACGCCTCGCGCACGGCGGCGGCCGGCTGGGTCTTGCTCACCGCCAGAAGGCGGACTTCGCCGGACGGGCGGCCGGCCAACTGCTCGGCCCGCGCGATACGTTCGCGTAGATTTTTCAGGTTTGTGGCAAAGTCGCTCATTATTGAAGGCCTGCCCTAGGTGGCGTTAACGTAGCCGGACCTGCCGGCCACTGCCACGCGGCAAAGATAACAAGTAACGATTCTGGCAGAGCGGTCCCAGTGCCGCGAGTGCCCTTGATGGAGTTTTCATGGACATCACCGAACTGCTTGCGTTTTCCGCCAAGAACGGGGCATCCGACCTGCACCTCTCGGCCGGCCTGCCCCCGATGATCCGCGTGGACGGGGACGTGCGCCGCATCAACCTGCCGCCGCTGGAGCACAAGGAAGTCCACCGCCTCGTCTACGACATCATGAACGACAAGCAGCGCAAGGACTTCGAAGAATTCCTGGAGACCGACTTCTCCTTCGAAGTGCCGGGCGTCGCCCGTTTCCGCGTCAATGCTTTCAACCAGAACCGTGGCGCCGGTGCCGTCTTCCGTACCATTCCCTCGAAAGTGCTCACCATGGAAGACCTGGGGATGGGCAAGGTGTTCCAGAACATCTCCGAGACACCGCGCGGCATCGTGCTCGTGACCGGCCCCACGGGCTCCGGCAAGTCGACCACCCTCGCGGCCATGCTCGACTTCATCAACAACACCCGCTACGAGCACATCCTCACCATCGAGGATCCCATCGAATTCGTGCACGAATCCAAGAAGTGCCTGGTGAACCAGCGCGAGGTCCATCGTGACACGCTCGGCTTCTCCGAGGCGCTGCGCTCCGCGCTCCGTGAAGACCCCGACATCATCCTCGTGGGCGAAATGCGCGACCTGGAAACCATCCGTCTCGCGCTTACCGCGGCAGAAACCGGCCACCTGGTGTTCGGGACCCTGCATACCACGTCCGCCGCCAAGACCATGGACCGCGTCATCGACGTGTTCCCTGCCGAAGAAAAGGAAATGGTGCGCGGCATGCTTTCCGAGTCGCTGCAGGCCGTCGTCTCGCAAACGCTCCTGAAGAAAAACGGAGGGGGCCGTGTGGCGGCGCACGAGATCATGATCGGTACGCCCGCCATCCGAAACCTCATCCGCGAGAACAAGGTGGCGCAGATGTACTCGGCCATCCAGACCGGCGGTTCGCTTGGCATGCAGACGCTGGATCAGTGCCTCAAGGGGCTGGTCCAGAAGGGACTGGTCACCAACGCCGTGGCCCGCGAAAAGGCCAAGGTGCCCGAGAACTTCGCCGGCTGACACCGGCCCCGTCGCATGGGGACGGCCATTGCCGCCCCCGTCACAGGAATCCCCGCCTCTGCGGGTAGGCAGCCGCATCCGCTGCTACGCTCTAACCGACACGAATACGAACGCTGCGACGGCGCTGCCGTCCGGAGACAAGACGATGGAATTCGAAGACCTGCTCAAGATCATGGTGCAGAAAGGCGGCTCGGACATGTTCATTACCGCCGGCGTACCGCCCTCGATCAAGCTTAATGGCAAGGTCGTCCCCATCACCAAGACCCCTCTCTCGCCGGAAATGACCCGCGAAGTGGTCCTCGGCGTGATGACCGAACAACAGCGCAAGGAGTTCGCTCAGACCAAGGAATGCAACTTCGCCATTTCCGCGCGCGGCATCGGCCGCTTCCGTGTGTCCGCCTACTACCAGCGCAATCTGGTCGGCATGGTGCTGCGCCGCATCGAGACCAAGATCCCCAATGTCGATGACCTGAAGCTGCCCGCGATCGTCAAGGAACTGGCGATGACCAAGCGCGGCATCATCATCTTCGTGGGCGGCACGGGTACGGGTAAGTCAACCTCGCTGGCCTCCATGATCGGCCACCGCAATGCCAATTCGCGCGGCCACATCATCACCATCGAAGACCCGATCGAATTCATCCACCAGCACAATGGCTGCATTGTCACGCAGCGCGAGGTGGGCATCGATACCGAGTCCTTTGAAATTGCACTCAAGAACACGCTGCGTCAGGCGCCCGACGTGATCCTGATCGGTGAAATCCGTACCCGCGAGGTGATGGACTTCGCCATCGCCTTCGCCGAAACCGGCCACCTCGTGCTGGCCACGCTGCACGCCAACAACGCCAACCAGGCGCTGGACCGCATCATCCACTTCTTCCCGGCCGACCGACACCACCAGCTCTACATGGACCTCTCGCTCAACATGAAGGGCATCGTGGCGCAGCAGCTGATTTCCACGCCGGACGGAAAGGCGCGACGCGCCTGTATCGAGGTCCTGCTCAATACGCCGCTGGTCAGTGACCACATCCGCAAGGGCGAGATCCACATGCTGAAGGAGTTGATGAAGAAGTCCCGCGAAGTCGGCATGCAGACCTTCGATCAGGCGCTTTACGACCTCTACACCGCGGGCGAAATCACGTATGAAGACGCGCTCAAGCACGCCGACGCGCCCAACGACTTGCGCCTCATGATCAAGCTGGGGGCCGAGTCCGACTCGCGTTACCTTGACCAGGCTACCCGCGGCCTGACACTGCAGCAGCACGACTGATCGCTAAGCGCCCTCCCGCCCTACAGGGCAGGAGGGCCGGCCCCTCATCCGGAACCACTGTCCTTTTGTACAGTTGATGGCTATGCTCCCTTTTCCAGGAGCTCGCCATGGCCATCCCCCCCGAACCCGGTGCCCGCAAGGGTCGCGGCGCCACCTACAACCCGGACAACCGTTTTTTCCGTAGCCGGAGCGAAGCGGAAGATGACGGCTGGACGATAGCGCCCGACCCGCTCCCGCCATTGGCGACCACCGTTACCCCGGTGGACAGTCGGCGCATCCTGAGCCGCAACGACTCGCCCGACATCCCCTTCTCCCTGTCGATCAATCCCTATCAGGGATGCGAGCACGGCTGCATCTACTGCTATGCAAGACCCAGCCACGCCTACCTCGACCTCTCGCCGGGGCTCGACTTCGAGACGCGCCTGTTTGCCAAAACCAATGCCGCGCAACGCCTGCGGCACGAACTCTCGCTCCCTGGTCACGCGGTGAGCTGCATTCATATCGGCGGCAATACGGACGCCTACCAGCCCGCCGAGCGGGATCTCCGCATCACCCGCTCGCTGCTCGACGTCATGCTGGAAACGCGTCACCCGGTGTCAGTCATCACCAAGAATGCGCTCATCCTGCGTGACCTGGACCTGCTGACGGAACTTGCACGGCTTGGACTGGTACGGGTATTCGTTTCAGTGACGAGTCTCGATAATTCACTTTCCCAGACGCTCGAACCACGGGCCAGTGCACCGCACCGGCGTCTCGCCACCATCGAACGACTGGCAGCCGCCGGCGTTCCGGTGGGCGCCATGGTGGCCCCACTGATTCCCTTCGTGAACGACGACGAACTGGAGGCTATTCTGGGGCGAGTGTCGGATGCCGGGGCGCGCTGGGCCGGCTACATCGTGCTGCGCCTGCCCCATGAGGTGAAAGACCTGTTCCGGGCCTGGTTGCAGGAGCACCTGCCCCTGCGCGCGGACCGCGTGATGGCAGCAGTGCAGCAAATGCGGGGAGGTCGCGACAATGACCCCCGCTTTGGTGCGCGGATGACGGGCCAGGGCATCCTGGCAGAACTCCTGCGACAGCGCTTCGAGATAGCGGCCGGCCGGCTCGGCCTGAATGGCGAACACCCTCCCTTGCGGACCGACCTGTTCCAGCGGCCGCGTCGGCCGTCCGCCAGTCCGCAGATCGACCTGTTCTGACGGGAAATCGTCAGGGTACGCGCGCCTGGGGCAATACCTGCTGGGACTTGAGAATGGCGAGGATGCGCTCCAGCTCCGTTCGCTGCAGGGGCTTCGCAATGAAGTCATCCATGCCGATCGCAAGTGCACGATCGCGGTATTCGCGAATCACGTGAGCGCTGACACCACAAATGAAAACCGGGGTGCGCTGTTCGGCACGCTCCCACTGCCGGATACGTTCGGTTGCCGTGTAGCCGTCCATGTTCGGCATTTCGCAGTCCATGAAGACCGCATCGAAGTGCTGGCGCTCCGCAGTCAACACGTGCAGCGCCTCGACCCCGTCGCCGACAACACGCGGCGTGATGCCGTGCCGGCGCAGGAATCCCGCGATCACTTGCTGGTTAACGGGATTATCTTCCACGACCAGCACGCGCAGTCCCGTCGCCGGAGCAACGGGCATGCCCGCCGCCTCATCCGGCGGTACCGAGTCCGCTTCCGGCAGAACGCCTTCGGCCGTTTTCAGGGGCAGGGTGAACCAGAACATGGATCCCTTGCCATACACCGTGTGCACACCGATCTCACCGCCCATGAGGTCAACAAGCAGGCGGCAAATGGACAAGCCAAGACCCGTACCGCCGTATTTGCGCGTGATCGAGGAATCGCCCTGCGAGAACGACTCGAACAAGCGGGCACGCTGGACGTCGGCGATGCCGATACCGGTATCCTGCACCTCGAATCGCAACTCCTTGCCGGCGTCGGCGCGACGCCGCTGCACCCGCACGCGCAGGACAATTTGCCCCTGCCGCGTGAACTTGAATGCGTTCCCCAGCAGATTGATCAGGACTTGCCGGATGCGAACAGGGTCGCCGCTGACCCGGGACGGCAGATCGTCGGCCAACTCCAGCTCCAGCGGGATGCCACTTTGACGGGAGTGTGGAGAAAACAGCGAGCCGCACTCCTCGAGCAGTTGTCGCAGATCGAAAGCGACCGTTTCGATCTGCAACCGCCCTGCCTCGATCTTCGAATAATCCAGGATATCGTTGAGGATGCGCAGCAACGCCTCGCAGGAACGCCGGATCGTGCTGACATAGTGTTGCTGCTCGACGTCCAGTCGCGTTTCGGACAGCAACTGTGTCATGCCGATCACGCCATTCATGGGCGTACGGATTTCGTGGCTCATGGTCGCGAGAAATGCGCCCTTTACCTGCGCTTCGCGCTCCGCCTCGCTGCGTGCGCGCTCCGCCGTTTCCGACTGCTGCTGCCATACTTTCGAGCGTCGCAGGACCAGTGCCAGCGCCTGCAGGATACTGGCCAGGAAAAACAGCGCGGTGAGGACGAGGGCCGCTTCCGGCGAGCGATGTGTCGCACGGTATCCTGCGGGGGTCGACAAGGTCACTGTCCAGAGTCGCTGGCCAATGGCAATGCGTGTCGACATCGACAGGGGCCGGCGCTCCGCTTCTCCCCGACTGGCATGCAGCAAGACGGAGCTGCCGTCATTGCTGTCTTCGATGCGCACCAGCAGCGGTCTGCCCAGACTGGCAAGGCCGGCCTCGGTTTTCAGGTCGAATGCCATGAGCGCCACACCGATAAATCCCGCCCGGCGTTGCTCCAGGGTGTCTTGTGGCATGCCATTGGCGTAGATTGGCTCGATGATGGCCTTGCTGTCAGCGAGGCTGCTCTCGCCAAACATCCCCAGTCCCCGCACTGCCATCATGTGCCCGCCATCGCGCGCCTCCTCGATGGCCTCGTGCCAGGCAGGTGACGTGTCGATGGCGCGCCCGGCCAGGAATCCCAGGTTGTCCGGTTCGACGTAGCGCAGATGGGGGGTACCGTTCTCCACCGGTACCCAGGCCAGCAGGCGGATATCCGGATGCAGTCCGAGCGACTCCCCGACAAACTCGTGAAACTCCTGGTGATTCACATCCCGGGAGCTTTGCCAGAAACGGCGAATCGAACGCAAGGCCTCGGAATGCCCTGCAATGCGCAGATTGA
>DASSUO010000151.1:0-3494 GCA_035706925.1 Moraxellaceae bacterium
TGAATACTGTCACGCGGATTGGTTGTCGTGAGCCAGCACAGATGATATCCCGGGATTTCCGGCAAATCAGGCAGTGCGTCGTTGAACAACTGTTGACGGAACATTTCGAGGCGGTCGTCTTCGCTCAGTTCGCGGCGCTCGGTAACATCTCGTTCCTGAGCACGTCGCGTATCCCGGCGGCGTCCTACAACGTCGAAATCCGTTTCATTCGACAGGCGGTCATCGGTCTTTCCGGTCATTGTGGCTTACTCCTTTCAGCGAGCCGAAGTCTGATCGTATTCCCGATAACGCCGAAGCATTTTCTGGCGCTTCACGGGGTCGTCCCAAGCGCCAGCTTCGATCATAGCCTGTTTGCGCTCGGGTGTCACGTATATTTCTTTGCGGGTGCTCTGAGGAGCATGCTCGCGGGTCTGACCGGTCGGCGGAGCCTTTCGCTTCGGCGGGTTCTTGCTGGCGGTCACGTCGCCTCCTTCGAAATGTTCCTTGCACCGGGTAGTCAGTTCGACCCAGTACTCGCGGGTGTTCGGGTCCCAACCTTCGCGCAGCATGTCCGCATCGATCCGCTTGGCGGCGACGCTGTCGGCATCCACGCCCTGCGGGTTGAACCACTGGTTGGCGGCGTGCCACTGCTGGGCGAACGACGCCTGCGGGGGCGCGCTCTGGCGCGAAGCCTGCGTCAACTGCTCCTTGGCCTGCGCAAAGCGCGCCGCGTCGGCCTGAGCCTGATCGCGGATACGCATCGCGGCGGCGACGTCCTCGCCGTTACCGGCTTCGATCGCCTTGGCGATGATCTGCTCCGCCATGCGCGCGTCGTTCAGAGCGCGCTGCAGTTCCTGCTCGATGGCCTGCGCGTTGGTCTGGCTGGCGTGCCCTTCGACAGCAGCAAGGCGGCGCTGCATCTCGGCGTTCTGCTCGCGCAGCATGCGAAGCTCAGCCTCGGTGCGCTCGCGGGCGGCGCGCTGGTGCTGGCGGCGCTTGAGGCGGCGCTTGCGGGCCGAGTTCTCGCCCTCGGTGTCTTCGGACGTGGTGTCCTCGTCGAGGTCGTCATCGCTCTCGGCAACGCGCTCGTCACCGTCCTCATGCTGCTCTTCGTCAGCCTGATCGTCGGCGTTGTCTTCAATCGGGGTCTCGACGGGGATCAGTTCCTCCTCGTCGTGCTCGGTAAGCTTGGTCTGGTCGGTCATAACCGGCTCCCTTCAGTAGCCTTACAGCGGCAAGCCGCTGGGTCGTTGGTTTTACAGGAAGGCCTTCATCGCCAGCGGATCGCCGGTGACTTCGCCCAAGAGGTCGAGGTCGTTCAGCAGAACGAACACCACTTCCTCCCCGTCGTAGGTCACCGACCACCGGTCGCCGCCATACTTCGGTGCGCGCACGTAGGTGCCTTCACTGACCCAATCTCCTTCGGGCCATGGCTCCTGCGTGTTGCGGTTCTTGAATGCCAAGGGGCCGATGGCCCGTACCTTGGCGACTTGCGTGTTCCACGCCTCGGTGTCACGCACATCGTCGCCGAGGATAATCCCGCCCTTGGTCTTGCGCTTGGCGCGGCGAACCTGCACCAGCACGCGGCTCCCGAAAGGCCGCACGCCGGGATCGACGTCGGGGAATGCGTCGTTCTCGCCGTCGTAGGCGAATTGCACTTGGTTCATTGCGTAGTCCTGCATCGGTCGCTCCTTCTGGCAGGGTTACAGGTCGAAAGTCTTGCGCTCCTGTTCACGCAGGTTCTCGATCAGCACGTCCTTGGCACGCTCCAGTCCGGCGTACAGGCCAACGACGCGGCCGTATTCGAAAAGGTCCCGCGCGGCAGGCTGCTGCAGGGCGTCCTGAGCAAGGCGCGCCTGCTCAGTCTCCAGCCACCGCAGCAACGTCGCGAGGTTCACTTCTTGGTCTTCTTCCCGCCGTCAGCCTTGCCGCCACCGACATTACGGCCGAGGGCGAGCAGCTTGTGCTGGGGCGTGTTGTCCGAGGTCAGCGAGACTTCGCCGCCCTTGGGCTTGGCAGTGGTCGAGTTGTTCTTGGCCATGTGGGCCTCCTTAATCGCAGGTGCGAAGCAGTTTAAGTTTGGCTCTTTCCAAGAGCCACAAGACATCGCCGCCGTCAGCTTTTGACGACGCAAAATATTCTTCCCCATTTTCGTCGTAGCCGATTACTACGACCGTTTCCAATTTGCTGATAGCTTGCTCCAGCACCCTGTCCGCAGGGATGTCTAGGCGCGTCGAGCAGTTTAAAAACGTAACGTCGCCCATAACTTACCTGTGATCTGGGTTGATGCCGGTGCCGGTGCTCAGCGGCGACTTGCGACCGGCCGCAATCTCCGCATCGGAAATCTGGGCGGCCGTGGCATTGTCCGCGTCGTTCATGGCGACCTTCGCCTGAAGCTCTGCGGCCGTGCGGTCGTCCTCGTGCTGCTGCAACTGGGCGGCGATGGCCACCTGCGTCTGCAGCTGCGACGCGCTCTGCTGGCCGTCCTGCTGGAGGCCCTGAGCCTTGAGCGCGAGCTCCTGACCCTTGAGTTGGCCCTCCTGCTGGATGCGCTGGCCCTCCAGCTGCGCGTCCTGCTGCGCTTTCTGGCTCTCCAACTGGACCTTCTGCCCTTCGATCGCAAGGCGCGGGTCCTGCTGCGGCTGCGGCATCATCTGGATCGCCTGCTGCTTCATCTGGGCGAGCAGTGCCTCCAGCGGCTGCAGTTCCGGCGTCAGCGTCCGGATGACATTGGTCGACGCCTGCAGCAGCAGCTTGTCCAGTGCCTGCTGCGTCCTGTCATCCTTCGGCGCGTCCTTGATCGCATCGCCGAGGTCTTCGCCGATCGTACCAGAGCCGACGTGGAATACGCCGCTGGCGTAGAGCAGCACGATGTGCTCCTTGATGTGGTCGAGCAGCGCTGGCAGCACGGTCGGTGCGAGGAGCGAGGAGCTACCGAACACCGGCGACATCAGGTAGCCAAGGTGCGTGTTGATGTGCGACAGGTGGTCCTGATCGGCATACGCTGCGATCTTGTGGCCGAAGCTCGCCGCCGCGTTTTCGTCGACCGCATTGCGCTCCTTGGCTGACATGTCAGGTGCCAGAAGCTCTTGATAATTTGGAATTTTCATCGTGCCCAGCAGCCGCTCCTCAACCTTTCGCAGGTCGTAGAGTTGCGGAAGCATGGCCGCGCGCTGAGCGACAGCCTGCACCTGCGCGTAGCGCTGGGCGTCGCTGAAGATGTTGGGGTCGCTAACAGGCACGACGTCCATCGGCCCTTCGAAGTCGGCACGGGTCGCCAGCTTCTCGCCGACCTCCTCGTCAAGTTCCTCGTCGTCGAGGTACATCTTGTTGAGGCGGTGCAGAATGCGCAGCATGCGGCCCATGCTGTCATGCAGGCGGCCGTGGATCGCCGAGAACACCGTCATGCCCTGCTCGATGCGAGCGAGGGTGGTGCCAACCGGCACTTCGGAGTTGTTGTCTGCGATGTCCTCGACGGTGGTGCGGATCACGCCCTTGCCAGCATCGACGAGGAA
>DASSUO010000152.1:0-2095 GCA_035706925.1 Moraxellaceae bacterium
TCCGCCGCGTTTTTCTTCATCATCTTCGCCATCGTCCTGATCGTGCTCACCGTCAAGCAGGTGCCCCAGGGCTACCACTGGACACTGGAGCGCTTCGGCCGCTACACGCGCACCATGGATCCGGGCCTCAATTTCATCATGCCGGTGTTTGACCGGGTCGGCCGCAAGATGAACATGATGGAGCAGGTGCTCGACATTCCTCCGCAGCAGGTGATCTCGCGCGACAACGCCATGGTGACCATCGATGCGGTCTGCTTCTACCAGGTGTTCAATGCGCCGCAGGCGGCCTACGAGGTGTCCAACCTCGATTACGCCATCCGCAACCTGACCATGACGAACATCCGTACCGTCATCGGTTCGCTGGACCTGGACCAGATGCTCTCGCAGCGCGACCAGATCAACTCGCAGCTGTTGGCCGTGGTTGATCACGCGACGAATCCCTGGGGTATCAAGATCACGCGTATCGAGATCAAGGACATCACGCCGCCCTCCGACCTGGTGGATGCCATGGCCTCGCAGATGAAGGCCGAACGTACCAAGCGTGCGCAGATTCTTGAGGCGGAAGGCACCCGGCAGGCGGCAATTCTCTCGGCCGAAGGCAAGAAACAGGGGCAGATCCTCGAGGCCGAAGGTGAGCGACAGGCCGCCTTTCTTCAGGCGGAAGCGCGGGAGCGCGCGGCGGAGGCCGAGGCCAAGGCGACCCTGATGGTGTCGCAGGCGATTGCCAAGGGCGATATCCAGGCAATCAATTATTTCGTGGCGCAGAAGTACGTGCAGGCCCTCAGCCTCGTCGCGACAAGCCCCAACAGCAAACTCATCATGATGCCGCTGGAATCCTCGCAGGTGATCGGTGCCGTGGCCGGCATCGGTGACCTCATCAAGCACGCACAGGACAAGAAGGCCTGATCATGGAACCTGTCTTCCAACAACCCGCGGCCTGGTGGCTGGGGCTCGGCATCGTCCTCCTCATCGTGGAAATGCTGACCGGCACCTTCTTTTTCCTCTTCCTCGGCGCCGGCGCCCTGCTGGTGTCGCTGCTGGTGTGGGCAGTGGGACTTGGCGGGCTGGGGCAGGCGATCGTATTCGGCATTTCGGGCGTGGTGGCCGTTGGCGCCTGGATGAAGTTGCGACCGAATCCGGACGACAGCATCGAGCAGCGGGCAGGGGCCAAGCCCCTGAACAACCGCCTGGCCCAGTATGTGGGGCGCGAGGCGGATCTCGTGGAACCGCTGCGGGCCGGGGAAGGACGCATCCGGCTGGATGACACGTTCTGGACGGTGTCGGGCGATGTCGCCCACGAGCTGCCTGTTGGCACGCGGGTTCGCATCACAGCGGTCGATGGCATGCGCCTGCATGTGGAGCCGGTGCAGCGCTGAGGGGGCCAGCATTTTTGCCGGGCTGGCCCCGGCAGGCCTTTTTCGTTTTCTGGTGGCGTGATTACCTTTCCGGCCTCCCCTGGCGGGGGCCTTCATTACCATTGGCGGACGCGTGCAACGCGCCGTATCTCACACAGGAGCCACAGCGTGGGCTGGCAACAGATCGATATCGTCAAGGATTTCCCCTATCCCGTTGAAAAGGTATTCGCCTTCCTGGGCGAGCACGAAAACCTCGGGATCATCTTTGCGCCGGCGTCCATTCGCCGCATCAGTGACGGCAAGGGTGCGCGCAATGGTGTCGGGTCGGCGCGCGAAATGCGCATCCTTGTGGGGCCGTCGTTCGTCGAGACGGTGACGGACTACAAGGAAAACGAACTGATCGAATACCGCATTACCCGCGGCAGCCCGCTGCGTGACCACAAGGGCGTGATGCGCTTCCAGTCCGTGCCGGGGGGTTGCCGCCTGCATTACACAATCGAGTTTGCCGGCAAGCTGCCGCTGGTGGCCGAGATCGTGAAGCCGGTGCTGGAGAACGGCATCCGCAAGGGGCTGGCGAAGATCCGCCTGTAATCCTTCATAGCGGCGCTGAATTGGCGCTGTTGAATGAAAAAGGCCGGTCAATGGACCGGCCTTTTTCATTCAACAGAACCATTCAACAGAACCATTCAACAGAACCATTCAACAGAACCATTCAACAGAACCATTCAACAGAACCATTC
>DASSUO010000153.1:0-9861 GCA_035706925.1 Moraxellaceae bacterium
CGCGGCTTCTGCTCGCGGGCAGTGGCAATGATGTTCTCGACGCTGGTCTCCGCCATGAGCTTCAGGCGGTCCATGGGCAGCTCGAGACGGCGCGCGCGCATCGCGACCTGCGCCAGCGATTCTTCGCCGGTGACATAAAGCGCAGGGAGCGACTGCGCAAGGTGGGTGAGGGTCTGCAACAGGATGGTGGACTTGCCGATACCCGGATCGCCGCCTATCAGCACCACCGATCCGGCGACAAGCCCGCCGCCGAGAACGCGGTCCAGCTCCGAGAGCCCCGACTCCACCCGCGTCTCGGCCGTCGTGCTGACCTCGTTGAGCAGGGTGACGGCACCCGCCTGACCGGAATAGCCGCCACCGCGTACGCCCTTCACCGGCGCCTCGCGGACGCTCTCGGTCATGGTGTTCCAGGCGCCACAATCACCGCATTGCCCGGCCCACTTGGTGGATTCCGCGCCACAGGAGGTGCAGACATAGAGAGACTTGGCTTTGCTCATGGTGACAGCGGCCCGCAATGACGATCGCGCCATTGTAGAGGTCCGCCCGCAAAACCGAACCCCCGTAAGGGGGCCGGCTTGCGTATTACACATGCGCGCGGTCCGGCATCCGGGATTTCCCCGGGTCGCCCAAAATAAAAACCCCGCCCTGAGGCGGGGTCGGGTCCGTGGGTGATCGCGGACCATTCTGCGGTCTTTCAACCGCGGCTTTCGCGCGGGGCATCACGAGCATCGGCTTGACTGGCCGGTGATCGTGCGAGTCTTCAAGCGGAATTTCTTCCGGAAGAAAACATCGCTTTACAGATGCCGGGGGCGAAACTCTGCCTTGGCGGACAACAGGCTCATTGCACCACTGTCTTCCGCCTCGAATAGGGCTTCAGGATGGCGCCGGTGCAGCACCTCCTTGACCTTGCGCGCACGTGCCGCTTCGCGGAGATTCACGACGAGCAGGTATTTGCCTTGCGCGATCGCATCGTGAAAGGGGATCAGCTTGTAGTTCTCGTGACTGATGCCGACCATGCCTCCCACCCAGGCGCCGAAATTGCCGATCAGGAAGCCCACGAACAGGAAGGTGAGCAAGCTCATTTCCATTCCGAAGGGCTTCATGATGGCAATCCACAAGGCAAAGAGAAGGCCGGAGAGCCCGCCGATGAGGGCGCCCCGCAATCCGGAATGGACCAGATCAGTCTCCGAAAAGACGGAGGCGTCATGCAGGCTTTGACGACGGACGCCATCGTGATCTTTGCTCACGATGTAGTAACCGTTGTCATCGACATTGAGCTCGCGCAAGGTTTCTGCCATTGCACCCGCTGTGTCCAGCCGGTCCATGAGGTAGTAGAGCGTACGCATGGGATTGCCCTCCTGAGCAACTGCCTTCCCTTCACTTCAAGCCTAGCCCAGCCGGCCGTCACGCTTAGACAGATTTGCTGTATGCGCAGAAACGCTTGAAGCCGGGAGTCACATGACGCGCGACGGGCGCCTCACCACACGGTTCGACGAACGCGGTTCGTTACCTTGCAGAAGAGCTCGTAGCTGAGCGTTCCCGCATGGGCCGCCACCTCATCCGCGGGCAGGCCCTCTCCCCAGAGAATGCAGGGATCGCCGGGCTGTGCCGGCGTATCGCCGAGATCGACCGTGATCATGTCCATGGACACGCGACCAGCCAGCGGAACGCGGCGGCCGTTGACCAGCACCGGGGTGCCGTTCGGCGCATGGCGCGGATAACCGTCGCCATAACCGATGCCCACAACGCCGATCCAGGTATCGCGCGGCGCCACCCAGGAGGCACCATAACCGACCGGCTCCCCCGCCTGCAGCCGGCGCACGGCGATCAGGCGCGACGACAGCGTCATCACCGGGCGCAGGCCCAGCGACTCCGCACTCTGGTCGGCAAAGGGCGAGCTGCCGTAGAGCATGATGCCCGGCCGCACCCAGTCCCCGTGCGCGGCCGGCCAGGCCAGGATGCCGGCCGAATTGCTGAGACTCTTGCGCAGCAATGCGCCGTCCTGCTGCAACTGCTCCTGCACCGACCGGAAACTGGACATCTGCCGCTCGGTCATGGGGGAGTCGAGATCGTCCGCACAGGCAAAATGGGTGAGCAGGCCGACGTCGCCCGATACCCGGGCAAGCCGGATGCGCCGGCAGGCCGTCAGCGCGGCGGCCGGAGAAAACCCCAGCCGGTGCATGCCGGTATCGAGCTTGAGCCACACCGCTACCGGGCCGGTGAGACGGCAACGCTCGAGATAGTCGAGCTGCACGTCCTGATGGACCACGACATCAAGGCCATGCCGCACCGCCTCGAACATCTCTGCATCGGAGAAGACGCCTTCCAGCACCGTGATGGGCTGACGGATGCCGGCCGCACGCAATGCCAGCCCTTCTTCCACCAGCGCCACGCCAAAGCCGTCGGCCTCGGCCAGCGCCTCGGCCACCAGACGTGCGCCGTGACCATAGGCATCGGCCTTCACCATCGCCATCACGCGCGCGTAAGGCGCCGCCTCGCGCACGCGACGCAGGTTGTGGTGCAGCGCCGACAGGCTGATGCCAAGCCGCGCCTCACGCATGGGCGGGCATCCGGTGGAGGACGGCCATCAATACTCTTCCTCGTTGCGGTAGAACTCGGGCGCGAGGTCCTCGAAGCGCGTGTACTTGCCGAGGAAGGCGAGGCGCACCGAACCGATGGGGCCGTTACGCTGCTTGCCAATGATGATTTCGGCCGTGCCCTTGTCCTGCGACTCCGGGTTATAGACCTCGTCACGGTAGATGAACATGACGCAATCCGCGTCCTGCTCGATGGCCCCGGACTCCCGCAGGTCGGACAGCACCGGCCGGTTGCCGGCCCGCTGCTCCACCTGCCGCGAGAGCTGCGAGAGCGCAATCACCGGGCACTCCATCTCCTTGGCCAGCGCCTTCAGCGAGCGCGAGATCTCCGAGATTTCGTTGACGCGGTTGGTTTCCATGCCGGGCACGCGCATGAGCTGCAGGTAGTCGACCATGATCAGGCCGAGCTGCCCGCCGGTTTCACGCGCCACACGGCGCGCGCGGGCACGCACTTCGGTGGGTGACAGCGCCGGCGTATCGTCGATGAAGAGCTGCTTGTCACTCATCATCGCCATGGTGGAGGTCAGGCGCGGCCAGTCCTCTTCCTCGAGCTTGCCGGAGCGGATGCGCGTCTGGTCGATGCGGCCCAGCGACGACAGCGAACGCATGACGATGGAGTCGGCCGGCATTTCCATGGAGAACACCAGCACCGGCGCACCGTTCATCATGGCGTTCTCCACGAGGTTCATGGAGAACGTGGTCTTGCCCATGGAGGGACGCGCCGCGACGATGACCAGATCGCCCTTCTGCAGGCCTGAGGTCTTTTCATCGAGATCGGTGAAACCGGTTGAGAGGCCGGTAATGGAGTCGGTGGAGCTGAAAAGCTGCTCGATGCGGTTCACCGTCCTGGCCAGCAACGGACGCAGGGCCTGGGGACCACCGCCCTTGGTCTGCTGCTCGGCGATGGAGAAAATCTTGCGCTCGGCCTCGTCGAGGATCTGCGTGGATTTCGCGCCCTGCGGCTGGTAGGCCTGGTCGGAGATTTCGTAACTCACCCGAATGAGCTGCCGCAGCACCGAGCGCTCGCGCACGATTTCGGAATAGGCGGCGATGTTTGCCGCCGAGGCCGTGTTCTTCACGATCTCGCCGAGGTAGGCCATGCCGCCAGCCTCCTCCAGCTCCCCCATGCGGTTCAGCGTTTCCGCCACCGTCAGCGCGTCACGCGGCTTGCTCTCGGCCGCCAGTTCCGCAATTGCGCGGAAGATCAGGCGGTGGTCGCGCCGGTAGAAATCCTGCTCCGAGACGATTTCCGCCGCGCGGTCCCATGCCGTTTCCTCCAGCATGAGCCCCCCCAGCACGGACTGCTCCGCTTCCAGCGAATGCGGGGGCAACTTGAGATTGGCCACGGCGCCGTCAGCGCCACCGGCCGTCACGGACGGCAGAGGAATATCAGTCATGGGAGGTGCTTCCGAAGTAGGAGGAAAGAGTAACCGAGCGCGCCCCCAAAGGCAGCGGCCGCCCGCACAAAATCCCCCGCCGGCACGACCGCAGGCACCACCCGCAGGAGCGGCTTCAGCCGCGACCAGGCCCAAGGCCAGTCCTCCACTGTCACGGCCATCACGAAATTCAAGAAAATCGGGAATTGGTGGGGCAATCGGGAAATATCGCGGCTGAAGCCGCTCCTGCGAACTGCGCGCACGATATGCGGGGACCCCTAAAGCAGAAGGCCCCGGGGCTTTCGCCGCGGGGCCTTCTGGAGGGAACAGCCGGACCGGTTATTCGGCGACGACGGTTACCTTCACGGTGGCGCTCACTTCCGGGTGCAGCTGCAGGTCGACGTCGAAGTCGCCCGTGGTGCGCAGCACGCCGTTGGGCAGGCGCACTTCGGACTTGTCCACGGCTTCGCCCAGCTTGGTGATCGCTTCGGCGATGTCGCGGGTTCCAACGGAACCGAACAGCTTGCCTTCGTCACCGGCCTTGGCAGCAATGACCACGGCCAGGGCGCCAGCGCGCTCGGCACGGGCCTGCGCGGCGGCCAGCGAGGCGTTCGCCTTGGCTTCGAGTTCCGCACGGCGGGCATCGAAATCGGCCAGGTTCTTCGCAGTAGCGGGAACGGCCTTGCCCTGGGGAATCAGGAAGTTGCGGCCGTAGCCGGGCTTCACGTTGACCTTGGCACCCAGCGCACCCAGGTTCTTGATCTTCTCAAGCAGAATGACTTCCATCACTCGTCTCCGGGATTACAGGTGGTTGTCGGTGTAAGGCAGCAGGGCCAGGTAGCGGGCCTGCTTGATCGCGAGGCCGAGCTGACGCTGGTAGCGTGCCTTGGTGCCGGTGATGCGGCTGGGGACGATCTTGCCCGTCTCAGTGATGTACTGCTTCAGGGTTTCGACGTCTTTGTAGTCGATGTACTTGGTGTTTTCGGCCGTGAAACGGCAGAACTTGCGACGACGGTAGAAACGTGCCATGACGTTTGCTCTCCTATTCGAATCTCTCAATCGCTTGCGCGTGAATCAGTAGCTGCTGCGAGTCGCGGTGGCTGGCCTGGGCCAGCAGTCCGTCCACCTTGATGCGGTCACCGGGTTGCAGGTTTGCAACCACCGCCCCGAGGGCCCGGCCCGTGACCTTCACGATCACGTCGGCGCGGATTTCGCGGGGTGCCCCGTCCAGATTCTGGCGGGAGCGGTGTTCCAGTATCAGTTCGTGGTGAACGACTCCGGCCGGACTGGTTCTCGGGGCTTTGACTTCCTTCACGAGACCGGTGATCCGGACGGCGTTCTGCTCCATGCAACAGTAACCGCCTTACTCGCCAGCGCCCTCGGAGGCCGCTTCTTCAGCGCCTTCTTCGGAACGGGCGGCTTTGCGGCTGCGCTTCTCTTCCGCACCCTTGGCCATGATCGATTCCTCGGTGATGGCTTCGTTGCGACGGATGATGAGATTGCGAATGACCGCGTCGTTATAGCGGAAGGCTTCGGCGAGCTCGTCGAGCGTGGACTGGCCACATTCGATGTTCATGAGCACGTAGTGGGCCTTGTGCACCTTGTTGATGGGGTAAGCCAGTTGACGGCGGCCCCAGTCTTCGAGGCGGTGGATCTTGCCACCAGCTTCCTTCACGGTGCCGGTGTAGCGCTCGACCATGGCGGGCACTTGCTCGCTCTGGTCGGGGTGCACCAGCAGCACGATTTCGTAATGACGCATTGTTTGCTCCTTACGGGTTGGCAGCCGCAGCAGGCCAGAGGGGCCGCCACGGCAAGGAGGTCGCGGCCAACCTGCCACCATGGCAGGCGCCCGGCAAGCCGGGGGCACGCGCCCTTCTGCAAGACGCAAAAGGGGCGCAAAGTCTAAGGGAAAGCCCCTCCTGACACAAGGCGAAAGCCCTCCCCTTGCCCGTCCGGAAGGGGTACCCCGTTCCTGCCCTCCGGACCGCCACCCCCACCCTGCCACCGAGGGGGTAGGCCGGCCCGACGAACGGCACGCGCCCGCCCGGCGCGCTCCCCCTGGCACCCTCCCCAATCCCGCGCCAGCAGCGGCTTTCGGGGCAACCGGCCAGCGGCCGGCCGTTACGCCCCCGTGATTGCTGCCGGGAAAGGCTTTCCGTTAAGATGGTCAGTAATTAACAAAAACAACACATAACAAAAAGCAGGCCACGACCTGCGAGGCTGCCATGAACGCCTCTGTCCGACCGACCTCCGCAACGCTGCCCCTGCCCGCTGGCGCCAGGATGCCCACGGCTTGCCTGTTGGCAGCCCGCACGACAGAACCGGTTGCCTGCCAGAGCGCACACCCTTCGCTTCAAACGTCCCGGACTGCCCGGCGCGATTCCCCGCGCACCTGCCCGTCCCATCTTGCGAGGAGGCCGTGATGACGCGACTCCGCCGGCCCGCCCTGATTCCCTTCCTTGCCGGCAGCCTCGGCCTGCTGGCGACGAGCCTGGCCATTGCGCTTCCCGAGCGCCCCCGCCAGGAAAACTATCCGGACTACAGCAAGTACATCCAGGCGCTGGTCGACTACCAGCGCGCCCTGGATACGCCCGCCCCCGAAAAGGAAAAGACAAAGTCGGCCATCGATCCCGACAAGCTCTGCCAGGCGAAAGGCGGCGACAAGGAAAAAAAGAAAAACAGCTGCGAAGGCAAGTACCTGTATGTCGAGGACGTCATCCCCGACGAGAACGTCCAGAAGACAAAGCCGCAAAAGGCGACGGCGACCTCTGCCTCCTATGAAAACCTCGAGGACGCCATCTCGCGCAGTGGCAACAGCCTTTTCCCTGACCTGGTCACCGATAACGGCCCGTCCACCACGCCGACGCAGCTTCCCCAGCAGGAGCTGTCGCCCACCGACCTGAGCGAGTCCGGCGTGGCCGGCCTGCTGGGTCTGTTCCAGAACGTGCGCATGCAGAGCCTGGGCAGCAACGCCTCATCCGGCGGGATGTACGGCTCCTCGTCGGGCGGTGCCGGCGGCGGCAATGACGTGAACGGCCTGCTGACCGATGGCACGCTGCGCGCCACCCTCGACAATTTCCTGATCCAGCTCAGCAGCGTGGACTATTCCGTTCTGGGCAGTCTGGTCAGCTTCGGCGATGGCTACTCGATCGTGAATGCCGCGGTCCGCCTGAACGACCAGGGTAACGGCATCGTCGTCGGCCTGAGCTCCCGGACCGTCACGCCCGTCTACATCGTTGACCGGGACGGCGTGCCGCAATCCAGCTTCGATGGCGCCGGCGCCATCGCCCTGGACCGCATGACGATCGTGGTGCCCTACGTCGAGGCAAACCTCCAGGCGGTCACCACCTCTACCAGTGACCAGAGCGCCCTGCGTGTCGATGTCTCCAGCATGCAACCCATCTATGTCGACTTCTCCAACTCCACCATCGGGGTCGCACCGGCCTCCCGTGATGGCAGCTGGATCGGGGACGCCACCCCCTTCATACGCTTCGGCACCAATTCCATGCTGACCATTGCGCCGGGCACGAATGTCAGCGCCGTGATCAGCCGTCCGAGCGGCCTCGACAACGCCTTCATCACCCTCAACGGCCACATCGGCAACATTTCGCTGCAAGACGTCAGCTTTGTCGACGCGGCATCGGGGGGAAGCATGGGATTCGGTCGCCTGGGTCTCACCAATCTCGACCTGGTCGATGCCAAGGTCTATGTGAGCAACCAGACCATCACGCTCGATACGGGCCACAGTTTCAGCAACGTCGGCATCGACATCGAGCGCTTCTATCTCGGCCCGGACGACGGCAATCACATCGTGGGCGACTTCTATGCCCGTGGCGCGCGTGTCGACCAGTTCCGGCTCAGCGCCACCCCGCACTGACCATGATCGTGATGGACCCCGCATCTGGCACCCGCGAACCTGTCACGCGGCACTGAACGGGATCACCTGTTGTCTGCAAAAAAAAAGCCCGGCAAGACCGGGCTTTTTTTCGTCACGAGAATCAAACGCAGCGACGGTGGCGGACACGCCCCACAGGAAAGCGCGCCCGGGCCACGCCCCCTCACTTCGCCGCGCGGCGCTGGCGCAGGGCTTCGAACAACGTTACGCCAGTGGCCACCGACACATTGAGGCTTTCCACACTGCCCTGCATGGGAATGTAGGCAAGGAAGTCACAATGCTCACGCGTCAGCCGCCGCATGCCGCTGCCTTCTGCGCCCATGACGATGCCGATCGGCCCCGTCAGGCTGGTCTCGTAGAGCGACTTCGCTCCCTCTTCCAGCGCCGTGCCCACCAGCCAGATGCCGAGTTCACGCAAGGCCTCCATGGTGCGGGCCAGATTGGTCACCTGGAAGAAGGGAATGACATCGGCCGCGCCCACCGCCACCTTGCGCACGACCGGCGTGATGGAGGCGGACTTGTCACGCGGTGTGATCACGGCGTGCACACCCGCTGCGTCGGCGGAGCGCAGGCAGGCGCCCAGGTTGTGCGGATCGGTGACTCCGTCCAGCAGCAGCAGGAAGGGCGGCCCGTCCAGCGTCCCCAGAAAGTCCATGAGCGCGTGCTCGTCCCCCGGTGCCTGCTCGCGCACGCGAGCCACCACGCCCTGGTGATGCGTATCGCCCGCCAGTTCATCGAGCTGGCCGCGCTCGCGCCACTGCAGCGTCAGCCCCAGCGGACGCAGCGCCTTGATGAGCGCATTGAGGCGTTCGTCATCACGGCTCTTCAGGAGATACACCTCCAGCACACCTTCCGGCTGCCGGTCCAGATAGGCCTGCACCGCGTGCAGGCCGTAAATCACGACATTCTTTGCCATTTACTTCTTCTTCCGTCCGGACTTGCCCCCACCGGACTTGCCTTCACCCTTGCCCGACGACTTGCCTGTCCCGCCCTTGCCGGACGACTTTCCGGGAATGTCGCCGTCGCGCAGTTGCTCGCGGATGTTGCGCTGGCCGCTGCCCGAGCCACGACCGGTAAAGCCGGCATCGTCAGCACGACCCCGCCCCTTGCCGCCGGATGACTTGCCTCCGCGCGCGGAAGCCGAGTCCGGCTTGCCTTTCTTGCCACGCGGCACATTGTCCATCTCGGCCGACGCCATGCGCGGGCCGCCGCGGCGCAGCGTGCTGCCCCCGGAAACCAGCTCGAAGTCCATCTTGCGCTCGTCCATGTTCACCGCCGCCACCTTGATGCGGACGGTGTCGCCGAGCGCGAACTGGGTGCCGGAACGGCTGCCCACCAGCTTCTGCATGGCGGCATCGAACTCGTAGTAGTCGCTCTTCAGGTTGCTGATGTGCACCAGGCCCTCGACATAGATGTCGGTGAGCTCGATGAAGACGCCGAAACCCGTGACCGCAGAGATCACGCCGTCGAATTCCTCGCCGACGCGATCGGACATGTACTCGCACTTGAGCCAGGCCATGACGTCGCGCGTGGCTTCGTCGGCCCGGCGCTCGGTCATCGAGCAGTGCTCGCCATAGCCCAGCATCCTCGCCATGTCGGGCATGCCGGCGTCGGGAGCCGTGTTGCCGCGCATGCGGCGGATCTTGTCGCCAACTGCTTCCATGAAGCTGTGCTCGGTGCGCAGGCGGGCGCGGATCACGCGATGCAGCAGCAGGTCGGGATAGCGGCGGATCGGCGACGTGAAGTGGGCATAGGCCTCATAGGCCAGACCGAAGTGGCCGATGTTCTCGGGCGCATACACCGCCTGCGACAGCGAGCGCAGCAGCATGGTCTGGATGATGTGTGCATCCGGACGCTCGGCGATCTTTTCGAGAACCGCCTGGAAATCGGCCGGCTTCGGCTTGGGTCCCGCCGTAAAGGGAATGCCGAGGGCACCAAGATAGGTGCGCAGCTTGGAGAGCTTTTCGTCACGCGGGCCGTCGTGATTGCGGTA
>DASSUO010000154.1:0-2830 GCA_035706925.1 Moraxellaceae bacterium
CGCAAATACGACCTGGGGGTCTGCATCTGTGGCGCGTCGTCAGGACAGAAAAAGCGCTTTCCTCACCGAAAGCGTCTGCCGTAACCAGCTAGGGAAAAAGTACCACAGGGTTCAGCTCTCCATTCCGGGATTGTCTGACAATCCGTGGGCGGGGCGTGAACGGCAGGTCGCTATTTGCGGCAGGGGGACGGCAGGGACCAGCCCTGAAACGACAACGCCTCCACAAGGGAGGCGCTGTCATGAGCAAGCGGGGCTCAGTGGTGATGGCCACCTGCGCCATGGACATGGCCGTGCTCAAGCTCTTCCGAGGTGGCGGGGCGAACTTCGACCACCTTCACGTCGAAATTGAGGTTCTGGCCGGCGAGAGGGTGATTGCCGTCCACCGTGATGCTGTCGCCTTCGACCTTGGCGACGGTGATGACCTGCATGCCGTAGTCGGTCTGTGCGTGGAACTGCATGCCCACTTCGATCTGCTCAACGCCGCGGAACATGGTGCGCGGCACGGTCTGCAGCAGGCCTTCGTCCTTTTCGCCATAGCCCTCGGCGGGCGCGACACTGACCTTCAGGCTGTCACCGACCTTCTTGCCTTCAAGCGCCGTCTCCAGGCCCGGAATGATGTTCCCGGCGCCGTGCAGATAGGCCAGCGGCTCGCCTCCGACGGAGGAGTCGATGACATTTCCCTGGTCGTCAGTCAGCGTGTACTCGATGAGGGCCACGACGTCGTTTGCGATTTGCATGATGAAATCCTGAAAGAAAGCGTTTGAGGCGCCGATGATAGCGGAACTTCTCTCTGCCGGCCGCAAAATTCCCGGTCTGTTGCGGGCTTTGCGACGAAGGCAGGGGGAAATGCCGGTCCGTTGCCGGATCAGAAGTAGTGCACCCAGGACACCTCGCCAAAGCCCTGTCGCACGGAGCCGGAACCAAGCTCGCCCAGTTGCAGGCGCATGCCGTTCCGCGCCCCCAGGTCTAGCTGACCTTCCAGCGTCGCCCGGGTTTCCATTCGCCCGGGATTGTCGTAGTAGCGGCTGTCGGATTGCAGGCGGATCCGGCCCCCCGGCAAGTCGAACAGGCATCCGAGGCGCGGCCCTGCACCCGCTCGCCAGCCGCGCTCGAGTGCGGGGCCCGCCTCGACGCCGGCGGCTGCCTGGACGTAGCAGCTCATGACGTCATTTCCACCACTGGCGCCGGCGCCGCCATCGATATAAGCCACCCCGTGACTCGTTGCCGAGGAGAATCGACCCACGTCATCGACAGCCGCTTGCCGGTATCCAAAGCCGAAAAACCAGGATGCCGGGTGAAAGAACACGTCCCAGTTGGCCAGCGAATCAATGTCGATGACCCGGAGTTGCTCCAGGCGCAGGGCCTGGCGGGAATCATCGATTCGCACTTCGCCATCGAGGAAGTCGATGTGCGCTCCCTGGCGATATCCCCCCGGTATGTCCAGGAGGTCGTGATAGGCGGGGCGCAGGCGCAAAACGCCGTATGCCGCTCCCCGTGCCTGTCCGGCACCCAGGCCGATACGCGCGGTGGCATGGCCGCCGGCGGGATCCACTGGCGGCTCGGCTGGCACGGTGCGCTGGTCGGGAACATCCACCTCGGCACGTCGAACCAGCAACTGGCGCAGTGTCTGGCGGGCGTCAGGATCATGCGGATCTTCCATGAACCGGTAATAGCGGTAGTCGTAGGCGGTCTCGAGGGCGGCCGCCTCATCCCGCGGACTCAACGCGGTTTTCATTGCGGGATGGCGGGACAGTTGTCGGGCGGCTTCGTTCACGGTGTCCGGATTGTCGCGTGCATCCTGCAGCAGGCGACGTTCGGCGGCCGGGCGGTATACACGCTTGCGCAGCAGCCCGGGCTCGGCCAGAACACGGCGCAGCGTGTCGGTCGGAATGGCCTGCAGGGGAAAGTCCTTGCGTAGCTGCAGGCCGGGGCGTGCCGCTTCGAGGAGACTCAGCAACTGGTAGCTGCAATTCCGGGTCAGGAAGTAGTAGGGAAACTCGATATTGCGCAGCTCCCACAAATGATCCAGCAAGCGCTGCAATTCATCGGGGGTGAACGTCAGTTCGTATTCCCACAAGTCGCGGTTCTCCATGTCGCTGTACTCCTTCACCTTGTCGTAATAAGGGAGGAGCGAGAACTCACCGGGAAAGCCGCCGGTCAGGCCTTTCCATGCAAAGACGAACGAATTGCTGGTGCCCGTGTTCGCCGCATAATTGACTGCATAGGCAAGCAGTCTGGTGTCTTCGGTGTGTTCGACAGCGTCCAGGCGCAGGAAGGTGTGACCAAACATCGACGACGGACTGTTGAGATAGTCTGCGGCAAAGACGAGGGTGGCCTGCGCGGGACGGATGCCCCGCTTCCATTCCGTGAGCCCGGGGCAATTGGCCGGGGGCAAGGGGATTTGCAGCGCCGCTTGCAGCCAGTTGGCACGCGCCGGGAAGCGGCAGCGGATGGCGTCGTCGCCGGACGGGGTGGACGTAAAAAGGCCGTCCAGCATCGCATGGAGCTCTGCTGACGGGTCATGACGGCCGTCCGGGCTCAGGAAGAAGGAGGCGCTGCGTGCTTCACTTGTCGAGCGACCGGATGAGTCCGGGGCACCATAGCGCAGAAGCAGATGCCAGTAAGGATTCCCGGCGAGATGCAGTAAGTCGGCGCGGGCATGCAAGGCAGCAATGTCGACTGCGGCGGGCGGAAGCGGGGCAGCGTCGGTGCCCGTCGGGTCAAGGCCGAACGCAGAAGCCGGAAGCAGCAGGCAGGCGAGGCGAAGCAGCCGGTGGACGGTTGTCAGGACCATGCGGATGAAAAGGGGCGCGGCGAGGGGGCTAAAAAA
>DASSUO010000155.1:0-2240 GCA_035706925.1 Moraxellaceae bacterium
ACTTCCACAGCACTTCCATGTTGCCGGAGTCGGGTGCATTGCAATTGAAAATCTCGGGCGCCATCATCGAACGACCGGTCTCCTCGGCGCTGAAGGCGTAGTCCAGCACGCTCAAGCCCGCGCCCAGTTCGGGATCCGGGAGGAACAGATTCCACAACCCCTCGGCTCTGGCCTTGGCCTTCAGCTCTTCCACCCGGGGCGGAATCTTCCACTGTGTCCAATCACCGCCGTGTCGTTGCGACAGGATGCCCGCCCAATGCTCTTTTTCGACAGGCTCGATGTGGGTCTGGATGAATTGACGAACGCGTTGTGCGGTTTGCCGGGCGCGCTCGCTGGGTTGGAAGTCCATGGTGTTCTCCGCAGAGTCATGCGTTGGAATGACGCGATGAAGGCATTTTCACAACCCGCAGGTCTTTCTACAAGTGATGGTTTTTCATCACGGCTCATTCATTTCATGCATGGCCTTGCGCGCACCCTGTCCCACCAATCGGCGCAGCCACTGGTGCGCTGGATCGCCATCGCGATCAGCATGCCAGTACATCCAGATGGACAGTGGCGCCACCGGCACCGGCAGATCGCGACACACCACGGGCAACACCGAGGCCAGTTGTTCGGCATACGTGCGCGGCATCGTCAACAAGGCATCCGATTGCGCCACCACCTGACAGGCCGCAAAGTAGTGTTGGCAGCGCAACAGTATCTGCCGCTCGCCCAGCCCCTGGTGCGTCCACGCCGCTTGTAATGGGTCTTGCAAATCCGGCTGATTCGATACCAAAACGTGCTTGCATTGAAAGTAATCACTCACATCCATGCCGCTTTGCGCCAAAGGATGCCCATCGCGCATGACCACCGTCAAGGCCTCGTTGGCCAGTTTCTCGCCCCGAATGCGAGGCCCCACTCGCAGCTGGCGCTCCAGGGCCAGATCGACCTCGCCTGCGCTCAGGGCCCGTTCCACTGACTCTCGCGCCACGCGTTGGCTGCTCAACACGACCCCTGGTGCCGCCTCACCCAGAAAACGAATCAAAGGCGGCAGCGTGATCGCCTCCAGCACATCGCGCAAGCCGATGCGCACCGTCATCTCCAAGGTCCCAGGGTCGAACACCTCGGCTTGTTCCAGCACCGACTGCAGGCCGCGCAGGTGCGCCTGCACATCGGCCATCACCCGCCGCGTCAACTCGGTGGGCAACATCCGATTGCCCTGCCTGACGAATAAGGGATCGCCCAGCGCCTCCCGCAGCCGCGCCAGAGCATGGCTGACCGCCGGCTGGCTGAGGTGCAAGTGCCGCGCGGCCCCCGAGATGCCGCCGTGCACAAACACCGCATCCATCACACGGAAGAGGTTCAGATCGATTCGAGACAGTGGAAGGGCCATGATCAGGCAATAATACGGGCTAGGCCGATCCGGCCTGCTTTTCGGAGCTGTCACCTTGGACATTCCCCCGCGGTGACCGCCCACTCCAGCCATCGGGGCTGGCGCCCTTGCGAGGGACGCCGTACTGATTGACGCCAGGAGGGGGCGGTACCTAGTCACACAACCCACCTCCCTGCACGCGTTCGTTGGACGCTGGAGTTTTCATGCTCAACGTCTTCACGCTGGCCAATGGCCGGCTGTTCCAGGAAGAGATCGATTCGCTTGACGAGCTGACCCCGGCTCGCCCGGTGTGGGTCGACCTGGAGGATCCCTCTCCGGAAGAAAAAAGCTGGATCGCCGTCAAGTTCGGCCTGGTCATCCCCGCCGACATCATCGATGACGACCTGGAAGAATCCGCGCGCTTCTACGAAGAGGAAGGCGCCATTCACATCCGCTCCGACTTTCTCATCGACGACGACGAAACACCCCGCAACGTGCGCGTGGCCTTCATCTTGCATGACAACGTCCTGTTTTCGATCCACAAGGAAGACCTGCCTGTCTTCCGCCTGTTGCGCATGCGCGCCCGCCGCATTCCAGCCTTGATTGAAGACGCCAAGGATGTGCTGCTGAAGCTGTACGACGCCGATGCCGAATACTCCGCTGACACCCTCGAAGGCATTTACGACGACCTGGAAAAAGTCAGTCACCGCGTGCTGAAATCCGCCGTGAATGACCAGGCCGCTGCCGAGGCCCTCGCAGCGATTGCCCGTCAGGAAGATTTGAATGGCCGCATTCGTCGTAACGTCATGGACACGCGTCGTGCCGTTAGTTTCATGATGCGCGCCCGCATGCTCAATGCCGACCAATTCGAAGAGGCCCGCCAGATCCT
>DASSUO010000156.1:0-3598 GCA_035706925.1 Moraxellaceae bacterium
GGGCGGGGAAGCATCGCTGCGCATCTGGCTCCTAGGCAACGACTGGCACCTTCAGGAGCGGTTGCGCGATTTATCCGCCTATTCCTATGGAACGGAAGGCGGCGTGGAGAACGGGGCGCCCAATCCCTGGGGACAGCGCCTGAGCTCGCTGCGCGCCCTGCTGGTTTCCGGCATCTTCCTGGCCGGCGCGTGCGGCGGTCTGGGAGCTGCGGGCTGGCTGATGCCGGGCCTCGCAGCACTGGGACTCCTGTCCGGCATCGTACTGTTCGTGGGCGCGGCGCTTGGCATGAGAGATTGGCTGGCCTGGCGGTCGATTCCCGCAGATGTACTCGAACGCCGTATCCAAGAACCGCTGTTGAATGTTGCTGTAAGTCTCTCGCCGGATGCGGACCTATCGCTGTTCGTGGGCGGTCAGTCATATGTGCATGTCACCGATACTTGGCCTGAAGCGGGACGACATGGCTTTCCGCTGCCTGCTGGCGAACTAGCCGCTTTGCTTGCACCTGTGCAGATGGGAGAAGGGTCTGGTCTGCTGGACCGCGATGTCTGGCAGGAGATTCCTGCACCGCCGCCCACACGGCCGCTCCTGGAAGCCGGCTTCAAGATCGGCTGCAGCGTGGCGACGGGCGAGGCGGTTGGAGTGGATCCGGATGGGCACGGCCTGGCGACCGGGGGCAGCCGCACGGGCAAATCATCCTTCGTATTTCGGATGCTCGAGCAGCTGATCGCCCGCGGGGAGGATGCGCCCGGGATCTTCCTGGTCGACCCGCATTTGTCGCTGGCGGATGCGTTCCTGGACGCTATCGCGCAGTTGCCGCAGGAGCAACGAGCGGCGGCTGTGCGAAGATTACGAGTCATCACGCCGGACCAGCCGCAGGTCGTGCCCTTGAATCTGCTGGCTGTCCCCGACTTCACCTGGGCAGGCAATGCGATTGTGCAAATCGGGCGGCGCATCTGGGATGACTACTGGGGTCCGCGCATGCAGGCGGCTTTGCTGGGGCTCTTCCGGCTAGCCCATGTTTGGAATCAGCACCATCCGGAAGATAGGCTCGGGCTACTGCATGTGGTCTTCATGGCCTTCAACAAGGAATGGCGGCACAAAGCCATGTCGCTCCTGCCGCCGGGCGAGCGCATGGGCGCGCTGGCACTGGACGCCCTCCTGGGACAGTCCGGCAATGAGGGCGCCAACTGGAGCCAGGGATGGGTGACCGAGGTGATCAGCCCGGTACTCTCCAAAGTGATGGCGCTGGAACTTTCTCCGTGGCTGTTCTCTGCGATGCACCAGGAACGCTTTGTCGATCTGGACAAGTGGGTGGAGGAGCGCGCTTGGATTGTCCTGCGACTGCCCTCCGGCAAAATGGGCCGCGAAGGGGCGCGCCTCACGGCCAGCGTTCTGTACAACGTCTTCGATGCCGCCTATCGAAAGGCCACCCTGGGACACCCAGTGTCCTTCTATTTCATTGTAGACGAGGCCCAGGAGATCGGGGCAGGCATGCGGCTGGAGTCGATGTTGGCGGAGGGCGCCAAGTTCGGGGCACGCATGTTTGTGCTCGCGCAGTCCCTGTCCATGATGCGCAAGGCGGAGGGCATGGAGCCGGTGGTTCAGGCGCTGCTTGCCAATACCTCGACGCAGATCTTCTTCTCTCCCGATCCGGAAGATGCCGATCTAATCCGGGCTGCGCTCAGTTCCACAGTGCGATACGGCAATATGACGCTGGACCTGCCCTCACTCCAATGCTGGCTGCGCGCCCGCGTGGGCGGGCACTGGCAGCCACCGACACTAACGCGGATCGACCCCCTGCCGCGTGCAGATAGCGCTCGGGTCGTTTCGCTCATCCAGGAAGTGATCGCCAGTCACCCCGCCGATTACGTGCCGGCGGACGGCTGGCAGGAGAAGGCTTCCCGCGTCCTGCAGAACATGATGCCACCAGTGCTGGCTTCCTTGCTGGACGAGTTCCTGGCCGCCCGGCTCGACAAGCAAGAAGCTCCGCTCAGTCAACCTTCGCCTCAGCCGGATGACAGGCGCTTGGGATTCTAGCGATGGACATCCTTGTGCGCTTTGCGCTGCTGGTGCTGGTAATCCCGATTGCGATCGTCTTCTTAGGTACGGCCCTCATCTGGTTCGCTTGGGTCTTCACGCGTTCGGATAATGGTTGGTGAGGTGACATGAGCGAACAAGCATCGTGTGTTGCGGATTTGGCGGCGGAGATCGTAGTACGCCTGCCGGCCCTGGATGGCAACCGCCGGCAGATGTTCTTTCGTTGGCTGCAGGTGCACCATCATTCGGATGTCCGTGTCACCAGCACGAATCTCGAACAGTGCTTGACGGCATGGCTGGGCACTCTCCCCGTTGAGGGCATGAACTGGGAATACCACCTGATTCTGAATGAGATTGCCTGGTGGCGGGATTTGGATGAAGAGTCGCTTGCTGATTTCATGCGTTCGGAGCAGGCATGGGATGTTCAGGATGAGATCCGAATCAAGTAGGCGGACGGGCAGGAGATAAGCATGCAACGTGGAAGAGCGATCGGAAGCACTCTGTTGCTGCTGGGGATCGCGCTGATCACCGTGGCCTTCGGCGGAGCGCGGCCTCTGGCGGCCGTGGCCCTGCTGGAAGGACGAACCAATGACAAGGCGCATGACACCGGCTACATCGATTGGAGCGGACCGGTGCAGTATGTCTACCTGACCCACCGGGACGGCTCCTGGTTGCCTCCGGACGAAGGCGGCGGCTATTGCGGCTCGGGTTGCGATGAATGGGTCACGCGCCTGTCTGCCGGTGGAAAGGTGAGCGGCAGCTTCGCAAGCGATCCAGGAACCTTCAACGTAAATATCGCCTTCTCTCATGACTCGAATGCAGGGAACGCGACCCTCAAGGCCTGTACAGCGTCCTATACCTGGGATCTCTTCATCGGCTCGGGCAATGGCCTACCGGGCTTTGAGAGTGCCAACTTGACCGTGCCAGCCGGCTGCCGCACCTGGTCGCTCACCGCATCCGGAGGCTACGTGGATTTCCAGGCAGTGGAGGTCTACTATGCTGCGCCTCCGCCAACTTCCACCCGAACGGCGACTCCGGTTCCGTCCATTACGCCTTCTCCCACATCTACCCCAACGTCTACGGCAACACCGTCGATTACGCCCACGGCTACCAACTCTCCGACTGCGACACCGACAAACACACCGACATTTACTCCGACGCCTACGGACACACCCACTTCCACGCCCACGGATACACCGTCTCCCACTCCCACCCCATTGCCGCCGCAAATCACAGGGCAGGTCGTCTGCGATGAATGGGGCGATGCAGGGTGGTGCAGAGGCGAGGAGTCGCTGGAATTGATGGCCAGCGACCCACAAGGGTACAGCATCTCCATCTCTGGATATGCCAACGGGGTCTCGTTCTCTTGTCTGGACTCCTGCAGCGTGCCTTTGCCGGAAGGAATAGGGGTCTCTACGTACGTAGTCACCTCCATAAGTGGCCGAACCGCGAGCGGTACAGCGAATTGGCAGCGGGATGCCACACCGCCCGTGCTGGATTGGATCCTGTCCCCGATAGATGGCCTGAACGGCTGGTATGTCTCCCCGGTGGACGTCGATG
>DASSUO010000157.1:0-12290 GCA_035706925.1 Moraxellaceae bacterium
GCCGCGCCGGCACCGACACTCAGGCCAAGCGCCATCCCCGGCCCGCCCGGGCGACATGGCCGCGCGAGACCGCCATGAGCCACGACAACAAGAACGACAAGCGTTTCAGCGCCACCACCCCTGGCAAACGCTTCATGAAGCTGGCCGGCATGTCGGCCAGCATCGCAACCAATTTCGCCAAGAACCGGATCAAGGGCGCAATGGGGACGCTGACGGAAGAAGAACGCCTGCATGAGCGCGAGCAGTTGTATGCCCAGGTCGGACACCAGATCGCGAACACATTGGGCGAGATGAAAGGCGCTGTAATGAAGGTCGGGCAGATCGCGTCGCAATTCAAGGATGTCTTCCCCAAGGAAATTGCCGACGCGCTCGCCAAGCTGCAGAAAGAATCACCGCCAATGCCCTTCGGCGTCATCGAGCGGCAAATTCGCGAGCAGCTCGGCAAGGATCCGTCAGAACTCTTCGCGCACATCGACACCAAACCCTTCGCTGCCGCCTCCATCGGGCAGGTGCATCGCGCCCGCACCCATGCCGGTGAAGAAGTCGTGGTCAAGGTGCAGTATCCGGGCGTAGACCAGTGCGTGGAATCAGACCTCAAGCATTTGCGCTTTGCATTGAAGATGGCGGGGGTACTAAAGGTCGACAAGGCCATGCTCGACGCCGTCTTCGACGAAATCCGTCGCAGTCTGGTCGATGAGCTCGACTATGAGAAGGAAGCGCAGAACGTACGCGAGTTCGCGGCGTTCCACGCCAATGACCCCAAGGTTGTCGTGCCTCGCGTCTTCGAAGAGTACACACGTACACGCGTGCTGACCCTCGCATACGAACCTGGCGACGATATCCGCGACGTGAAACCGCCGCGCTACAGCCAGGAGGTCATCAACGAACTGGGGCACCGGCTCGTCGAGACCATTGGCGCGCAGATTTACGGGCTCAATGCCGTCCATTGCGACCCTCACCCGGGCAACTTTGCCTTCCGCACTGATGGCACGCTTGTCATTTATGACTACGGCTGCGTCAAGAAGATCAAGCCGGAGATCGTTGCAGCGTTGCGTCGCAGCACTCTCGCGGCCATCAATGAAGATTACGAGGCCCTGGAGGATGCGCTGATCCATCTCGGCGTCCGCAATACCGAACACCTGGCGCGCATGCCGGCCGACTTCTATGTGCCCTGGGTGACCATCGTTCACAAGGCGTTCTCAGAGACACCGTTCGATTTCGGCAGGGCGACGCTTCATGAAGACGTCGTCCGTCTGGCACGCCGCTCCCTAAAATACTGGGAAGCGTTTCGCCCGTCGCCCGATACCATGCTGGTCGACCGAACCATCGGGGGGCATTACTGGACTCTCAAGCAACTGGGCGTCAACACGGCGTTCCGTGCCGCGCTGCACCGCGCCCTCGACTTGAAGGCGGCCTGAGCCGACCGGGCGCCCATTGCAGGCGCCATGCTCAACTACACTGAACGAACCAGCCCGTTTGGAAGGGGGCGACATGACGTTCATTCACGAGTTGGTGGTCGACCTCCCCCTGCACCAGCTCCTCGACGAGAACGGCCAACTCGCGCCGGAAACTCCGCCGGAATTCAAGGATCCTGCCCGTTGGTGGCGGGCCTACGCGCACATCCAGCTCACTCGCCGATTTGATGAGCGGGCCATTCACCTTCAGCGAACCGGTCGACTGGGTACATATGCCTCCTGCCTCGGCCAGGAAGCCTTGTCCACGGCGGCGGGCCTCGCGCTCCAGCAAGACGATGTGCTGGTCCCCTATTACCGGGACCAGGCCGCCCAGTTGCTGCGCGGGGTCAGCATGGCGGACATCCTGCGCTATTGGGGCGGAGACGAGCGTGGCTCCGCCTCGACTGCCTGGCGGGAGGACATGCCGGCCTGCGTGCCCATTGCCACCCAGCTTCCCCATGCGGCCGGCATTGCCGCCGCAATCAAGCTGCGCCAGCAAAAGCGTGCAGTGCTCGTCACTTGCGGCGACGGGGCGACCTCGCGTGGCGATTTTTACGAAGCCCTCAATCTGGCGGGGGTCTGGCACTTGCCCCTCGTGGTTCTGATCAACAACAACCAGTGGGCCATCTCGGTGCCACTCAGCGCCCAGACTGCCTGTGCCACATTGGCGCAGAAGGCCGTTGCTGCCGGGCTGCCCGGCATTCGGGTAGACGGCAATGATGTGGTGGCGCTTGAGGCCGTCATCAGCGAGGCCTTGTCCCGCGCCCGCGCCGGAAAAGGCCCCACCCTTGTCGAAGGGGTGACATACCGGCTCTGCGATCACACCACCGCCGATGACATGAGTCGCTACGCCGATTCAGCCCAGCGTGAGACCGCACGGACCCATGAGCCCCTTCGTCGCCTTCGCGCGCTGCTGGAACGCGAAGGCGTCTGGTCCGCCGCGCGCGAACAGGCTCTTGAGGCGGACAACCTCAAGGCCATCGACGCCGCCGAATCGGATTACCTGAATACGCCGCCGCCCGCGCCAACCGACATGTTCGACTTCCTCTACGCCTCCCTCCCGGACGAGTTACGGGAACAGCGGAACGCCCTCGTGCAGAAGGCTGCTACCGGTAGCGGGCTGGCTGGGCCATCCGACGACTCTGGAGCCCTTCCCGGGTCCAGCGGAGCCCCTCCACAAAAGGGAGGAATATCCTGATGCAAATCACCCTGGTGGAGGCCATCGACCTCGCGCTGGCTCGCGCACTGACCGAGGACGCCAACGTGATTGTCCTGGGAGAGGATGTTGGCCGTAATGGCGGTGTCTTTCGCGCCACCGCAGGCTTGCGCGAACGCTTTGGCCCGCGCCGCGTTATCGACACGCCACTGGCCGAAAACCTCATCGCCGGCCTGTCTGTCGGGATGGCGGTGCAAGGCCTGCGCCCGGTTGCGGAAATCCAGTTTTTCGGCTTCATCTACGCGGCGCTGGAACACCTCGTGTCTCATGCGGCGAGACTTCGCAATCGCACCCGAGGCCGACTCAGCTGCCCACTGACGGTTCGCGCCCCATTCGGCGGGGGGATTCACGCGCCGGAACATCACTCCGAAAGCACGGAGGCCCTGCTCACCCACATCCCCGGACTGAAAGTGGTCGCGGCGTCGTCACCCCGCACTGCGTACGGACTGTTGCTCGCCGCCATCCGTGATCCCGACCCCGTCATCGTGCTGGAGCCCGAGCGGCTGTACAGAAGCATAAAGGAAGAGGTGGAGGATGACGGGCAGTCACTGCCCATCGGCCAATGCCTCACCTGGCGACAAGGCCAGGACCTCACATTGATTGCGTGGGGTGCGGCGGTACATGACTGCCTCCTGGCCGCAACGGAATTGTCACGCGAAGGCATCGATGCCGAAGTCATCGATATTGCCAGTCTGCGTCCGCTCGACATGCCCACGATCATCGATTCCGTTGCGGCAACGCAACGCTGCATCATTGTTCACGAAGCATGCCGGAGCGGCGGCTTCGGCGCGGAAATCGCCGCACGCCTCGCCGAATCCGGAGTGCCCCTGCGTACCCCACTGCGCCGCGTAACGGCACCGGATGTCATCGTCCCCTATCTGCGGCTTGAGCCACTGTATTTGCCCGGCGTTGCCGATATCGTTCGCGCGGCACGATCCACCACGGAGGGAGCGTGAGTCTTTTCCATCTTCCCGATCTGGGTGAAGGCCTCGCCGAAGCCAGCATCATCGAATGGCATGTCGCGCCGGGGGATGAGGTGCAAGTCGGGCAACTGCTTGTCTCGGTCGAGACGGCCAAGGCAGTTGTCGACATCCCGTCGCCGCAACGCGGACGAATCATGGCCTTGCTGGCACCCGCAGGCAGCACGATTCCGACGCATGCGCCGCTGGTGGAATTTGCTGAACCGGATGAGCGTCCCGGCCCGGCCCTGTCACGCGAAGATGCCGGGAGCGTCGTGGGCACGCTGGGCCAGACCACTTCCGTCCGGCAGGAACGCTTCATCATCGGGCGCCATCGGCCGCCACCGGCAAATCCCCGTGATCAGCCCGCAAAACCGGTCGCCGCGTTGACACCTCCCGCAATGGCGCAGGGGGAACCCCTTAGCCCCACGCGCAAAAGCATGGCAGATGCCCTCGCGCGCGCGCAGGAAGAAGTTGTCCTGGTAACGCTGACCGACGAGGTCGAGATCCGGTTTCAGGACAGGCGCTCACTGACGGCGCGGCTGGTACAGGCCCTCGTGGCGGCATCACGCGCAGAGCCTGCGTTGAATGCCTGGTATGACGGCGCGCAGCAGCGTCGACAACTGCACGATGCCGTTCACGTCGGCATTGCCGTCGATACCCCGCAAGGACTCTTTGTTCCGGTGCTGAAGGATGCGCAGGCGCTCTCCCAGGGTGAAATCGCCCGTCGTGTTGCCGCGCTCCGGCAGGATGCTCTCGCCCATCGACTCACGCCCGCGCAATTGGCCGGAGCCACCGTGACGCTATCAAATTTCGGGGCATTGTCCGGACGTTATGCAACCCCGCTGGTGACACCGCCACAGGTCGCCATTCTCGGTGCAGGTCATGCATTTGAAGGGGTACGCGTGCAAGAAGGCACCATCCGCACCGCACGCCTGCTGCCGCTGTCATTGAGCTTTGACCACCGTGCCGTCACAGGCGGCGAGGCGGCACGGTTCCTTGCCGCGGTCGCGGCGGATCTGGGCGCTCCCTGACGCCGGCATTCCCGCATTTGCCTCCCCTGCCCGGCCGCTTGCCGGTAGAATCGGACAAAATCGCAGGAGTCCTCACAATGCCGGATGCCGACGTATCCATTCTCGCCGCACTCGCTGACGCCTGGCATCCCACCTATCTCAAGGCCCTGTTTGTTGCCGGCCTGTTGCTGCTCTTGCTGCAACGGGCTCGCCCCGCGCAACCCAATCTCCTGCGCAACACACTGATCTTCACCGGCCTGTGTGGCGTGTTCGTCATCGCGACCGGTATCACTGCCTGGCTCGGCTATCATGAAAACGCGCTGCTTCTGGACGACCTGGCCACCCTCATTCTGGGCATTCTGGTCATTCGCCTGGGCGGCCTCACGCTCTTTCGCGTCCTGCTTCCGCTGATCAATCTGCTTCCGCCACGCATTCTGGAAGACATTCTCATCGTGGTGGCCTATCTCGTGTGGGGAATGGTCCGTCTGCGTTATGCAGGACTGGACCTCGGCAGTCTTGTGGCAACGTCTGCCGTCATTACGGCCATCCTCGCCTTCGCCATGCAGGACACGCTGGGCAACATCCTGGGTGGGCTCGCATTGCAGCTGGACGATTCCATTCACATCGGAGACTGGATCCGGGTCGATGACGTGTCAGGGCGTGTTGTCGAGGTCCACTGGCGACATACCGCCGTCCGCACCCGGAACGGTGAAATCGTCGTATTGCCCAACAGCCTGCTGATGAAGTCAAAGTTCACGATCGTCAGCCGCGACGACACACGCCAATGGCGACGCTGGGTCCACTTTTACGCCAGCCTGGAGGTCCCCCCTCAACGCGTGGTCGCCGCCGTCGAAAAGGCAGTTCGCGACGCCGCCATCCCGCTGGTGAGCCGTACTCCGCCCCCGAACTGCGTCCTGCTGGATTTCAAGGATGCCTTCGGTTACTACGCGGTCCGCTACTGGCTTACCGACGCCAGTGTCGATGACCCCACGGATTCAGCAGTACGACTGCATGTCTATGCGGCGCTGCAACGTGAGGGCTGGCGTTTCGATCCCCCGACTCTGGATGTCCGCCTGACCACCCAGAGCGACGAGCTCGTTACCCGGGAACGGGAGCGCGAGCTGGCCATCCGGTGCAAGCGGCTTCGGCGTGTCGAGCTGTTCGATCATCTGAGCGATGAAGAAATCGCCCACCTCGCCGAGTCGCTTACCTACGCACAGTTTGTCCGCGGTGACGTGATTACGCGACAGGGTGCCGTTGCCCATTGGCTCTATGTGCTGATCCAGGGAGAGGCCGACGTCTGGTATGAGGAGAACGGATCACCCCGGCGCCACCTGACAACCCTGTCAACCGGAAAGGTATTCGGGGAACGCGGCCTGATGACGGGCGAGCCCCGGCGTGCAACGGTGACGGCCCGCACGGACGCCGAATGCTACCGGATTGAAAAGCGCAGTTTTGAAAAGGTCATGCAGTCTCGTCCGGAACTCGCAGAGGCGTTCGCACACATTCTGACCGAGCGGGACCGGGAACTCGTCGCCGTCCGGCAGGAGCGGATCCCGGTTGACCAGGACCAGCAAAAAGCCCGTCTGCTCGAAAGCATTCGCCGGTTCTTTCGCCTTGATCACTCCTGACCTTGTCGCACAAAAAGAAACGGGGCCAGTGGCCCCGTTTCTTTTTGGCGGTCGCGTTACTTGATCAGGAAAAGCAACGCCGCTGCCGCAACAATCACCACAACTGCACCGATGATCAATCCCATGCTGCCGCCGCTTTTCGCAGGCGCCTTTGCAGGTGCCGGCTTGACCGAAGGGGCAGCCGGTCGCGTGGTGGCGGCCGGTGCAGGCCGGGTGGTCGCCGCCGGCGCCGCAGATGCCGGCACAGCAGCCGGCGTCACTGGCCGACTTGGCGCGACAGGGGCCGCGGGCGTCGGCTTTGGCGCCGGTGCTGCCGATGCGGGCGCCGGAGCTGGCGCGACCGGCTTGGGCGCTGCAGGCTTTGGCGACGCCATGGCCGGGCGGAATTGTGTCATGTCCGCCTCCTCGAAGCTGTCCTCCGCTTCCACGGGCCCGACTACCTTGAAGGTCATGGCATCGAATTTGACTTCGTCACCATTCCTGAGCTGGACCTCCTCGGTGCGCTTGCCGTTCACAAAAGTTCCGTTCGACGAGCCGAGATCCTTGACCCAGAGCTTTCCTCCCCGCATCGTCAACTCCGCATGGCGTCGCGAAACGTGCGCACCGCTAATGACAATGTCGCACCCGGCATCACGCCCGATGATCTTGGTTCCATCCACAAGAAACATCTTGCCGGAAATGGTGCCGGTCATTGCCTTGACCTGCCATTGCGGCAAGGCCGGCTTTTCCAGCTCGCGCTTGATCGCCTCCGGGAGGGCGGGAGCGGGTCCCTTTGAGGGGTCGACGATCTGCACATCGATCAGATGGAAGCGGATGACATCACCAGCCTGAATCTCACGCTTGCCCGTGACCTTCTCTCCATTCACGAACGTTCCATTCACGCTGCCGGAGTCCCAGATAAAGACCTTCCCGTCTTCCTGACGGATCTCCGCGTGAAATACGCTGACTCCCTCGTCATTGATGACAAGGCTGTTGCTCTTGTCGCGGCCAATGGAAATGCGAGGATCGACCAACCACATGGAGGGCTGGCGGTTATCCAGGAATTGCAGTTTCAGCATGATGACGATCTTCCCTATGTCTCGATTCGACCAAGACGACTCATGGTTGGCCAGGGGTGGCCGGTTCGCCCTGGGGCGCCGGGGTATCCGGCTTCGGTGCCGTTGGCTCCGGTCGCGCCTGATAACCCTGGTAAATCTGCTCCACCCGCTCCGGCAACCGGGTGACCTGCCCACTCTTGCTTACGCTCATGTCCAGGGTCCGGATGGCATCATACTGGCGCTGGCTCATCTCGGCCGAGCTGGCGCTGTCGCGTAGCAGGGTCGGCTGCAGGAAAACAAGCAGGTTCTGCTTGGTCTTGCTGGTGCTTGTTGCCCGGAAAAGATACCCGAGAAGCGGAATGTCCCCCAAGAGGGGCACCTTGCTGACCGGCTTGGTTTCGTCATCGCGGATCAGCCCGCCGAGAACGATGGTCTGCCCATCGTCCGCCAGGACCGTGGTCTTGATGGAGCGCTTGCTGGTGATGAGGTCAGCCGACTTGATACCCGTGGTACTGGGAAGCACCGCCGACACCTCCTGCTCGATTTCAAGTCGTACCGTTCCGCCATCACCAATCGACGGCTTTACCCTCAGGGTTATACCGACGTCCTGGCGCTCGATCGTCTGGAACGGATTGGTGGTCGTGGAGCTGGCGTTCGTACTCGTTCCCGTAATGAACGGGACATTCTGACCCACCACGATCTTCGCTTCCTGATTGTCCAGCGTCATGATGCTGGGTGTCGACAACAGGTTCGCATTGGTGACAGTCGACAACGCCTGGATCAACGCGCCATAGAAAGTTCTATCGCCATTGGAATTGACCTGGGACCTGCCGATCCCCACTGTCGCTCCTTCGCTGATCGTGGTGAGGGTAGGGTCCTTTGCAGCGACTGCCGTCGCCAGGCTGGCCAGTGGCGTACCCGCCGTCGCAAAGTTGATGAGTCCGACACCTTTCGACGGATCACCTGCAGCCCATTGCACTCCGAGCTGGCGGGCATTGTCGCCCGACACTTCGACGATTGCGGCCTGGATCAGCACCTGCGACCGGCGCTGGTCCAGTTGGTCGATCACATTCACGATTTCCCGCATGAACGCAGGATCGGCCCGGACAACGAGTGCATTCAGGCTCTCGTCCGCGATCAGACCGACGCCATTGGCATTGATGGCCAGCGGCGCGGACGACGCACCGATCGTTCCGCTGGTGCCGGCAACCGCCGTCGTGCCGGAGCTGAGACCTGAACTGGAGCTGCCCGTCGACGGCCGCGAGTTGTCCCCGGTAACAAGTCCCCGCAGAACTTCCGCCACCTGCTTCGCCGATGCATGGCGAAGGCGGAACACCCGGACTCCCCCGAGGCGCTCACTCGGCATGTCCAGCGTGGCGATGAGTTCACGCACACGCTTGCGACCGTGGGCATCCCCCTTGAGAAGCAGACGATTGGCGCGTGCATCGGCCACCACGCGCACCCGGAACAATTGCCCCTTGCTTCCCGGCGCCGCACTGGCACCGCCAGTGAGTGATTCCATCATGGCGACGACGTCGTCCACGCGCGCATCATGGAGCGGCACCACCTCGATCTCGTCGCCTTCCGTTCCGTCCAGCTGCGCGACAATCTGCGTCAGGGACTCGATGTTGTTGGCATGATCCGACAGCACAAGCGCATTGGCCCCGGCCACTGCCGCCAGATGAGCGAACTGGGGCATCATCGGCCGAAGGATTGGCACCATGTCGACCGCACTGGTGTTCTCAAGGCGAATGACGCGTGTGACCAGCGCCTCCCCCTTGCTGCTCAGGTTCACATCAACGGGCACACCAAACTGCTTTGCGTTCACGTCGGGAACGATCTTGATCGTGTTGCCACTCGGCACCGCGGCAAAGCTGTTGACGCTCAGCACCCCCAGAAAAAGCTCATAGAGCTCGTTCGCCGAAAGCGCCTTGCTGGAGATGACCGTAATCGTGCCCTTGACGCGCGGATCGACCACGAAGCTTTTGCCCGTGACTTCCGCCACCTCGGATACCAGGGCATTGATGTCGGCATCCTTGAGATTGACCTTCCAGGTCTTTGGCCTGGCCGCATGGGCCGGAAGCGAAAGGGCGACAGCCAGCATCAGGACTGCAGAGCGTTTGGGAAAAGCCATTTTTAAAATTTCCGTTCAATCGTCACGATCTGCCCACCGCGCTGGATTTCCACCCGCGCTGAACCACCTGCCTTAACTGCAGCCAGAACATCGAGATCCTGTCGGGGATTGCCAAGCCGACGTCCGTTCACGCTCAGGATGCGATCGCCGGGTTGCAGACCCGCTTCGCCACGCACGCTCTCGGGAGTCGCCGCCGTGACCTCATAGCCTAGCGGACTCGGCTTGAGTCCGTATTGCTGGATGAACGCATCGGGGTCACGCCCCATCGCGACAACGGCGTTCCCGAGAGCCTCTCGAATATTCGTGGACGTATTTGCCGTACCGGCGCCGGGCACGGGAGCTGGTGCACTACTTCCGGTGTCCAGCAGACTGGTCTTCTCGAACCGCAATATTTCTGATCCGCCGTCGCTGCGGCGGATCAGGATGCGGTCATCATGGACTTCCACCAGCACGGCGCCGCCCGGCAAGCTGTCGTTGATACGATAGACCTTGGCCGGGCCGGTCGGGTTATTGCGCTCCGCCACTATCGCCGAGGACTCGTCCGGCGTCGCATTGACGAACACGCCGGCCAGCCGCAACTGCAGGGTGGTATCCGGCGCATTTGTCGCCGCTCCCCCTGCAACGGGAGGGGCCGTGCCGAAGAGGTTGAACGAAGCGAGCAGGCCGACATTGACCGGCGCTGTGGCTTCATGTCGCGGCTGCGCCGGCAACGGCGGAAGAGGCGCGGCGCCATGTCCGGACACCAGCCAGAGCAAGCCGGCCACGACCCAGGCACTCCACAATGTGGCAAGGGTACACAAGAGACGGCTGACCGGAGCAACCCATCGCCCCTGTCCCGCGAATGCCCTTCCTGCCGCCAAGATCGTCCCCTTCCTCACATCAATTCCAAAATTTTGCCACAATGGCGCACCGTCGCCGCCACGAATCCATGGGCAAATTGAGCCGTCCTGTTGTCTAATGCGGTCGCTGCACCGACGTCACGACCACACTGTCGGGGTTGGCTCCGCTGGTTCTCCCCGAGTATCGCAGCAGCCGCTCACGCAGCTTCGTTTCCACCGAACCGTCCGGCGCGACCGCCACATCGGCCAGCGACGCCCCTCCCGCCTCCTCGACCAGACTGACCTGCAACCGGTCGCCATCACGATGCAACGTTGCAATGAGGGGCGGCAATGTCGCTGATTGCACTTGGCTGCCGAGACTGAGCTGCATGGCACCTCCGGCCCACCGGAACTGACCGGCGGCAGCCGACCACGCGCCGGTCGAAAGACCGCGTCGCGCCAGATCGATTCCCGCAAGACGTACGTCCCCCGGCAAACTCCATCCCGGCGGCAACAGCGGCTGAAGCAGCCTGGCAGGCACTGTCCCGTGGAGGTCGTGTGCCGCCCATCCGCCTATCCCGCGATCCAGGCGACCGTGCAGATCGGCCATACCCGAGGCATCCACCTGAAAGGCAATCCGCCCAAGGAGGAGCGCCGACGGAATCAGGTTCCAGCGCCAGAGGCCTGCTTCGCCGGACTGATTCACTGCCGCCTGCCCATTCCAGACAGTCCCGCCCCAGGCGGAAACTTGTATGCCCGAACCCGAGGCAGGCAATACCCTCTGCAACAGACTAGCCGGTGCGCGCGCAGTCAGGGCGAGCACGAGAGCCACGAACCCCAGAAGAAGGTACGGCGTCAATGCAGGAGGGGGGGCCGCTCGCGGGACATCGTCAGTCATCGGGACCTCGAAACGGTGCGGGAAAGGCCCGCGACGCACTCTTGTTATGGGACTTGCTGCGGAGGTGAAGAAAAAGAAAACACCCCGGGCCGGGCTTCTTTATAATCCGGGCGCTCTGAAAAGGCGAGTCCAGCCACCCCGTCAAAACAAAGGAGATTCGCACCCATGGTTTTTACCCGCGCCGTCCTCGGCCTCGTCCTGGCGCTGCCCTTGCCGGCGGCCGCATATGAGTCCATCGAGTCCGACACCATCAATATCCCCGACCAGGGCACACAGGGAAACATTTCCGCCGTCCTTGACGGCCGCAGCGGCAATACCGTGCGCGAGGATTATACCGTTGGTGGACGCCTCGACTATCGCGCCCGCGAAACCGACATGTTCGTCCTCACCGAGCACAGCCATGCAACGGCGTTTACCGATCCGCAACGCGAAGTGGAAGACAGCACCTGGGCCCATGCCGGCTTCCGTGACGAATTCCAGCACGGCCTGGCGGCAGAAGCGTTTGTCGATGCACGCAAAGATGACTTCGAGCGGCTGGACCTTCGCACCCAGTTGGGAGCGGGCACCCGCTTCACTCTCGATTACACGCCCGATGTTCGCGCCGTTTATGCGGGCATCGGTATTCTTCACGAATGGGAAGACCAGGCGCAGACCAGCGAGCATTACTGGCGCCTCAATTCCTATGTCACCTACAAGCGCCAGCTGAACGAGCAGCTCCGTGTGCTGTTCAATGCCGCCTACCAGCCGCGACTTGGCGAGAGCGACGACTACCTCCTGTCAACCGAGGCAGCCCTGCTGGTGAAGCTGGCCGAGCATGTCGATGCACGGATCGGCGTACGCTGGCTTTTCGACAGCGCCGCTCCAACTGGCATCAAGTCTGACGACACCCGCTACGTCACGGCCATCAGCCTGCACTTCTGATGCATCAGCAGCGTCGCGCCAGCGGGCTGGACATCTCCCGCTGGCGCTGACGGCAGCAGTCAGGGCTGATCAGCTGACAAGAAAGTCGTCGAGACGCGCCCCCTCGTCCAGAAGGGCCTGCAGCCAGCGCGGCCGCTTGCCACGCCCGGACCATGACTGCTTCGCATCGTGCGGATGACGATACTTGTCCGCGGCCACCCGCTTTGTTG
>DASSUO010000158.1:0-7720 GCA_035706925.1 Moraxellaceae bacterium
TCTGCCCTCGGCGAGCGTGACGTGGCGCTGATCAAGTCGCTGCTTGGCATCGTTGGCAAGGTGGGTGGTGTGGAATGGCAGTACGGTGAGCTGGACTCGGCCGATGTCGTGATCATCGACACCGAGCATTCACGGGTTGGCAGTCTGGATCCCCGGCCGCGCGCCATCATTACCTACGCAACGCCGGACAAGACGCTGGTGCCAAATACCTTCGCGCTGTACAAGCCGGCCCGGGCGCGGGACCTCATGGAGGTGCTGACGCACGTGCATAGCCGGCTCGCGAGCGCCTGAGGCGAAGCCACCCCGGATCGAGGAGGTCGCGGTTTGTGAACCGTGACGCAGGTCGAATGTGACGAACCATCACAGGTCGATTCCCTATCGCTTCACAAATTGCAGATTCTTCCTGCCCGGCCCTTCCAGTTCACAGATTCCCGCTTCCCTTCCGGACAAGACTCGGCTCCTGACTTCTGTGGAGCCTCGTCATGTCCAATCGCTTCCTTGTTCTGCCAGCGCTGGTGATCCTGCTGATCGGCTGCAATGCCGAGACGGCGGTAAAGCACGGTGGGGCCGCGCCGCTGTCGACGCTGACTCGCGACGGGACGCTGGCGGCGCCGGGACGTCCGCAGATTGCTGCCTTGCCCGCCACCGCCGTACCGGGGCCGCAGGTGTTGCGCTGGAACATGTGGTGGGGTGAAACCGGTCGCCATTGGCAGGTGCAGGTCAATGGGCGCCCTGCGGCCGCCGGCGACCTCGCGCCCCAGGCGCGGCGGCAGCAGCAAGGCAGTCTTGCCCTGCGCTTCGATGCGCCGGGCCGCTACGAGATCCGGATGGCGCTCTGCAATGACCACGGATGCACACCCAGTGCGCCGGTTCACATGGATGTCGTCGCGGGCTAGGGTCTGTTGGCGCCGTCGTCGCGAGGGTTTGGCTCGTTGTGACGTGCCTTTCGGGAAGTTCGTGTCAGGACGTGCCTGTAAGGACGGCCGGTGAGAGTGGGCCTGTCGCTGTTCGTTGGTCAGGGCACCATGGCAGGCGTTCGCTCGTACACGACGAAGCTGTAATCCACATTGGCGGGCTCGTAGTGGAATTGCTGCCGGCCACGCTCCAGCCACTGTGAGCGGTCCCAGTCAGGGAAAAAGGCGTCGCCCTCTACCATCAGTTCCACTTCCGTGATGTACATGCGCTGCACACGCGGCAGCGCGTCGCGATAGATCTGCGCACCACCAATCACCAGGATTTCGTCATTGCCGGCGACATGGGCAACGGCTTCAGCCACGCGGACGGCCTCGTCCAGCGAATGCACGATTCGCACCCCTTCCGGAGCGCGGAAACCGGAATTGCGCGTAATGACGATGTTGGTGCGGTTCGGGAGAGGGCGACCGAGGGATTCGAAGGTATTGCGTCCCATGATGACGGGTTTGCCGCTGGTGACGGCCTTGAAGTACTTGAGGTCCTCCGGCAGGTACCAGGGCAGCTTGTTGCCGTTGCCGATGCAGCCGTTCTTCGCAACCGCCACGATCAGGGCTAGCACGGGTCTCTCTTCGTCACGGTCGTTCGTCATTCTTGCGGGGCCCTTCAGCCGGTTGCGGACGGATTACACCGCCACCGGCGCCTTGATGTGCGGATGGGATTCGTAACCGTCGAGCGTGAAGTCCGCGAAGGTGAAGGCAAAAATATCCGTTACGTCGGGATTGATGCGCATGGTCGGGAGCTTCAGCGGCTCGCGCGAAAGCTGCAGGTCGGCCTGTTCCAGATGGTTGCTGTACAGATGACAATCGCCGCCGGTCCACACGAACTCGCCGGGCTGAAGGCCACATGCCTGCGCCACCATCAGGGTGAGCAGCGCATAGCTTGCGATATTGAAGGGCACGCCCAGGAAAATGTCGGCACTGCGCTGGTACAGCTGGCAGGACAGCTTGCCGTCGGCCACATAGAACTGGAAGAACGCGTGACAGGGCGGCAGGGCCATGTTCGCGATTTCGCCCACGTTCCAGGCGGAAACGATCAGGCGGCGCGAATCCGGATTGGCCTTGATTTGCTGGAGTACTTGCGTGATCTGGTCGATGTGGCGGCCATCGGCAGTAGGCCACGAGCGCCATTGATAACCATAGACCGGACCAAGGTCGCCGTTCTCGTCGGCCCATTCGTCCCAGATGGAGACGCCGTTTTCCTTGAGATAGCGGATGTTGGTGTCGCCCTTCAGGAACCACAGCAGCTCGTGGATGATTGACTTGAGATGAAGCTTTTTGGTGGTCAGTACCGGAAAGCCGTCGGCCAGATTGAAGCGCATCTGGTAACCGAACACGGAATAGGTGCCGGTACCGGTGCGGTCTTCCTTGAAGGTGCCGTGTTCGCGCACGTGGCGCATGAAGTCGAGGTATTGCTTCATGAGGCGGGGGCTCCGGCGGCGCGGCGGTAGGCGACAACCATGAGGACGACGCCGAGCGCGATCATGGGCACCGTCAGTATCTGCCCCATGGTCATCCAGTCGAAAAGGATGAATCCCTTGTCGGCGTCGGGCTGGCGGAAGAATTCGACGGTAAAGCGGGCGAGGCCGTAGCCGATCAGGAAGAGCGCGGACACGGCCATGCGCGGACGCGGCTTTCGCGAGAAAAACCACAGCAGGAGGAAGAGCGCCAGGCCTTCCAGCGAGGCTTCATACAGTTGCGAAGGATGGCGCGGCAGGGCATCGACATGCGGAAACACCATGGCCAGCGGGAAGTCCGGATTGGTGACCGGGCGTCCCCAGAGCTCGCCACCGATGAAATTGCCCAGTCGCCCGAACATCAGGCCGGGCGGCACCATCGGCGCCACGAAGTCCATGACGTCCCACCAGTTCTTCTGGTACTGCCGGGTGAAGAGTGCCATGGCCACCAGCACACCGAGCAGGCCGCCGTGGAAGCTCATGCCGCCTTCCCACAGGCGCAGGGCCCACAGCGGGTCGGACAGGAAGCGGTCGAAGCCGTAAAAGAGGACATAGCCCAGTCGCCCGCCAAGAATGACGCCGAGGGCGACATAGAAGACCAGGTCGCTGATCATGTCGGCGGTCCACAGGCCGCGTGAGTCGCGGGCGCGCAGCAATGCCAGGCCGTAGCCGGCGCCGAAGCCACAGAGGTACATAAGGCCGTACCAGTGGATGCCGCCGGAGCCGATGTGTACAGCGATGGGATCAATCTGGGGGTAAGTAAGCACGAAAAGGTCCGATATCTGCTAAAACAAGGCCGGCATTCTCACATGGCCTCGCTCAGGTTTGGAACCGGGCGTCGAAGCGTGAGAGGGCCTTTTCCTGTTACCCGATTGCAACCGGACGACCACGCTCCATGTGCCTGATTGCCCTGGCCTGGCAGGCCCACCCTGATTATCCCCTGATTGTCGCGGCCAACCGGGACGAGTTTCATGCTCGCGGTGCCGCGCCGGCCCGCTTCTGGCCGGAGGCCCCGTGGCTGCTGGCGGGGCGCGACCTTGATGCCGGCGGCACCTGGATGGGCGTAACGCGCTGCGGCCGGTTTGCCGCGCTGACCAATTTTCGGGAGCCCCTGGCGGCAAAGGGCGCACGCTCGCGGGGTCTTCTGGTTAGTGAGTACCTGCTATCTTGTGTTGACCCCCTGGCGTATGCCGAGAAAGTGCGCGCCGAGGGTGCGCACTACAGTGGCTTCAACCTGCTGGTGTCTGACGGGGAGCGCCTGGTGGCCCTCAGCAACCGGGGTATGGCCCCGACGGTGTTGCCGCCGGGCGTATACGGCCTCAGCAATCATCTTCTGGACACCCCGTGGCCCAAGGTCCGGCGTGCTCGCGAGGCACTGCAGGTGCTGACGGGGTCGCCGTCGGTCGAGGGCTTGCTGCACTTGCTGGCGGATGACGCCGCCGCCCCGGACGAGGAGCTGCCGGATACCGGCGTCGGTCCGGTGCTGGAGCGGCTCCTGTCCTCGCCTTTCATCCGTTCCGCGGCGTACGGGACGCGCGCCTCCACGGCACTGCTGGCAGGGCGGACGCGCATCCGCTTCGTCGAGCAGTCGTTCCGTCCGGAGGGCCCTGGCGAACGATCCGACTTTGAATTTGATCGGGTCTCGCCAGACCGGGTCGCGTCCGACCGGGTCTCGCGAGACCAGGTCGCGTCCGGCGGAGCCGATCCAGGTCAGGGAACACCGGACGGCTCCCGATGAATCGCCAGGCATTACCGCTGTCCTTCTACCGGCGTGACACCACGACGGTGGCGCGCGCACTGCTGGGAATGCGCCTTTGTCGGCGTCTGTCGGACGGCACCCTTCTCAAGGCACGCATCGTGGAGACCGAGGCGTATCTGGGCGTAACGGATCCGGCGTGCCACACCTTCGGCGGACGACACACGCCGCGGACGTCCACGATGTATGCGCCCGGCGGTGTGGCCTATGTCTATCTCATCTACGGCATGCATTGGTGCCTGAATGCCGTGACGCGTGGAGAAGGCGAGCCGGAGGCCGTGCTTGTCCGGGCGGCCGTCGCTGAGCGGGGTCATGAGCGCTGGGGCGCGCATTACCCTCGCCTCAAACCGGCACAATGGCTGAGTGGTCCGGGGCGGTTATGCCGTGCGCTGGAAATTGGCCGCGAACAGAACGGTCTCTCGCTTCGTTCGGACGAGTTATGGATTGAAAAGGGCGAGGAGGTTGCCGACGCTGCCGTTGTCACCGCCCCGCGCGTCGGTGTGGATTACGCCGGCGATGCCGCCTTGTGGCCCTTGCGCTTCTATGTCAAAGACGAAAAGGCGGTCAGCCGCAAGTGACGCCGGGGCCGCCACTGAAGGTGTCCTTTATCGCCGGGTCGGCAGCGCCGTCACGGTCGGCGTAGTCGTCAGCTCCGCTGTGACGAGGGCTCCGGACATCTCTTCGCGTCGACCGTAACGCGGGCAGCCGTACCTTCACTTGCGTGGGCGCTACTGGCACCAGTACGCCGGTTGTCAGCGTTGCATGCCGCTTCCCGCAGACCAATCTGCCCGAGCAATTCCAGTTCGGCCTTTGCCATCGGCGCGCGCCATTGACTGTCGCCCGCATCGAATTCTGCCTGGCGCACCAGCATTGTGCGGTTCACCGGGTTCGCGTCGACATATGCCAGCAGCGCGTCCCGTTCCTGATTGCCCGGATTGCCTTGCAGGCGTTGCAGCAACAGTTCATCCAGCATCAGCATGGCAGCCTCCCCTCCGCCGAGCGCGAACGTCGCCGTACTGCTCGCCTTCAGGGTGTCACGCGTGTGCTGGAGTAATGCAATGCCTTCTGGCGCCCGGCCATTTTGCGCCAATGCCCATGCCGCAGTGCGTGGCAGTGAAATGCTCGTGAGATGACCAGAGAAGGCGGGCAGCAGGGGATTCAGCAAGGTAACCGCCTCGCCCGCCCGTTGCTCCCGAACGAGTTGCCAGGCACGCGCCTCGGCAAAAGCGAGTCGTAGCGGTAATGCATTCGGCTGTGACGTCAGGTGGTCGATATCCTGCAAAAGAAGATCCGTGAACTCGCGTCGACCATCCGCAAAGGCGAGCCGGGCCAGCTCCAGCCCGGTAGTGGTCCGACTGAGGTTGTCGCCCGCCCGCGTATAGAGAGAATACGCATCGGCCAGGAGTTCCAGGTGTTCATTCGCCTGGCCCGCGTCGCCGAGCAGCCGTTCGCGTTGCTCATCGATCCGCGCCAACCGGCCGAATTCATCGGGATGATGCGAGCTCAGCCGGTCATAGGACTCCGACAACACCTTTTGTGCCAGCGGAGCATCCTGGGTCAGCGCATTTGCGTACAGCATGCTCAGGTCGGCGGCTTCCGGCGTTTCTGCCAACGCGGGTGTCAGCGTCGTATAGGTTTGCTCGGCATACTGCCGTGAGCGCTCCATGTCAGCCTCTTCGTCGGACTCCTGCAGTGTCTCGACAAGGTTGAGGGTGGCATGCAGGCGCGCCGGCCCGGTTTGCGCCTGCGCCAGTGCAGATTCGAGGCGACGGATTTCGACGCGATAAGGGTCCACCTGCGGCGATGCGTCGGTGACGTCATGCCAGTGGCCGGCTTTGCTGATGACGGGAAGCAGGAGCAGCAGGGGGAGCATAAGGAAGGCGACGTAGAGCACCGTGCCGGTGACCACGGTGCCGAGGCCCGCGGGCGGTGTCCGGAGTCGCGGCAGAAGGCGTTGCGCCAGGCTCACCCGGCGCGCCGGAGGAAGCTTCTGGTGCTCAGGGATCGAGAGTGCATGCGCAATGACATCAATGGCGTCGGCTTCCTCCGGGTGGCGTCCGAACTCCGCCTGCAATTCGCGGCTGACGCGCGCCGCCTGCCAATTAAAGGGCAGCCCGATCGCCGCGATGAAAGTCAGGAACAGCAGCACCGGGTCGTTCGTCAGCTTCCAGGCCAGTGCGAACGCACCCGCGCAAATGACCTGGAACCAGAAGTGCCACATCGGCCGACGCGCCACATAGAGCAGCTCCACTACCCGCCCGCCATCCAGTGGTGCGAACGGCAGCAGATTAAGGTAGTTGATGATCAGGAGCATGGTGACCAGCGGAGTCAGCGGTGGGAGGTACTCCGCGGGCAGGAATGCCAGCAACGGCCTGTGCGAAAACAGCGCCACCTTCACGATGAGCAGCCCCAGCAGCAGGCCGGGGACCGGCCCCGCGAGAAATACGATCAGCTGTTGCCAGGGCTTGGCGGAGTCGTTGTGACCGGTAGTGGCCGCGCCCAGCAGCGGCAGAAAGAAGATTTGCGGGTCGCGATAGCCCATCCACCGCATGGCGAAGTAGTGGCCGAGCTCGTGCAGGAATAAAACGGCGGTGAGTGCGACGAGCGTGGTGACGCCAAAGTTGAGACGCCCCGCGAGCAGGAATACGGCGAGGGAGCCCGCAAACAGCAGCGCCCCGCGACGTCGCGAGGTTGTGGCAGAAGTGCCGCGCGCGATCGCCAGTTGTTGCGTAAGGAAGGCCTTTTCGCTCGCTACCACCGCCTCTGCTGAATTCGGGATGACTGGGGTGGACGGAGTGGTGCGCAATTGGCGCTGGTGATTCCGCACCCGGTTCAATATCCGCCACGCTCCGGTAATCGTGAATGAATATCCTTGCGCGTGGCGTCGGATCCATCCCTGCCTCTGCCAGAAGTGGAGGATGTCGGCATCGTTGTCGCGCCCGCTCTGAAGTGCCTGGGTGAAATCGTTGCAGGGAGTGGCCGCGAAGTCGGTCAGGCGTTCGCGATGCCGTGCCAGTTGGGCGGCATCACCGGTCAGGTAGCCATCCTCGGGTTCGAGATGAGGTGGCCAGGACAGGGATCCACTTCCACTGCGGTTAAGCGTGATGCGCTGGGTGCCATTGGTAGCCTGGGAGCGGAACTGGATGGCATGGCCGCGACCGCCTTCGCGCACGGCGGCCAGCGTCAGTGAGGCCGTGATGAGTCGGTCGTCGCTGAGGAAGTAGCGTGCGGCGCGACGCTTCGCCCCCGGCAGGGCAAAGGAAGGGGAGTAATGGGCGGTGCCGACAGGGTGGAATCCCTGTTGTGCGAGCCACTCTTCCACGGGAGCGAAGACCGCCCGCTCGGTGGCGTCGAGATCGTCGTCCGCCACTGCCGTGATGGTGGGGTCCGGCGTCACCAGTCGCATCATTCGCGCAAGCGCCATTCCGCGCCCCAGAATGAAAAGGAAGAGCCACGTTGCAACGCCAACGAAAAGTGCGCTTTCCACGTTTTATTGTCCTTGTGGAGGGGGGATGTCCTTGAACGGGAGATGTCAGGCG
>DASSUO010000159.1:0-10281 GCA_035706925.1 Moraxellaceae bacterium
GCCATGACTAGGGCAATGGCCTGGCCGCGCGCGCGGCGCCTGGCGTGGGAATTGCGCCGGAGTTGGGAAGCCGCCGGCTTCCTGGAAATGCTCGCTGTGGCGCTGCTGGCGCTCTGGCTGGGCCTGGAGACCTGGGTGAATGCGCCGCTGCGCGCCCTGGTGGCGGCAGAGGCGCAGCGCGAGGCCGGGCTCTCGGCGCAGGCGGCGCAACTGGCAAGGCCGGCGACGGCGCCGCAGCCCCTGGCAGCGCCCGCCGACGCCGTGCGCAAGGGGTTTCCGCCGGCGTCGCAGCGCGAGGCGCAGATCCGCCGCCTGCATGCCCTGGCCGCTGATGCCGGCGTCACGCTGGAGCGCATTGACTACCAGCTGGCGCCACTCAAGGCGCTGCCCCTGCAAAAGCTCACGCTGCGCCTGAGTGGCGTGGCGCCCTACGAGGCGCATCGCCGTTTCCTGCATGACCTGTTGCGCACCTTCGGCAATGCCGGCATTGAGCGCGTCGGGATCGAGAAGGAAAAGGACAGCGTGCAAAACCTGCGACTGTCGCTGGATGTCGCACTCTATTTCCGGGGGCAGCCATGACGCCGCCGCTGTCCAAGCCGCTGCAGGCGCTGCTCCTGGTTGCCATGGTGGCGAGCATCATTTTGGCGCTGCGGCCGGAGCTGCCGGCCGCGGATGCCGCGGCCGACCTGTTGCCGCCGGCCCGGCCTGCCCGTCCGGCCTCGGCCACCGCCGGGGTGACGTTCGGGGATGGTCGGGCGCTGGTGGCGCCGCCGGGCCTCAGCAACCAGGGCTATGCGCCGCCGCCACCCCCGCCGCCGCCGGTGACGGCGCCGGTCGTGGTCAAGCCCACGGCGCCGCCCCTGCCCTTTAACTATCTCGGCAAGATGGTACGCGACGGTGAAGTCGTGGTGTTCCTGGGGCAGGGCGAGAACGTCGAGGCGCTGTCGCGGGGCGACGAGGTGAACGAGGTCTGGCGCCTAGAGAGTATTGGAGAGCAGGCGTTGCAGTTCCGCTACCTGCCATTGAATGAAACCCGGCAGTTAGCCACGAGCAAATGAACATGAAGAAGCCAACCAACGCCTGTGCCATCAGTGCCGTGGCCCTGCTGTGCATCAGCCTGCAGGGCTGCGCCTCGTATTGGGCGGAGCGCCGCGCCGACCGTCTGGCCGCCGGCGGGCAGCCGGCCGAGGCCGTAGCCCTCTTGGCCGATCTCGCGCAAAAAGACCCGATGCACTACCGGGTGAAGTACATCACTACCCGCGACGGTATCACGCGCGACCTGCTGCTCAAGGCGCAGGCGGCCCGCCGCCAGGGCCGGACCGACCAGGCCGAGGCGTATTTCCGGGAAATCGTGCGCTATGACCCCGAGCACGCCGATGCTCGCCAGGGCCTGGAGGTCATCGCGCGCGACCGTCGCGAGGCGGGCCTGTTGGCGCAGGCGCGCAAGGCGGCGGAGGACGGCAAGCCGATCGTGGCCGGCTATCTGCTCGACGAGATCCTCCTGGCCAATCCTCAGAACGGCGAGGCGCGTGACATGCGGCGCTCGCTGGACATCGCCCAGAATCGCCAGCAGATCGAGGAGCCGGCACTCGCAGCCGCGCTCAGCAAGCCAGTGACGCTGGAGTTCCGCAACGCCAGCCTGCAGGCCATTCTGGAGGTGCTGTCGCAATCCTCCGGCCTCAACTTCATCTTTGATCGCGACGTGAAGTCCGATCTGCGCACCACCATCTTCGCGCGCAATACGACAGTCCAGGACGCGCTCAGCGTTATCCTGCGCACCAGTCAGCTATCGTCGAAGACGCTGAATGCCTCCACGCTGCTGATCTATCCGGCTGTACCCGACAAGGAGAAGCAGTACGAGGACCTGGTCATTCGCACCTTCTACCTGGGCAGTGCCGACCCTAAGAAGGCCCAGGAGATGATCCGTACCCTGGTGGCGCCCAAGGCCATGTACGTGGATGAAAAGACGCGTACCCTTGTGGTTCGTGACAACCTGAGCACCATCCAGGCGGTGGAGCGTTTGCTCGCGGCGTATGACATTGCGCCACCGGAGGTAGTCCTAGAGGTCGAGGTTTTCGAGGTCAGCGACGACAGCCTGCTGAACGTAGGGGTGCAGTTCCCCGACAAAGTGTCAGCGAGCGTGTATGGCGTGGCCGGCAAGGCCGGTCAGCTCACGGTCGACGAGGTCAACCATCTGGGCAAAGGCAACTTCAACCTGTTCTTTCCCGACCCGCTGGCAGTGCTGAATCTGAGTCAGACGAGTGGCAAGGCCAATACCCTGGCCAATCCCCGCATTCGCGTGAAGAGCCTGGAGAAGGCCAAGATCCTGATTGGCGACAAGGTGCCAGTGATCACGACCACCACCAACCAGACTTCGAGCGCGACGACCGAGTCCGTGAGCTATCTGGATGTTGGTCTTAAGCTCGAGGTGCAGCCGGAAATCCACGTCAATAATGACGTCTCGATCGATATCAGCCTGGAAGTCAGCAACATCATCAAGGAGGTCAAGTCGACCACCGGCCTGCTGACCTACCAGATTGGCGCACGCAGCGCGAATACGTCGCTACGTCTGCGCGATGGCGAAACACAGGCCCTCGCCGGCCTAATTAAAGACGAGCAGCGCGATAGCGCCACCCATTTGCCGGGCTTGGGCAAGCTGCCGCTGATTGGCCACCTGTTCTCGAACGAGACCAACATGCACTCCAAGTCGGAGATCGTGCTGCTCATTACGCCGCATGTTGTGCGCAGCCTGGCGACGCCCGATGCGAATGTGATCGAGTTCCTGTCGGGAACCTCGGCCAATCCGTCCACGGTCGGCTTCCGCTTGGGCGAGTCGGGCCAGGCCAGCACGTCCGGCAAGCTGGCGCCCAGCCCGTCCACCGAGGCAGGTCCGACGTCCGCAGTGACGCCGACCATGCCAACCGCTGCGCCGGAGACCACGCCTGCCTCGACTGTGCCGGTCCCAGTCCTGCCGCCGCGTTCCGCCGGCGTGCCGGTCAAGCTGGATCTGGGGGCGCCGTCCAAAGTGCAGCAGGGCCAGTCTTTCACGATCCCAATCATGGTGGGTGGCGAGGCGCTGGAGGAGTTGTCCTTCGAGCTCGCCATCGACCCGGCGGTGCTCAAATTGCTGCAGGTGAGCCCGGTCGCTAACGTGCGCCAACTGGCGGCGGAGCAGGTGCCCGGCGGCATCCGGGTCACAATGACGGGAGTGGCGGCCCATGCGGGGCCAGTCGCGGTCCTGTCCTTGCAGTGTGCGCAGAAGTCCCGCGATCCGATTCGGCTTAATGTCCGCAATACGACGGCACACTTGCCGGATAACGCCGAGGTGGCTGTGCAGTCCGGTGCCGAGCGACAGCTGCGGATCCTGCCATGACGGGAGGCAACCGCGGCTTCACCCTTATCGAGCTGATGGTGACCGTCAGTCTCCTCGCCTTGCTTGCTTCCGCAGTGGTGCCGTTCATGCAGCTCAGCTCGCAGCGCAACAAGGAGCAGGAGTTGCGTCTGGCGCTACGCGAAATTCGGACAGCCATTGACGCCTACAAGAAGGCGGCTGATGACGGCCGCGTGGAACGAACCGCAGACGAGAGCGGCTATCCCAAGTCGCTATCGCTGCTGGTGACGGGCGTCATCGACCTCAAGGACCCGCGCAGCCGCAAGATTTATTTTTTGCGACGGCTGCCCCGGGATCCCCTGGCGTCTGGGGAGCTCCCGGCGGAAGAGACCTGGGGCCTACGCAGCTATGCCAGCGAGCCGGACGCGCCCAAGGCGGGCGACGACGTCTATGACGTCTACTCCCTTAGCGAAAAGGTCGGCCTGAGCGGTCGACTGTACCGGGAGTGGTGACATGCGCCAGGACCGGGGCTTCACACTGATCGAACTGCTGGTGGTCATGGCGGTGGTGGCCATGCTGCTAAGCATTGTGGCGCCACGCTATATGTCCCAGGCGGACCGGGCTCGCGAAGCGGTACTTCGGGAAAACCTGAGCGGCCTGCGCGCCGCGATTGACCAGTACCAAGCAGACAAGGGGGGCTATCCGGCCACTCTCCAGGAACTGGTGGATAAGCGCTACTTGCGCAAGATGCCCCTGGATCCGATCACTAACAAGACGACGACCTGGGAGGTCGTGACCACCGATGAGGACGGCAAGCCGGTGGTGTACGACGTCAAGAGTGGTGCACCGGGGGCGGGTCTGGATGGGAGCGCCTACAAGTCATGGTGAGGGGTGCTGCTCGGCAGACGGGCATCACCTACCTGTGGGTGCTGTTCTTGGTTTTCCTGATGAGCATCGGGATGGGAAAGGCGCTGGATGTGTACTCGCTGACGCTGCAGCGACAGAAGGAGCAGGAGCTGCTGTACGTGGGTGACATCTATCGAAAGGCCATTCACGAGTACTACCTGGAGGGGCCGGGCGGGCAGCGCAAGTACCCCGAGTCACTGAATGACCTGCTGCTGGATAAGCGCTTTGTCACGGTGCGACGCCATCTTCGGCGGCTGTATCCGGATCCACTGACCGGGAAGCCTTTCCGGTTGCTGATGGCGCCAGAGGGCGGCATTTGGGGCGTGGCGAGTACCGCCAAAGGCCGACCGATCAAGGTGGCTGGGTTTGCGGAGGAGTACGTGGGCTTTGAGTCGGCAGTTAGCTATCAGGACTGGCAGTTTATGTCTGCGGGACGCTAGCGTTCCCGGCCATTGAGTTTTTGACGAAATACGCCAGCACTGAAAATGAGCAGGTTGAGTGAGTAAATGTAAATTTGCTGTTGAGGTAGGGGGGCTATGAAAAGGGAAAGGAAATCCGGATGGATTTTAGTGCTAGCGCTTTGGGTGGTGGTGTTTTCGCTGCTCGGAGGCAGTACTACTTGGGCGGCGGAGTATGTCACCTACCTGCATGCAGATGTGCAGGGCTCGCCGCTCATGGCGACCGATGAGCTGGGGCAAGTGGTCTGGAAGGAGGAGTATGAGCCTTGGGGGGGGGCGGGAGGTAAAGGATACGGCCTCTGCGACGCCGGGACGTGGCAGCAAGGTTTGGTACACGGGCAAGGAAGAAGAAGCCACGCTGGGCATAAATTACTATGGTGCGCGCTGGTATTCGCCCACCACGGGACAGTTTGCTTCACTTGACCCGAATCAGCTGTCGATGAAGAACGTAAGAATGTTTTCACGATATGCGTATGCTAATAACAATCCAATTATGTACGTTGATCCTGATGGGCGACAGGCTGTCGCCCTTCTTGGGACTTGGGCAAGGCCGATTCAGGCTGGAAGAGGGGTTGGCGTACTTGAGGGAGTTGGTATCCGGGTGTGCCTTAGTTCGACGTTCTGTGCATTGGCCGTTGGCGTTGCGGCTGGTGTCGCCCCAACTCCGATGGCAGATGGGACGGTTCGTACTGAGGCAGCAGAGACAGAATCAGATGATGCTGTTGCGGGAGTTACAGATAAGCTGCCAAACGAGACAGACAGGCGCGGGCGGTCAGTAAAGGGGCACTTTGTTAGTGAGGACGGGGATCCACAGAAAGATTTGGATTCTTTGCCTGGAGAGATGGGCGAAAATGGCCAAAAGATAATGCCGGATGGAAGTCGTGCTGGGGTTCATACTTCGAGTACCACCGGGCAGCAAACGCTGCATATTAATCGGCCAAATGGCAAGCAAGATGTGAAGATTCGCTATCCAAATGCCAAAGTTGAGGAGGCTGGGAATGGACCGAGTAATTGAGCTTGAGGTTTGGTCGCAGCCGGAGGTGATTCTTACTGCAGACGCGGGCCACGAATTCACTGCTGGGTTTCCGAAGACAGCGTTGCCAAAGGGAGCTGTACTGCTAGGGCTTAGTAGTGTTCCTGATAGAGTGGACTCAGAGAACCTCAAGGTTGGTTTGACTGAAGGGGAGTTAAAAGTATCGGACTTCAAAGAGTTTTGCCGGAAACGTGGTTTTCAATTTGATCTAGATGACGTTGAAGCCGCTTCAGCATTTTTGGAGTTCAGTTACGGAAGAAAGATGGCGTGGCTGCATATTCCGGAGCATGCTTTTGACTGCGCTGAACTGGCACACATGGTGGCGGCTTTGAGAAGAATTGGCTTTGTGCTCGTCGATCCTGATGCGATTTCCTGTTTTTTATAAGGTTGAAGTTGGTCGAGGGTTGAAAGCAGTCGGCATTAAATTTGACGATTGATTTGCCTAAGATTGAACGCGACTAAATCGCCCCGGCCTTCACTGAGGCTTGAGGATTTGAGTGGTAATCCCCCCTGAAAACCAAAGTCGCAAAAAGTAGAATTTTCTCGTATACGGCCCGAGGAAGTTCTGCATGAAGAAGTCCCGATTCAGCGATAGCCAGATTCTGGCCATTCTCAAGCAGGCGGAGGCCGGCACCACCGTCCCGGACCTGCGCCGGGAGCACGGGATCAGCAGCGCCACCTTCTACAGGTGGCGGTCGAAGTTCGGCGGCATGGATGCCTCCCTGATGGCCCGGCTCAAGGAGTTGGAGGACGAGAATCGCCGCCTCAAGAAGATGTATGCCGAGGAGCGGCTCAAGGCCGATATCGTCCAGGAGGCCCTGGCAAAAAAATGGTGAGGCCATCTCGCCTGCGCGAGATGGCCAGAGCTGCGGTGGCCGAAAAGGACGTGCCAATCAAGCTGGCGTGCGCAGCCTTTGGTGTCAGCGAATCCTGCTATCGCTATACGCCAAAGCTGTCGTCCGAAAATGCGAAGATCGCCGATCTGCTGATCCGCCTAACCCAAAATCAGCGGAGCTGGGAATTTGGCCTTTGCTTCCTGTACCAGCGTAACGTGAAGTGGCATTCCTGGAACCAAAAGCGGGTGTACCGGATTTACCGCGCACTTGAGTTAAACCTGCGGATTATGCCCCGAAAGCGAATTGTACGAGAGCGGCCAGAGCCACTGGTCGTGCCGGCTACTATCATGGTCGATGGACTTCATGCACGACGCTCTGACTGAACTCCAGACCGCCTGCCAATTTGTCATTTGCATTACGTGGCTCCAGGCGGTTACTTCCGGTGCTCGTAGATGAAGCTCCGGATCACTTCAAATGGCGGTCGAGCTCCGCCTGGGCGAAAGAAGCACTGGGCAAATTGAGAATCTCGTTGGCCCGCTTCAACTCGCGAACCTCGCGCTCCAGTTCCTTGACGCGGGCATCGGTGGCAGGGGTGCCGGGGGCGGCACACGGACCATCTGCGGATCAAGTTGCGCGGGGTCTGGGCCGTACAGCCGATTTTGCCGGCCACGGCCCCGATGGCGGCCGATTGAGAGTCGTGGGAATCCCGGACCTCATAAACCATCCGGACGGCCCGACTCGCGGACTTCGGGGCTCAAATTGGCTCCAACCTCTAAAGGGTTGGATCTGCTGTGAAACCCGGGGGGCTCGCTCAAAGGAAGTCTTCGGTCATTATGGCAATTTTAGTGATATATGGATGATGGTGCCAAATTGACACCAGTTGATGGATTTTGGATAATGCAAACTGCCGATCACCCATTTGGGACGCTGCCATGTCGTAGCCGAATTGAACATCACGATTCAAATGCACATTGAGGAATGACTAATGTCTCGCACAAACGCGAACGAACACGAAAAGGGCCGCATAACGGCCAGGGTTCCGTTGAGCGTACAGGAAACAATCCAGAGAGCGGCCGAGCTCTCAGGCGTCCCTGTGAACGCCTATGTTGTTCAGGCGGCCTTCCAGCAAGCGCAGGAGCTTGTTGATCGCCACGACATGAAGAACATTGTTTTGTCTGAACGGGATTCGGAGTGGTTTTTGGACCAATTGGCCAAGCCTGGCGCACCTAATGCCCGGTTGAAGCAGGCATTGGCTGCCTACCGAGAGATTCCGGATGACAGTAACGATTCGCCAACTGGGGCTACTTCCCGCTGAGATATTGGAGACCAGAAAAGCGTTTGATTGTGGCCAACCTGCACTCAATAGCTATCTGGCTCAAACCGCGTTGCAGCACGAGGTGAGAAATATCACCCGCACGTTCTGCGCGGTAAAAACGGATTCGATCTCCGGCTATTACTCGCTCACCAATGCGGTGGTGGATGTCAGTGCGCTCCCGCCTGATGTAATCAAGCGCTACCGACTGCCGACACATGCCTTGCCTGTCGTCCGACTGGCACGGTTGGCGATTGCTCGTCAGCACCAACGCCAGGGATTGGGCGGCATCCTGATGATCGATGCCATGCGGAAGGTGGTGTCTGTGTCGGAGTCGTCAGGCTGCGTCGGCTTGGTGGTCGATGCAAAAGATGCAGCGGCAGCCCAATACTATCGGGGCTACGGTTTTCATCCGGCGCCTGAAAATTCGCGTCTACTTTTTATGCCGCTTCCCGCGATCAAGCAGTTGTTGGCTTCCTGACCAATGGGGGCGGGCGCATCGTTGACTTCATGAGTCCGGCGCAACACGTGCCTAGTGAATGCGGCGGGCGATCAGAGCGGCTGTCGGCTTCTTTGCTCCTGCAAAAAATACCGAAAGATGGCGGAGGCGGTGAGATTCGAACTCACGGAGGGCGGAACCCTCGCCGGTTTTCAAGACCGGTGCCTTCAACCGCTCGGCCACGCCTCCAGTCCCGGGCCAGACGGCTCGGGGAGGCGGGAAGGATACCGTAGGTATCAGGTGAGTCAACCGCGACGTCACTCTTCTTCGGGCGGGCGAGGCGGGGGCCGCTGCCACAGGCGCAACGCCTGCAGCAGGAACAGCGTCGCCAGCCAGAGCGCGATGGCCGCTAATGGCCAGGCGAGGAGGGCGGGACGCCAGATGCCGATGGCACCCAGGCCGAGAAGCGTGAGTCCGGTGAGCAGCAGAGTGGCGGCTTCCACGGCGCCGAGCACGCGACGCTGCTGCACGGCGGCGGCCACGGTGTTGCCCAGTCGCACGGCCGACGCGACGCCGGCACGCGGACGCAGCCGGTGCACCCGGGGGCGACGTTCCAGTGGGCGGATGCGATGCCGTTCGCTCAGCACGATCTCGGTGGCCTGTTCGAGATCCTCCAGATACATCACTTCCATGTCTTGCGCGAAACCTTCGTCCTCTACCGCCACATCCAGTTCGTAGTTTGTCACCCAACTCGCGAGGTTGAGATTGCTGGAGCCGACGCGCGCCCAGCGGCCGTCGGCCACGGCGGTCTTGGCGTGCAGCATGGTGCCGTTCCATTCGAAGACACGTACCCCCGCTTCCAGCAGTGGCCGGTAGCCCGCGCGCGAAAAGGGCGAAATCAGGGGAATGTCGCTGGTACTAGGCACCAGCAGCCGCACGTCGACGTCATCCTGTGCCGCGGCGCAGAGGGCCTGTACATAGGCCGGCGTGCCGAGGAAGTAGGCATCGGTCAGCCACAGGGTTTCCTGTGCCATGGCGGCGATGAGTTGATCGAGACGATAAAGGCCGCTGGAGTAGGGGCTGCTGGCGATCACGCGCAGCGGTGTGTCACCCGCGGCAGCAACCGCCTGCGCAGGAATCTGCTCTTCATCCGGCAAGGGCGGGCCGGCCAGCTCCCAGGTCTGGCAGAAGGCCGTGAGGATGTCGGCCACGGCGGGGCCCTGCACCTCGACGCCGGTGTCGCGCCAGGGCGCCTGTCGTGGGGGATTGCCCAGCCAGCGCGCGCTGATGCATAGGCCACTGACGAAGCCGGTGGCGCCATCCACGACGAGGGTCTTGCGATGATCGCGCGCCATCCAGCCGAAGGGGCTGCCGAGTTTTACGGGATTGAAAGCGCGCACATCGCCGCCGGCATCGATCAGGGGCTGGAAAAAGGCGCGTGAGCTGACGAGAAAGCTGCCCATCCAGTCGTAGAGTACGCGCACCCGCACACCTGCGTGCGCACGCTCGGTGAGTGCCTCGATGAACTGGCGGCCGACGAGGTCGTCCTGAATGATGTAGTTTTCGCAGTGGATGCTGAAGCGGGCGTTGCGGATGGCGTGGAGCCAGGCGGGATAATTGCCGGTGGCGTCGCGGAGCAGGCGGAGGCGGTTGCCCCCGCACAGCGGCGCTCCCGCCGCACGTGAGAAGGCCTGTTCGGCCACGACGCGTGCGGTCCGTGAGCGGGGCGGGGACGAGGCCTTGCGTCCGTAATCAGGCATGCGCCGGGCATCCTTGTGGGCTTGGCAAAAATCCTACCTGTAAGGGGCGGGAATGAGAACGACGAAATCATGACGCACGACGACTCCTTGCTGCTGTTCGTCTACGGCACCTTGCGCCGGGGCTCGGGGCATCCGATGTCGGCCTGGCTGGCGGAGCGGGCAGAGTGGCGCGGGCGTGCCGAGTGCCGGGCGGCACGACTTTACCG
>DASSUO010000160.1:0-2450 GCA_035706925.1 Moraxellaceae bacterium
GCCTCCTTCCAGTCGGTCCTCTCCTGTACCTCCCAGAAGTATGTCGCCGCCTTGCAGCCCCAACAGGATGTCGCGCCCCGCGCCGCCGCGCAGCACATCATTCCCTGCCTGCCCCTCCAGGTAATCGTTTCCGCCCTCGCCATCAAGATCGCTGCCGCCCACTCCAGCATACAGGTGATCATTTCCCTCGCTGCCTGATACTGGCGTGGTGGTCCAGTCACGGTCGAACAGAACCTTACCAGCAATCCGGGACGAGTCGTCGGCGAGTACGTTCACCTCCAGGTTGAACTGAAGATCCTGAAATCTCCGCCCCTCGGCCACCTGCGGATCATGAATCGTGCAATCCTGCGCATTCTCGAGATTGACCTGCAGCAACCCCGCCATCATGGCTGCGCGATCGGACAGCCATGCATCGGTGAAATGACTTGCCTGTGCGGCCTCTTTATCCTCTGACCACCGCGCAAATACATCGGGCCAGGCTTGTGCCAGTTGCGTTTCGACCAGCTCCTCGTTTCCGGCTGTCGCCGTAATTCGCAAGGGCGAAAGCGTCAGTAGCCCAACGAGCGCGCCAAAATCCTTGCGCGCCGTCACTGCCGCCTCAGTGCCGGACAGACCAATGGACACCTTGCCTGCAATGGCTTCGAATGCTGTGGCCTCCGTGAGCATCCGGACATTTTCGTGATAACTGTTGCGGGACGCCCAGTCCCCAAATCCGCCCGCCCCCTGGCGAAAGGGAGTGGCCGTCACATCAGGACCGAGAACGGCGCGACGGATACCGTCAAGCGCATTTTCCAGCGCGTCAGCCTCATAGGTTGTGCCGACCACACTCCGGGTTGTGATCGCCGACATCCGTGGCATCACATCGAGCAAGGTGTCGACGTTGAATGTGGGGTCGAGCTGATGCAGCGCCCGCTGCAGAACCAGCGAATCCGTAATCAGGTCGATCGAATGAGCATAGCCATAATCGCCATTTCCGAATAACCCGCCAGCACCATCGACCAGTGGCTGTGATTCGACCGCTACTGGAAGCTCCACTCCGTTATTCTGGGAATTTGCCGTCATATTGACGTTACGAATGGCCTCATAGCCGTACACCTGCGAAATCAGGTGATCTGCCATTGTCGTATGTTCAGCGAGGGGCAGCTGGGGCGCGAGACCGAACCGGATCATCGTTGCAACGGCGGCCCAGCCGTAGCGCGCATCTGCGTAGAGCGATTTGGCGTCGAATGCACTCTCTGCCAAAGCGATGGCGCTGGTGCGCAATCCGTCAAACACCGAGGCACCGGTAGCAGTGTCCAGCCACTCGCTCCCTGACGGCAGGAACCCGGACGCGGCCATCCAGGCAAAGCCCTTGGCCAACGAAGACTCGGCATAGGCGCTGAAGTCGATGCTGACGCTGGCGGGATCTTTGAGTGCCTGACGGAACCAGGCGAGAAATTCCGCCTCGTTACCGATACTTCCGTTCCAGGTACCACGTCCGGCGCCATTGAACGTAACGGTATTTCCAAATGCACCCAGATAGTCGTCATTCTGGTGAATCTCGGTAAACACGGTCGCAAGGTGTCCGCCGAGGCTGTAGCCAGTCACGTTGAGAACGGCTCCCGAAGGCAGGAGCGCATTGTCCTTCAACCATTGATAGTACTTTTCGAGCGCATCCAGTTGGGCGAGGGCAAAGCCCGTCATGACCACACCTTGTGCATCGGTGGCAACCAGATCCCGCTCCTTGTCGCCTCCCTGCTCCCATGGCCTCGATTCGGTGGAGCGGATGGACAAGGTGTATTCGTTCGTCCCGTTCTTCTGGATCAGCGTGGCGGACAAGCCGGTGTTCGCCAGCATGTCCGGCCCGTTGAGAATGAGTCCTGCCTGGTGCTCCATGTCGGGCGCCGGCCGAACTCCGGACACGGCACCCGTGCTCGGATTATCGGACCACTGATGAATGATGGTGAAGCGGGACAAGAACTCGTCAATATGGGGAAGGGTCATCCGTGTATAGCCGGGCCAGCCTTCATTCAGATCCGGATCGCCGAGCGACGGATTATCCTTGAAGTTATACCCATCCCGATTAGTTCCGAGACGCAAGTACTTCCGTAGATAGTCGGAATCGCGCAGCGATTCAATTTCTTCCAGATAGGATTCTGCAACCAACTGCTGCAGGCTAAAGTCGTAAATTCCCTCAATGCTTAAATTTGCCATGATAATTCCCTTTATCATTTGGCTATGTTCAGGACCCAACTTCCATCAGTACGCGCTGGGCGAACTCCGCAATTGTGAGAGACTGCCATGTCCTTAATCCGTTGGCGCATGTCGGCGATACAAGCCACGTCGCTGCATAATCTCGTCGAGGATTCCGGCGCGTAAATTCGAAGGTCCGACTAACTGCGATGACTTTTCGTGTGCTCAGCTCGTAGATAATCAGCTCGCCACCACCAATATTAAACTCACGATCACGT
>DASSUO010000161.1:0-5874 GCA_035706925.1 Moraxellaceae bacterium
CAGGAGCTGATCCTGCATGTTCGACTTGTTGACGAAGTCATCCACCCCTTGTTCAAACGCCTCGGCAAGCGCCTCGACCCCTTCGCGGGCCGTCAGCAGGATGACATAGGTGAAATGGTTGCCGGCTTCGTCGAGTTGCCGCACTCGCTGGGTGAGCTCCAGTCCGTCCATTTCCGGCATCAGCCAGTCGGCGACCAGGATGCGGGCCGGACGTTCCTCCAGCATCTGCAGGGCCGTTGCGGCGGAGTGGGCGTGACGCACATCCTGATAGCCTGCACGCGCAATAACGCGATTGACCATGGCGCTGGAAAACTTGGTGTCATCCACCACCAGGATGGAGGTATCGATATTGGGCATGGTAATTGTTCTTGTGTGCCGGCGGATTCCTCCATTCCGTGTAGCGAATGCGACGTGCAGCGTCAAGGTGGCAGGGATGGAAGGCGGGGGAATCCGGTGGCGGAGGCGCGCTGTCGGCCGTCAGGGCGGAGTCTCTGCGGGAGGCGGGACCAGCACCAGCTGATCGCCGTGCTCACGCCATGGGAGCGGCATCAGATTCTGGACGGTCATGAGGTAGCCCGTGGGGTGTCCCGGCCAAGGCTTCAGGCTTCGCCCGGCGACATCCCATGCGGCCCCTGAAGCGTCGACGAGGCCGCCCGGCCATTGCCCGCGGGGGGGCAGGAAGTGGACCGGCGAATTCGAGGCGCTGCGTGCCGCCACGACAAACCATGACTGTCCGGCAAGCCCCGGAGCGCTGGGGTACCACAACGAGTCGACTGGAAAATCACGCAGTTGTCGCGCCAGCGCCGGTGATGCGCGTGTCACGAGCGCAATGCTTCCGTCGTGCAAGGGGATTTCACGCGTCTCGCCTTCGGTAAAGCTGGCCACGGCAACGATGGTGGCGTCGGGCGGGATGGCCGTCGTGGGCCAGGGCAGGCTGAGAATGAACGGCACCAGAAAGAACGCCAGTCCGATGACCACCAGAAGCTTGATGCTGGCGCGCAGCATGAGTCGGCGTTCGGTGTCCGCATCGGCAGGCGGATGCCGGTGATCATCATGATTCGGCATGATGGTCAGGTGTCCGGCGTGTCAGCGGAGTCCCAGGGAGCGACCCGGACCAACATCAGCAGGCCGGGCAGGGCAAGTACCGTACACAGCCAGAAAAAGCGGGTCCAGCCGAGATGATCCACCAGATAGCCGGCATAGGCATTGACGACGGTTCGCGGCACTGCAGAGAGGGACGTGAGCAGGGCGAGCTGGGTGGCGGTATATAGCGGATGCGTACTCCGCATGATGAAAGCAACGAAAGCTGTCGTGCCCAGACCGACACCGAAGGCCTCTGCAGAGACGACAAGTGCGAGGCCCCCTGCACTATGGCCTTGCAGGGACAGCCACGCGAAGCCGGGAATGACGGCCAATTGCAGTAAACCGAAGATCCAGAGCGCCCGGTTGATGCCGAGCCGCACCATCCACATTCCGCCGAGAAGGCCGCCGATGATGCTGGGCCACAGACTGGCATTCTTGGCGATGGCGGCTATCTCTGTTTTCGTAAATCCCAGATCGAGATAAAACTTCGTGGACAGCGACGTCGCGAGGGAGTCGCCCAGCTTGTACAGAAAGATGAAGAGCAGCAACTGGAGGGCATGCCCCCATCCCTGGCGTGTGATGAATTCCCGGAAGGGAAGAATCACGGCCTGGTCCAGAGTCCTGGCGGGCACGTTTCTGAGGGTGGGTTCCTTAACCAGCAGGGCCATGGCGATGCCCGGCAGCAGGAACAGGGACACAACGGTGAACACCGATGCCCATGGCAGGTGGTCGGCAAGGAAAAGGGCAAGCGCACCTGGTACCAGTCCTGCGACCTTGTACGCGTTGACGTGGATGCTGTTGCCAAGGCCGAGCTCGGCGTCCGGAAGCACTTCGCGGCGGAAGGCGTCGATCACCACGTCGAGGGACGCCGAGAGAAAGCTGATCGTGAGGCCCATCAATGCAATCGCGCCGAGTCCTGCTCGCGGGTCGACTTGCCCCATAGCACAGAGTCCCGCCATCAGGCCGAACATCAGCAGCAGCATCCAGCTGCGGCGCCTGCCGAACGCATGGAGGTAAAAATGGTCGATTAACGGTGCCCACAGGAACTTCACGACATAGGGGAACTGCAGCAGCGCCATCAGGCCGATGGCCTTGATGTCCACCCCCGCATCATTCAGCCAGGCGGGCAGCATGTTCAGGAAAACGAACAGCGGAAGGCCGGATGAAAATCCGGTGAAAACGCAGATCAGCATGCGCCGGTTGAACAGTGCCTGCTTCAGGGTTTCTCGGGGGAGGGGAGACGACATCGATCAGGTTCCGCTGGCGCCATCCGCAGGCGCCTCCAGTTGGGGCAGGACCGGTGGCACGATTACCACCAGGGTCCCAGGATTTTTTCACCGCGAAAGTTCACGCCCTCTGCCTTCAGGCGACGGCGCTGCTCGGCGCCACCAGCGGTGTCCGCGACCATTGCCGATCGGCCGTCCGCACGGACCACACGCCACCACGGGGTGCCGGACCGGTCAGGCAGTTCGCGGAGCACGCGGCAGACGAGGCGGGCGTACCCCGGCAGGCCGGCACGCTTTGCCACGTCGCCATAACTGGTGACATGGCCGGCCGGAATGGCATTCAGGGCCATGAGGATGGCCTGCTGTTTTTCACCCACGAGATATCCTTACACTGTGGCCTTTCGGCAGGAGATTTATACATGAAAGCGGAGGCGGGTGCCGAGGCGCGTGCGTTGTTGCTGGCGTCGTCGCAGGGAGTCCTGTCGACCCATTCGCGGGAGATGCCGGGCTATCCTTTCGGGTCGGTGGCCCCTTTTTGCCTTGATCGGAGCGGCCGCCCCGTTGTCCTGATTTCCGAACTGGCGCAGCACACAAAGAATCTGCGGGCCGACCCTCGCTGCTCCCTTATCGTGGTGTGCCCGGGCGAGGATCTGCAGGCGAATGCCCGACTGACGCTGATTGGCGAGTGTCGGCCACTGGGTGGCGAGTCCGACATCGAGGCTGCGGCGGCGCGTTACTACCGCTACTTTCCGGACTCGACGGATTTTCACCGGGTGCATGATTTCCGGTTCTTCGTCCTGGAGCCGGTGCGGTGCCGCTATATCGGAGGTTTCGGCCGTATCCACTGGGTTGAACCCGCCGACGTACTCCTGCCCAATCCCTTTGCCGGGGACGCAGAGGCGTCCATCGTGGCGCACATGAATGACGATCATCAGGAGGCGCTGGCGCACTATTGCCGGCAGGCCGGGGTGGCGCCCGAGGGCAAGGCACTGGCCATGACCGGAATTGATGCCGAGGGCATGCACCTGCGTCTTGGTGGGCAGCTCCTGCGAATTCCCTTTCCGGCCCCCATCTCCACTGCCGCAGAAGCGCGCCAGACCCTGGTGGCCCTGGCGAGATCCGGCCGCTGAGTCGCGCTACCCTGGGCAGGTTGCGCGTGACGGGGTCCGGACCGCTTTCTCGCCCAAAAATTCCGCCTCCGGCCCTTGAAGGCCATACTCCCGCCCCCATATCCACGCACCTGCCCGGGCATCGCACATGGCCCGCCATCCGCTCTCCATGACGGATGGGTGCGTCTCCGGGCTGGCACTCCTTGCGTGGGAGTGCTAAAAACGGCGCCTTCAACCTTTTATTGATCGGCAGCCCGCTCGCCGGACTGCCGGGTATCCATCACCAAGGAGACTTCCGATGAAACTTCGTCCTTTGCATGACCGCGTTGTCATCCGCCGCGTGGAAGAAGAAACCAAGACCGCTGGCGGCATCCTGCTGCCGGGTTCGGCCGCCGAAAAGCCCTCGCAGGGCGAGGTGGTCGCCGCAGGCAAGGGCATCATCACCGAGGCCGGCGAAGTGCGTCCCCTCGATGTGAAGGTCGGTGACAAGGTCCTGTTCGGCCAGTACTCCGGCTCCACCGTGAAGGTGAATGGCGAAGAGTTCCTGATCATGAAGGAATCCGAAATTTTCGCCGTGATCGAAGGCTAAGGCCTCGCGCCCCGCACACATCGCAAACGAATCCTGAAGAGGTTAGAGAACATGGCTGCTAAAGACGTTAAGTTCGGCGACTCCGCCCGTGCCCGCATGATTGCCGGCGTCAACATCCTGGCCGATGCGGTCAAGGTCACCCTGGGTCCCAAGGGTCGCAACGTGATCCTCGACAAGTCCTTCGGTGCTCCCACGATCACCAAGGACGGCGTGTCCGTTGCCAAGGAAATCGAGCTGAAAGACAAGTTCGAGAACATGGGCGCCCAGCTGGTCAAGGAAGTGGCTTCCAAGACTGCCGATGTGGCCGGTGACGGCACCACCACCGCCACCGTGCTGGCCCAGTCCATCCTGAACGAGGGCCTCAAGGCTGTCGCCGCCGGCATGAACCCCATGGACCTGAAGCGCGGCATCGACAAGGCCACCCAGGCTGCTGTCGAGGCCATCAAGGCCGCTGCCGTCCCGACCAAGGACTCCAAGGCCATCGCCCAGGTGGGTTCCATCTCCGCCAACTCCGACACCCGTATCGGTGACCTGATTGCCCAGGCCATGGAAAAGGTCGGCAAGGAAGGCGTGATCACCGTCGAAGAAGGCTCCGGCTTCGAAGACTCTCTCGACACCGTGGAAGGCATGCAGTTCGACCGTGGCTACATCAGCCCGTACTTCGTGAACAAGCAGGAATCCATGACGGCCGAGCTGGACAATCCGTTCATCCTGCTCGTCGACAAGAAGATCTCCAACATCCGTGAAATGATCCCGGTGCTGGAAGGCGTGGCCAAGTCCGGCAAGGCCCTGCTGCTGATCTCCGAAGACGTGGAAGGCGAAGCCCTGGCCACCCTGGTGGTCAACTCCATGCGCGGCATCGTCAAGGTTTGTGCCGTGAAGGCTCCGGGCTTCGGTGACCGCCGCAAGGCCATGCTGCAGGACATCGCCATCCTGACCGGCGCCACCGTGATCTCCGAAGAAGTGGGTCTGAACCTGGAAGGCGCCAGCCTGCAGGATCTCGGCACCGCCAAGAAGATCATCGTGTCCAAGGAAAACACCACCATCATCGACGGCGCCGGCAACAAGGCCGATATCGACGCGCGTGTGGCCCAGATCCGCAACGAGATCGAGAACGCCACCTCCGACTACGACAAGGAAAAGCTGCAGGAGCGTGTTGCCAAGCTCGCCGGCGGCGTGGCCGTGATCAAGGTCGGTGCCGCCACTGAAGTCGAAATGAAGGAAAAGAAGGACCGCGTGGACGATGCCCTGCACGCCACCCGTGCCGCCGTGGAGGCGGGCGTGGTTGCCGGTGGCGGTACCGCCCTGGTACGCGCCGTCGACTCCCTCGCGACCCTGAAGGGCGCCAACGCTGACCAGGACGCCGGTATTGCCATCCTGCGTCGCGCCATGGAAGCCCCGCTGCGCCAGATCGTTGCCAATGCTGGCGACGAAGCCTCTGTCGTCCTGAACAAGGTGAAGGAAAACAAGGGCAACTTTGGCTACAACGCGGCCAACGGCGAATACGGCGACATGCTCGAACTGGGCATCCTCGACCCCGCCAAGGTGACCTTCACCGCCCTGCAGAACGCCGCCTCCGTGGCGGGTCTGATGCTGACCACCGAAGCCATGGTCACCGACGCGCCGGAAGACAAGCCGGCCGCTGGCGGCATGCCTGACATGGGCGGCATGGGTGGCATGGGCGGCATGATGTAATCGCGCCTCCCCGGCACTCCCTGAAAGGGCCCCTATGTGGGCCCTTTCTTTTTTTGGGCCGGGGTGGTCGGCCGGTATCGGGAAAGCGGTCGGCCGGCTTTGCTTCAGCGGTGATTAGAGGTCAGCGGACGGATTTCGAAAAAGCTGGCGGTTTTGTCGGGGAGGGGGGGGG
>DASSUO010000162.1:0-4192 GCA_035706925.1 Moraxellaceae bacterium
CGGGTGCCTGAGTCGACGTGGATTTCCGGCTTCTCGTGCGAGACATCCAGTCGCTGTGCAAAGCCGATCAATGTACGCAGCTGATGAATGGGGCGATGCAGCAGTCCGAGAAAATAGAGCGCGGACAGCACGGCGAGCAGCAGTCCGGCACCGATCTCCGTGCGCAGTACGGCAAGATATCGTCGCGCCTGCTCGGAATCGTCATAGACCATGTAGACGAAGCCCTGATCCGCGACCGGTTCCCAGATCCGGTACTGGTTTCCTTGTCGCGTGGCCGACGTGCCCCCTCCGGACGGAATCGGGAGACTGTGGGTGTCGAGTGATTCAACAGGATCAACGCCCGGCTGATGGCGAATGTCACCCAGCACGCGCCCGTGATTGTCGGTGACGACCAGGCGACGTACCTCCGGAAACTCGGCCGTATGCAGCATGAGCTCGCGAATTTCATCGTAATTGGCGAGCAGGATGTCGCGATAGGCCGCCGCGCGGAAATTGCGGATGACGATGGTCGCCTGATTGAGCGCCGTCTCTTCCTGCAGGGCATTCTGCTTGCGATAAATGACGTAGCCGAAGACTGTCAGCGAGACGATCAGGGACAGTGCCGAGAGGACGGCCACCTGCTGGTTGAAGCCGGAAGGCAGGAGCCGTCGAATGCGCTGGCGCCAGCGTGACGATGCGCTCACGGATGCTCTCCGGACGCGTCGGCGGGCAGCTTGGCCATGACGCCATAATCACGGTCGAGATCGGCGTCGGTGAGGTCACGCATCAGGATGCCGATCATGAGCGCAGGCGCGCCGTCGCGAAGTTGCAGAAAGGCATCGTGGAATTTCCGGGCCACCTCCGGCGGCGTCTGGCGGGACACCATGAGCGCGGGCGGGGGCAGCTCGTCCGCGCTGTAGATCACGCGCAGGTGGTTGGCCATGTCGACCGGCACCATCTGCAGCAGGTAGTTGTTCACCAGGGCCGCATCGGTTGTGCCGACCAGAACGCTGCGCAGCGCGCTGCTTTCAGTGTTCATCACGTGGAGGACAAAATCGATCTTCTGCTCGCGCAGGATTCGCAGCACCATCACATTGGTGGAAAGCGATGCACCCTCCTGCAAGCCAAGCGTGTGCTTCTGCAGGTCGGTAATCTGCTGCAACGGGCTATCGCGACGAACCACCACCTGGGCCACCAGCGGGGTGCGGCCGCGGAGCAAGGGCCGGTAGCGATCGCGCAGCTTCCAGGTCAGGACCGGATTGCCCACGGCGAAATCGATCTCTTCCTGCGACAGCCCTTGCTCGAAGTGGGCAAGGTCGGGATAGAAATGAAGCCGGAAATGGAGGCCGGATAGGCGGGTGACCTCATCAAGGGCGGGCTGCCAGCGACGTTTGACTTCAGCCGGCGGCATGATGGGGATGATGGCGACAGTGTATTCGCGGGCGTCGCCGGTCGGGCCAGCGGCGTCCTTTCCCTGTGCCAGGGCAGGCAGCATTCCGACCAGAAGGCAGGGGAGCAATAGTCGGCAGAACAGACGGGCAACGACCATGGGGATCCTTTCCGTGGCGTGGTGCGGGCAAAAGGAGACCGGCCCGAAGAGCCTACACCGGCCTGTGGTCCCCTTGTAGTGCGAGGCGGGCGACCGGTACGGGGGGCACCGCCTGTGGCGCCTGTCCTGCGCCCACGAGCCAGTAACCCTGAAATCTGTAGGGAATAAAAAACGGGAGCCGAAGCTCCCGTCGGGGTGGAGCGGGTTTAGAGGTACTTGTCGGTGACTGCACCCTCAGAGGCCGAGGCCGCCGTTGCGGCGAACTTGGCCAGGGCACCGCGGGTGTACTTGGGCGCCGGACGAACCCAGCGGGCCTTGCGGGCGGCGAGATCGGCATCGGACACCTGCAGCGTGATCTCGCGGGACTCGGCGTCGATGCTGATCCGGTCGCCGTTCTCCACCAGCGCCAGGGCACCGCCCTCAAAGGCTTCCGGGGTGATGTGGCCGACCACGAAGCCGTGGGAACCGCCCGAGAAGCGGCCATCGGTGATCAGGGCGACGTCCTTGCCCAGCCCCTTGCCCATGACGGCAGAGGTAGGGGAAAGCATCTCGCGCATGCCGGGGCCACCCTTGGGGCCTTCGTAGCGGATCACGATGACTTCGCCGGGCTGGACTTCACCCTTCAGGATGCCTTCCAGCGCATCTTCTTCGCCATGGTAGACGCGGGCCTTGCCTTCGAAGCGAAGGCCTTCCTTGCCGGTGATCTTGGCGACGGCGCCTTCAGCGGCGAGGTTGCCCTTGAGGATCACCAGGTGCGAATCCTTCTTGATGGGCTTGTCGAAGGGCATGATGATTTGCTGGCCTGCAGGATAGTCCTGCACATCGGCCAGGTTTTCGGCCAGCGTCTTGCCCGTTACGGTCATCACGTCGCCATGCAGCATGCCCGCGTCGAGCATGCGCTTCATCAGGGGCTGGATGCCGCCGATGGCAACCAGTTCGCTCATCATGTACTTGCCGGACGGACGCACGTCCGCCACCAGCGGCGTCACCTTGCCCAGGCGCACGAAGTCGTCCAGCGTCAGCTCGACGTTGGCCGTATGCGCCATGGCCAGCAGATGCAGAACGGCGTTGGTGGAGCCGCCGAGCGCAATCACGACGCGGATCGAATTCTCGAAGGCCTTCTTGGTCATGATGTCCGAAGGCTTGATGTCGCGCTTGAGCAGCTCCAGCACCTGACGGCCGGCGCGCTCGCAATCCGAGAGCTTTTCGCCGGAAACGGCGTCCTGCGCGGACGAGCCGGGCAGCGACATGCCGAGCGCCTCAATGGCAGAAGCCATTGTGTTGGCGGTGTACATGCCACCACAGGAGCCCGGACCCGGAATGGCCACTTCCTCGATCTGCTTCACCTGGATCTCGTTCAGCTCGCCACGTGCGTGACGGCCCACGGCCTCGAACACCGAGATGATGTCGGTGTGGCCGGCACCCGGCTTGATGGTGCCGCCGTAGACGAAGATGGACGGGCGATTGAGGCGCGCCATGCCCATGATGCAGCCCGGCATGTTCTTGTCGCAGCCGCCGATGGCGACGATGCCGTCAAAGCCTTCGCAGCCTGCCACGGCCTCGATGGAGTCGGCGATGATCTCGCGCGACACCAGCGAGTACTTCATGCCCTCGGTACCGTTGGCGATGCCGTCGGAGATGGTGATGGTGTTGAAGATCACGCCCTTGCCGCCGGCCGCGTTGGCGCCCTTCTCGGCTTCCACGGCGAGCTTGTCAATGTGCATGTTGCAGGGCGTAACCATGGCCCAGGTCGAGGCGATGCCGATCTGCGGCTTCTTGAAGTCTTCGTCGGTGAAGCCGACGGCGCGCAGCATGGCGCGGCCGGGCGCGGCCTCGATGCCGTCCACCACGGTGGAAGAATATTTGCGGGTCTTGTCGATGTCGCTCATGGTCGTTTCCTGGTCTGCCTGTTCGTCAAATTCATTACGTCGCGGGAGCAACCGCAGGAGCGGCTTCAGCCGCGATCCGATGAAAATCACGGCGTTGGAAATGGCGGCTGACGCCGCTCCTGCGGGCGTGCGGATGCGGGAGTCGGGTTAAAGGGTCTTGGAGAATACCTGCGAATTGCGCTGCAGGTTGTACAGGGCCTTGCGCTCGCCTGGCAGATCATCCACGGGCGTTTGCTTGAATCCGTGTTCGATGAACCACAGGGCGGTGCGGGTCGTCAGCACGAAGATCTTGCGCAGGCCCTTGTTGATGGCGCGCTTCTCGAGAAACTCCAGCAGCTCGGTGCCACGGTCGCCATTGCGGTAGTTGGGGTGTACGGCAACGCAGGCGATTTCGCCCGACGCGGGATTCTTGTCATCGGCGGGCAGCGGATACAGCGCCGCGCAGCCGACGATCATGCCGTCACGCTCGATCACCACGAAGTGATTGATTTCGTTTTCCAGTCGTTCGCGCGAGCGGCGGACCAGAATCCCTTCCTCCTCCAGCGGCCGCATCAGCTCCAGCATGCCGCCGATGTCCTCGATCTCCGCCTCGCGGATTTCTTCGTAGGGGTCGTGCGTGATCAGCGTGCCGGAGCCGTCGCGGGTGAACAGCTCCTGCAGCAGGGCGCCGTCGCGCGCGTAGCTGATGATGTGCACGCGCTTGACGCCGTCGCGGCAGGCCTCGCTGGCGGCGTGCATGTGGCGCAGCAGTTCGGTGTCGAGCTTCTTGCCGCGC
>DASSUO010000163.1:0-4986 GCA_035706925.1 Moraxellaceae bacterium
CCGGCACCGGGGTCGCCGGACCGGCACCGGCTGCCAGACACACCCTGTCACTGCTAGAATGCGCGCCTTTCCCGATCAACCAGGTATCCCCGTGTCCGAGACCCACTCCACCCTGGACGAGTCCGTACTGGCGGAGGCGGCGTCCTCCCTGGTCACCATCCGCGATTTCATCCGCTTTGGCGTCTCCTGCCTGCGCCTCCACGACGTCCACCTCGGCCATGGCACCGATGACCCCTTTGCCGAGGCGAGCGCGCTCGTCATGCAGTCCCTGGGCCTCGAATGGTCGGCCGACCCGGAAATCCTCGACGCACGTTTGCTCCCCTCGGAGCGCACCGCGGTCGTGAACCTCATCCGCCGTCGCGTGAACGATCGCATTCCGCTGGCCTACCTGCTCAACATCGCCTATTTCGCCGGGATGCCGTTCTATGTCGATGAGCGTGTCCTCGTGCCGCGCTCGCCGATCGCAGAGCTCATCGAGGCCCGCTTCCAGCCCTGGCTGACCGGGGAGCCGCAACGGGCGCTGGACCTGTGTACGGGCTCCGGCTGCATCGCGATCGCCCTGGCAAAGGCTTTCCCTGAAGCACTGGTGGATGGCACCGACATCTCGATCGACGCGCTGTCGGTGGCGTCGGTCAACGTGGAGCATCATGAGGTCCAGGACCGTGTCGGCCTGATCGAGTCCGATGTGTTCGCCAAACTGCCCGGCCAGCGCTACGACCTCATTGTCAGCAATCCGCCCTATGTGGATGCCGAAGACATGGCCGACCTGCCGCCCGAGTTCCTGAAGGAACCGGAGCTGGGCCTGGCCTCGGGTCGCGACGGTCTGGACCTGACCCGACGCATCCTGGCCGAGGCCGCTGACCATCTGACCGAACACGGCGTACTCGTCGTGGAAGTGGGCAATTCGCAGTGGGCCCTCGAACAGGCCTTTCCGGACGTGCCCTTCAAATGGGTCGAGTTCGAGAACGGCGGGCAGGGCGTGTTCGTTCTGACCGCCGCCGAATGTCGTGAATTCCAGCCGCATTTCCAGGCCGCCCTTGTTGGCGAATGAATCCCGACCCCGACACAGCGCGCATCAGCCACTACAACCGAATTCACTCCGTGGGAGCGGCTTCAGCCGCGACAATCCCGATCGCGGCTGAAGCCGCTGCCACGGTGAGCAGGACAACTGAGAGAACGACATGGCAGGCAATTCCATCGGCGAACTGTTTCGCGTTACCACCTTCGGCGAATCCCATGGTCCCGCGCTCGGCGCCATCGTCGATGGCGTGCCGCCCGGGCTCGAGCTGACCGAAGCCGACCTGCAGATCGACCTGGACCGCCGCAAGCCGGGTACCTCGCAATTCACCACGCAACGCCGTGAAGACGATGTCGTGAAGATCCTGTCCGGCGTGTTCGAGGGCCGCACCACAGGCACCCCGATCGGCTTGCTGATCGAGAACACTGACCAGAAATCCAAGGACTACGCCAACATCGCGGCCACGTTCCGTCCCGGCCATGCCGACTACACCTACACGCAGAAATACGGCTTCCGCGACTATCGTGGCGGCGGACGATCTTCCGCCCGCGAAACGGCCATGCGCGTTGCCGCAGGTGCCATTGCCAAAAAGTACTTGCGCGAAAAATTCGGTGTGGACATCCGCGGCCATGTGACGCAGATCGGCACCGTGAAGGCGGAGGCGCTGGATTGGTCCTTCGTCAACCAGAATCCCTTCTTCTGCGGCGACCGCGAGGCGGTGCCGAAGATGGAGGAACTCATCACCCAGCTGCGCCGTGACGGCTCCAGCTGCGGGGCCCGCCTGACCGTGATCGCCAGCAATGTGCCGGCGGGGTGGGGCGAGCCCGTGTTCGACCGCCTCGATGCCGACATCGCCCACGCCATGATGGGCATCAACGCGGTGAAGGCCGTGGAGATCGGCGATGGCTTTGCGGTGGTCGAGCAGCGCGGGGAGCAGCACCGCGACGAAATCACCCCGGCCGGCTTCGTGTCCAATCATGCCGGCGGCACGCTGGGTGGCATTTCCTCGGGGCAGGATGTCGTCGTGAGCATCGCGCTGAAACCCACCTCCAGCATGACGCTGCCGGGACGTTCCATCGACATCCATGGCACGCCCATTGAGGTAGTGACCAAGGGGCGTCACGATCCCTGCGTTGGCGTGCGAGCCACGCCCATTGCCGAGGCCATGCTGGCGATCGTCCTGATGGACCATTTCCTGCGCAACCGTGCACAGAACGCCGACGTCGTGCCGCCGCTGCCCGCCGTACCGGGCTACATCCGCTGAGCGCGATCGCAGCGACGTCGGGAACCGGTTCATGAAGAGCGCCCTTTTGCCGGTCGTGCCACTGTCCGCGTTTTATTTTTTCTATTTTGCCGGGCTCGGTGGCTTCATGCCCTACATGGGGCTTTTCCTCAAGGATCACCTTGGCCTTGCGGAAAAGGAAATCGGCCAACTGCTGGCCTTCCTCATGATTGCCCGTGTAATCGCGCCGAATTTCTGGGGCTATCTGGCCGACAAGACCGGCAAGCGCCTGACCGTGGTGCGCTTTGGTAGCGTCATGCTCACCCTGTGTTCACTGGCGTTGATGTGGCCACAAGGATTCTGGTCGCTCGCCTTCGTGTTGCTCGCCTACAGCTTTTTCCAGAGCGCCATCCAGGCACAGTTCGAGGCCGTCACCATTGCGCATCTGGGGGGACGGGGCGATCTCTACAGCCGCATCCGGCTCTGGGGCTCGATCGGCTTCATCGTGGCCGTGGGCCTGCTGGGGGTACTGTTCGATCATGTGGCCGTGGCGTGGCTCCCCTTGTGTCTCATGCTGACGGCATCGGCAACCTTGATCGCAAGCCTGAGCGTGCCGGCGATCGCGACGCGGATACGCGCCGAGGCGCAGGAGCGACTGCGTGACATCCTGCGTCGTCCGGCCGTGATGACCTTTCTCGCCATCCATTTCCTCATGCAGTTGTCCCATGCGCCTTACTACAGCTTTTTCACGCTGTTCCTGAAGGAACACGGCTATTCCAGCACGGTGATCGGCTGGATGTGGTCACTGGCGGTTCTGGCGGAAGTGATCGCCTTTTTCTTCATGCACCGCTGGCTGCCGCGAATGGGCGAGCAGCGCGTGATGCTGCTGTGCCTGCTGGCCGGCGTGTTGCGATGGGGCGTCACGGCGGTAGCGGTGGACATACCCGCTGTGATCTGGATGGTGCAATTGCTGCATGCGGCCACGTTTGCCGCGTTTCATGCAGCGGCCATCCGCTTCATCTACGCGCACTTTGGTGACGGACACCAGGGGCAGGGGCAGGGCCTGTACAGCATGCTCTGGGGCGTCGGTGTCGCGTCCGGGTCCTGGCTGGCCGGAATGATCTGGGCGACGCATGCTTCCTGGGCCTTTCTGGGCGCAGCCGTCGCCTGTGCGCTGGGAGCGTTGCTGTTATGGCGCGTCGATTTCCCTCGGCCGTCACCCATCGCGACGTCACAGCCTGCCATCTGATCCACGGCGCCCACCCATCTGACGAGTGCAGGATCCTGAGCCCGTTTGCGTCAAATGACCAGCGGGCGACAGGGAGGCGGTCTACGCCCGATGAGGGGCAGCAGTTCGCTTTCGCGAATGTCCGGCGCGCCAATCCGCGCCGCCAATGAAAAGGGGCGCCGGAAGGAGCGCCCCTTTTCATTTGACTCATCCGCGCACATCACTCCTGCTCGTGCGGCTTCTCTTCGGCCTCGTAGTGATAGGCGTAATAGACCACCGGAATCACGAACAGCGTGAGAAGCGTCGACACGAAAATGCCGAAGATCAGCGACACGGCAAGACCCGAGAAGATGGGATCGTCCAGGATGAAGAACGCCCCCATCATTGCCGCCACCCCCGTCAGCACGATGGGCTTGGTACGGACCGCGGCCGCCTGGATCACCGCTTCCTGCAAGGGCAGTCCGCGCGCCGTTTCCTGACGCACAAAATCCACCAGCAGGATCGAGTTGCGCACGATGATGCCGGCCAGGGCGATCATGCCGATCATGGAGGTTGCCGTGAACTGCGCACCCAGCAAGGCATGGCCCGGCATGATGCCGATCATGGTGAGCGGGATCGGCGCCATGATGATGAGGGGCACGCCGTAACTGCGGAACTGCGCCACCACCAGCAGGTAGATCAGCACAAGACCGACCGAGTAGGCGAGGCCCATGTCCCGGAAGGTTTCATACGTGATCTGCCATTCCCCATCCCACTTCAGCGAAGGCCGCCTGGCCACGTCAGGCTGCGAGATGAGCCGCTGTTCGGTGGGCTGTCCGTCACTTCCCTTCATTTCGCCGATGCGGGACGAAATGCCAGCCATGCCATAGAGCGGTGAGTCGGTGTCACCTGCCATGTCGCCCGTGACGTATACCACCGGCAGCAGGTCCTTGTGGTACAGCGTCTGGTCACGGGTCGTGCGCACCAATTGCGTCACATCGGCCAGCGGAACCAGCGCACCGCCCCGGGCCCGGACGCGCAGCGCGCGGAGGGTCTCGATGTCGGCCTTGTCGCCTGCAGAGAACTCGGTGCGGATGGGTACCGGGTACTTCGCGTTCGGGTCATGCAGGAACGAAAGATCATTGCCCTTTTCAGCCATGGCGATGGCTTCAACGACCTGTGCCTGGTCGACGCCGAGGCGCGCCGCACGTGCCTGGTCTACCGCGAGCAGCCATTTTTGCTGCGGCGCCTCGAGTGTGGTGTCGACGTCGACAATGCCGTCGGTCTTGCGGAAGGCCGTCGCCACTTCACGCGCCGTCTGCACTTGTTGCGCATGATCCAGCCCGTACACCTCGGCAACGACGGGTGCCATCACCGGCGGACCCGGTGGCACTTCCACGATCTTCACGTTGGCATGATAGCGCGCCGCAATCTTTTGCAAGGGACCGCGAACGGCGAGCGCAATTTCGTGGCTCTTGCGCTTGCGGTGATGCTTGTCGACCAGGTTGACCTGGATATCGCCTTGCCAGGACTCCCGAC
>DASSUO010000164.1:0-13525 GCA_035706925.1 Moraxellaceae bacterium
TGGCAAGCCTGTTCGTCATCGCCATTCATCACACCTTTGCCAATCTCTCCGGGTTGCGCATCACGGCGCTCTCGGCAAGTTCAGCTTTCGCTGGAGAAGAGGCACGATTCCAGTTGCGGCTCGACGACCCGCGCGAACGTGAACACGAAAGCCTGATACTGGAGTGGGACGGTAATGAGACCGAAGTGCCGTGGGTAAATGGCGTGGTTGAAGTTGCCGTGCCCCTGACAGCCCTGAAGCGGGGGTGGTTCCGTCCGCCACGCCTGCGCATCGAAAGTACGTATCCGCTCGGTGTGCTGCGTGCATGGACCTGGCTGGATCTGGATCTGGCAGCGCTCGTGTATCCGCATCCGGAAGCTAGCGAAGTGATGCCGGTCGGTCCGGGACGCGAAGGCGAGGGTGAGCGCCAGCGCCGGCGCGGCCACGAGGACTTCGACAGCCTGCGGACCTTTGCACCAGGTGACCCCCTGGCCCATGTGTCGTGGAAACATCTCGCGCGCGGCCAGGGACTCCTTACAAAAACCTACGCGAGTGAGGAAGTCGGCAGCGAAATCCTCGACTGGAATGCCATGCCCGGTTTGCCGGTCGAAACGCGCCTGTCGCGACTCACGTATTGGGTGGTGATGCTGGCACAGCACAACCACGCCTTCGGGCTCCGCCTGCCGGGCGTCGACATTCCGGCCGGGCTTGGCATCGAGCAGCGCGACACCTGCCTGCGGGCATTGGCCCTGTTCGGGCGCCCGGAGTCCCCGCCATGAACAGCGCGCCGATCACAAGGAGTGCTCGCCATTGGCAATGGGTGGCCCTGCTGGTATCGATTCTTCCGCAGGTCGACCGACTGCCCCTCTGGCTCTTGCTGGCCACGGGGGTGGCTTGCCTGTGGCGACTGGAGCCGGTCGAACGACGCATCGGCCTGCCGTCATTGGGGCTGCGTGTGTTTCTGCTGGCGGCGGGCATTGCCGGCGTGAGGGCCTCGCACCATACATTGCTCGGCCCGGAAGGCGGCGTCTCCTTCCTGATGGTTGGCGCACTGCTCAAGCTGCTGGAGTCGCGCACCGCCCGTGATGTGTTCATCTCTGCGGTGCTTGATTTCTTCGTGCTGGCCACGGCCTTTCTATTCTCGCAGTCACTGGGACTCACGGCGTATGTGCTGCTGGCAAGCGTTGTCATCGTGTCAGCCCTGCTGGCCCTGCAGCAGCGCGACGATGTCGGTGTGCGGCGTACCCTGCGGCGATCCGCCGTGCTGGTGGGGCAGGCGGTTCCCCTCATGCTCGTGCTGTTCGTGTTCTTTCCGCGGTTGCCGCCGCTGTGGACGCTCAATCTGACACAGGGCAGTGCCCGAACCGGCTTTTCCGACTCGATGAGCCCCGGCGACATTTCTACGCTCAGCGAGTCGACCGACACCGCCTTCCGTGTCGAGTTCGAGGGACCGCCACCGCCCTCTGAGCGCCTGTACTGGCGCGGACTCGTCTTTGGCTACTTCGACGGCAAGCGCTGGAGCCAGGGTTATCCCCTGACCGAGCAACTCCCGCTGCCGCCACGCGGTTTGCCTGACTGGGTTGCCGGCGCAAGGCCTGATCAACCGTCGCCCTTGCACTACCGCGTGATCCTCGAACCGACCGATCAACCCTGGCTGTTCGGACTCGCCATTTCGCGCTCGTCGACGCCCAAGGTCGGACTGACACGGGACATGCGCCTTGTCGCCCAGGGGCCGGTCTTCAACCGGCTCACCTACGACGTCGAAACCTGGCCTGATGCCCGTGGCGACGTGGCCGGCATGCCGGAGTGGATGATGCGGCAGGCCCTGCAATTGCCGGCGGGAGGCAATCCCCAGGCGCGTGCGATGGCGCAGCGCCTGCGCCTCAGTACCGGCAGCCCCGAACGGATGGTGAAGGAACTTCTCGCCTGGTTTCGCGACGAGCGCTTTTTCTACACGCTGGAGCCCCCGGCACTGGGCGAGAATCGCATCGACGACTTCCTCTTTCGCACCCGGCGCGGCTTCTGCGAACACTATGCCTCGGCCTTCGTCTTCCTCATGCGCGCCGCAGGCGTACCGGCCCGCGTGGTCGCCGGCTACCAGGGAGGCGAGCCCAGCCCGCTCGGCGATTACTGGCTGGTCCGGCAGCTCGATGCCCATGCCTGGGCGGAGGTCTGGATCGCAGGCAAGGGCTGGATCACCGTCGACCCCACGGCGGCGGTCGCCCCGCAGCGCATCCAGGCGGGGGCTGCGCAGGCCGCTGAGCGCCGTGATTACTGGGGCGACACACCGGCGGGGGCCCTGCGCCATGGCAACTACCAGCTGCTGCGTGGACTGCGCAATATGGCCGACTACGTGAATTACCGCTGGCACAAGGACGTGGTGGGCTACGACAGCGAACGGCAGGACGGCTTCATGCAGCGACTGCTGGGCGACAGCGGCCTGCTGCGGCGCCTGCTGGTAATGGGCGGTGCGCTGGCGGTACTCGCCACGGCACTGTTCCTGCTGGCCTTGCGCGGCCGTCCCCGCGAACTCCATCCACTGGACCGCTTGTACCGGCGCTGGTGCGACCGCATGGCCCGTCGTGGCGTGATTCGTGAGGCCGGGGAGGGGCCACAGGCGTTTGCGGGTCGCGTTGCGGCCCAACGTCCCGAGCTGGCAGCCGAGGCCGATGAATTCCTGCGCTTGTATACCGAGCTGCGTTACCGGCCCGCGAAAGACGATGACCGCGGCCAAGAGCGGCGCCTGCGGCGTCTGGCGCGGGGCACGATAAGGGATTGGCTCAATCGGCGTTAATCGTTGTTTTGCGCCTTGAACTACCCGTTATGATTCAGTAAGATGCGCGCCTCGCAACGGCCAAGCCGTTCCGACCCCAGGCGCGTAGCTCAGCTGGTTAGAGCATCACCTTGACATGGTGGGGGTCGCTGGTTCGAGTCCAGTCGCGCCTACCAGATCCGACAAAGCCCGCAACTCCGAAAGGATTGCGGGCTTTGTGTTTTTGGGGTGGGAACATTGCCATGGGCGTTGGGTAATGAATGTGCGCTGACTTTGCGTGTCAGAGCCTCCCGCGCTATCGGGCGCAAACGGATGCGCCTTCCTTGACAGTGCGTCTCGTGGCTTTCGCCCAAGGAAGCAGGCAATTCCTTTTGCAATGGCGCCTGAAGGATGCGGAATGCCATCGAGTATTCGAGAAGGGTACACAACACCTTGCGCCGGGAACCCAGGCCACCCCTGTCCGTCTTTCCATGCACACGCCTATTCACGAATTCGGCGCATTCAGTCTCAACAGATTGAAAAGAAAGAGAATAAGACCGCCGTTAGCGGCAAATTACCTATGCACGATCCATTCGCTTGCCATTCGTCCGCAACGCGCCAGGCGTGATGTCACCCCTCAACAACCCTATCCTTCCTCGCCAATCCACCACCCACTCCGATACCCCGTCCGTATTAGGGGATGAAAGGCGAGGAAGGGAGGATTAGTCGATGGAACGTCGTGGCATGATGCTATTCAATGGCCCGCGGACGGGTCATCTCCGCAGTACCTGACTGGAATTTTCAGATGATGCCCCATCCCGCCATCCTGGTTGTGGACGACCAGAACAGCAACCTGATTGCCATGGAGGCGGTGTTTGAAGGAGAGCCGGTTGATCTGGTCAAGGCCAACTCCGGTGCCGAGGCTCTCAAGATCATGTTGCAGCGCGATTTCGCGCTGGTCCTGCTCGACGTGCAGATGCCCGACCTCGACGGTTTCGAAGTTGCCGAGATCATGCGCAGCAATCCGCGTACGGAATCCACCCCCATCATTTTCCTCACGGCCATCAGCAAAGAGCAGCGCTACATTTTCCGCGGCTATGAGACCGGCGCGGTGGACTACCTGTTCAAGCCAATCGACGCGGCCATCCTGCGCAGCAAGGTGCGTGTGTTTCTCGATCTGGAACGCAAGAACCGTAGCCTGCGCGAAAGCCTGCGTCTGCTCCAGGCGGAACGTGACCACAACCAGACGTTACTGCGCTCGCTCTCCGAGGGCCTGCTCGGCGTGACGCAAAGCGGCAATGTTTTTTATGCAAATCCCACGGCAGAGCAGATGCTGGGGCACTCGCTGCGCGACCTTATCGGCTGTCGCCTGAGCGACTTCTTTCATCTCTGCGATGAAGACGGTGAGCGCGCCAACTGGTCACTGGCAGAGCTGATGGCTGCCTGTGCCGCCGGAGAGCGCGTACACCGGGACGACCTGTTCCTGACCCGTGACGGCCGGCAACTGGCCGTGGAAATCTCCGCCAATCCGCTGTTGGGCGACGACGCGCGCGCGGGAGTGGCGGGCGTGGTGGTGGTGTTCCGCGATGTGTCCTCGCGGAGGCAGAACGAGAAGGCCCTGGCGCGCAAGGCGACCTCCGACAGCCTGACCGGGCTGTGCAACCGCGCCGAGTTCGAGCGTCTGCTGGAAGAAAAGGTGGCCGAAGCCAATCGTCACGAAACCAGTCTGGCGCTGCTGTATATTGATCTCGACCGCTTCAAGGGCATCAACGATGGCCTGGGCCATCATGTGGGCGACCAGGTATTGAAGGCCGCGGCAAAGCGGCTGGTCGACAGTGCCCGAAACACCGATATCGTGGCGCGCATCGGTGGTGATGAGTTCGTCATGGTGCTGGAGAGTACGGAGCCGCGAAGGGCCGCCAGCCTCGTTTCCGGAAAGGTCCTGCAGCAATTTGCGCGCGTGGTGAATATCGACGACGGCTCAAAGCTGCAGGTGGGCACCAGTGTGGGCATCGCCATTTACCCGGATGATTCCACGCATGCGGAAGATCTCCTCAAGTGCGCCGACAAGGCCATGTACCAGGCCAAGACAGCCGGCCGCCACACCTACCGGTTCTTTCGCGGCTGATCGATTGTCCTCTGCCTGCTTCAACAAGCGGGCAGAGGTCATCCCGGCCTGAACCTCAGCTGATCGCTGAGCGTTACCGCCCCCATTCCCGGACGCGCCTCAACCGTTCATCGGGCCATGAATGGTCAGAATATGTCCATTTCCGGTCCGTTTGTGTCCTTTTGTAAATCCGGCCCGTCGCTAGACTCCTGTTCAATCGCGGGGAAGTACCCAGCCGCGCAAAAGAAAAAAGACAAGAACAAGGGGTCCAGTCATGAAGAACGTCGCTCTCTCTCTCCTCGCCGCCAGCGCCCTGATGGGTGTGTCCGTGGATGCCTCCGCCTGGAGCCAGGAAGTTCACCGCCGCATCGCCATCGATGCCGTGAATTACATGAAGGCCAATCCCACCACCACGAACTACGCCAAGCTGCTGAACGGGGCGACCAAGGCTGGCCTTACCATCGACCAGTTTGCGACGGCGCTGGGGCAGGGCGCTTATGACGTTGACGATTTCGCCGACACCTACATCTGCGGTGCCACCACGGGTGATTGCGAACTCGCGCCTGTCTGGGGCGCCGGTGCCAGCATCGTCAAGTACACCTCGTACTGGCACTTCCAGAATCACACCCAGGGCGCCGACGTGCACGGCAACGACATGGGCGGCTACAACTATGCCAAGCTGACCGTGTGGGGCGATATCGATGACATGGCCGCTTCCTGGCTCTACGGTGATTATCTGGATGACGGCAAGGGCGGCCTCACGGGCTGGTTCTATGCCGACAGCACCAAGTACAACGCCTACGACAACACTGAGGCTCACTACCGCCTGGGTGGCTATTCCACGCGATCCATGTATGCCGACTTCGAGAAGATGCCGTTCCAGCCGATCGACAACCTCGGCCAGTACTGGTTCCAGCAGTTCCTCGCCGCACCGACCGTGCAGAAGCTGGGCTTTGTGCTGCACACCACTGACCTCCTGCAACCGCACCACACCTGGACCACCTCCGCGCTGAATCATGCGGGCTGGGAATCCTGGGTGAATGACAACTACTACACGGACAACCTCAACGATCCGGCACTCGTGACCGCTGCGCTGAACGACTTCACGCCGCTGGCTGCGACCGCGACCGACATCCGCCCCTTGCTGACCCAGGGTGGTGACATCTCCTACTCGCAGGGCGGCATCGTGCTGTCCAGCACGGACGATGCCGATCGTCTCCGCACGGCCCGCATCATGATTCCGCATGCCATCGCCATGGCCGTGGACGTGCTGAACCGGGCAGCCGAACGCTTCTGATGACCGGGCGGCAGTGATTGCCGTCCATCCATATCCGGAGTCTTCTGTAGCTTTGGGGGCGTATCGTCAGATCGCCCCCTCTTTTTTTGCGAATTTGTCCATGCCGATCCGTCTTCTCCTGCTTGCCCTCGGGCTGTGCCTGGCGTTGCCGGCCGCCGCCGTCACGCGCCACGATCTTGATGACCCCGCACTGGCCGCCATCGTCAATGGCGAGCCGCTGTCCATGAAGCTGGTCGACGTCATGCACCGCATCGCCCTCAAGGGTGATGCCACGGTGACCCGCGCTACCGTGGTTCAGGCCCTGATCGACGATCGTCTGGTCGCGGCGAATGCGCGAGCGAACTACCCGCATGAAGCACAGATTGAAGACAACAAGGTGGCCTTCAGCCCCGAAGTGCAGGTGCGGCAACAGATGGTCTCGAATGTGCAGGCTGCCTTCCGCGATCGACTGGAAGCACGCCTGAAACACATCAAGGGTGGCACGCTCGATGGCCTCGTCCTGGCGGAGCATTCCCCGACGGCGGCGGAGTGGAATGCCGTGCTGGGACCGCAATCGGTCATGGTACTCGAGTATTCGCTGAGTGATGCCGGCCGCGCGGCGGCGAACAAGGTCGTGTTGCTGCGTTATCGCTATGACGGAAAGAACGGTGCGGTGACGCTGCGCGAAATATACGATGTGCAAAATGTGCAGGGTCGCAATCAGTTGCACGCGCGCAATGACGCATTCGCCCTGGAAGAGGCGCGGCAGCTGTTCAAGCAGCGCTGGATTCTCGACTGGGCGAGATCACCGGAAGGGCTTGGTGAAGCGGATTTCGCCGTGTTCCGTCGCGCGATCGAAGATCATCTGGTGCACGGTGGCTGGATGGCCTGGCTCGGCGTCGCCGCCGACATCCATGAGGATCCCAAACCGCTCAAGGCCCTGCAGGCACAGGTGACGACCGAGGAAGTGCGGGCCTATTACGATGGGCACCGGGACCAGTTCCAGCGCATCGAGAAGGTCAAGGCACGCCACATCCGTGTGAAGGATGAGGCAGCTGCCAATGCGCTGGAAGCGCGTCTGCAAAAAGGCGAAGCATTTGCTGATCTTGCGCGCAGCCAGTCGGTGGCCGACGATGCCGCGAGTGGGGGTGACCTCGGCTGGATCGAACATCGCGATCAGCAGGCGGACTGGGTCGATAGCCTCGCGTTCCTGCAAAAGCCTGGCGTGCCGTCGCGTCCGGTGCGGCTGCCCGGCGCCAAGGGCGCTGAACCCGGCTGGGAAATCCTGCTGGTGGAAGATCGTGTCATGGGCTACCAGCCGGCCGACAGCCAGACGGTCCGCTATCTGGCAAGTCAGGCCATCGCGAAGCAGAAGGCGCTGGACCAGTATCAGGAGACCGTGGCGCGTCTGCGGCGTGAGGCGGACATCCGCCTGCCGTCGGAGCAATCTCCCCTGGCCCGCCCGAAGGAGGCGCATTGATGAACGCGCGTCGCTGGATGGTGGGGGCCCTGATCGCCGTCGCGGTCGTTGTGGTGATTGCCGGGCGGCTGTTAATGGGGGAGGGGAGTCCGGCGGAAGCCGCAGCAACCTCGCGCCCCATGACTGCGGCTCCGCAGCAATTGCCGGTGCTGCCTCCCTCCGGCACGCCTGTGCCGACAGTGCCGGCTGGACACGACTCTCCCCTTCCGCCTGTCCCCGTTTCAACCGTCGATGCGGCGGATTCAATGAAGGAGGCCTACGAACACGGCGATCCCTCGGCACCTCCGGTAGTGCGCGATACGGTCGGGCGCGAGCCGCCGACGGCAGCCGAGTTGGCGGATCCCAAGGCCTACCAGCGCTACGAGGAGCGGCAAAACCAGCATCTCTACAATGAATATGTGAAGGCGGCAGACAGCGAGGTGCCGCGCTTGCAGGCGGATATCGAGCGGGCACGCGCCGCGGGATTGCCGCCCGAAGAGATCGCCAAGGGCGAGGAAAAGCTGCGCCGCATACAGGCCATGAAGGAACAGCTCCAGTCCACCCGTGCTGCCACAGCGGCGCCCTGAGGGCTTATTGCGACGATGGCCGGTGCAAACGCACCGGTCCGGCGTATTGGCGCCGATTTTCCCTTTTGCATACTATTGGGCCAGCGCACCTTCGCGCGGACAAAACAAGAACACAGCGCACCCCATGTCACAGCCAGTCGCGGAAAACTTCGGATTCATTTCCGTTCCGGCCCTGCAGCAGTATCTGCGCAGTGCAGAGGCCTGCGGCCTTGATCGCGAGAAAATGCTGACCGAGGCGGGCATTCCCGCGGAACTGCTTCTCGACAACAACGGCCGGCTGCCCGGCGAGTCGCTGCAGCGGCTGTTGCAGTACATCCTGCCGCGTTGTGGCAACCCGTTGTTTGGACTGCAGACCTCCCAGTACATCCAGCCCGGCTCGTACAGCGTCATGGGCTATATCGCCATGACCAGCAATACGCTGGCCGAAGCCGTGATGCGCATGCCCCAGTACGAAAAGCTGGTGGGCGACATGGGGACCTCCACGGTCGAGCATGAGCCCGGGGCCATCGTCGTGCGCTGGCACTGCCGCTTTACCGAACCCCTTGTGCGCCGCCACATCATTGAAAACGTGCTGGCGTCCTGGACGACCTATTCGCGCTGGATGGCCGACAACCAGGAGCTGTCACCGCTGGCGGTGCGCTTCGAGCACGATCCGCCCGCGGACCGCGCCTTGCTCAAGCACTACCAGTCCATCTTCCGCTGTCCGGTGTATTTCAATCAGCCCATGTCGGCGATTCTGGTATCACCGCAAATCTTTGAATATCCCCTGCGCAGTCCGGACTCCACGCTGCGCGAGACGCTGGAACAGCATGCCCAGTCGCTGCTGTCAGCCCTCAAGGAAAAGTATTCGCTGTCCGACCAGGTCCGCTCGTTGCTCCGCTCCGTGCTCTCCGACTCGTCGCCCCGCAAGGAGTTCGTGGCCGAACAGATGGGCATGAACGTCCGCACCCTGCATCGCAAGCTGGCGGACGAGGGTACCTCCTACCAGCAGATTCTCGACGACCTGCGCGCGGAGCTGGCACGCAAGTATCTGCAGCAATCGCTGCTCTCGGTCGAAGACATCGCGCGCAAGCTGGGCTTTACCGAAAGCCGCTCCTTCATCCGCTACTTCAAGGGCTATGTCGGACTGACGCCGGGCGAGTTCCGTGCCCAACTCAAGGTCGACGCTCCGGCGGATCGCTCCCCGCCCGCCGACAGCTGATCGCTCCCCGCCCGCCGACAGCTGATCGCCCTTATGGCTCGTGCCTGATCCTTGTCCGTGGCGATACACGGTGCGGCGTGCGATCGCCGGCAACCGTCCGGACGAGATGAACGTAGCGGTCTCGCCAATGCTGTCGTGCGGTTGATCGACCTGCACCATTGGTCAACACGCGCCCTCGCGGCATCGTCACCGGAAAGGCCCATAAAAAACGCCGGCGCAAAGGCCGGCGTTTTTCATGCGGAGGCGGGCATCAGCGCCGGTACGGGTCGCTACCGTCCTCGTTGTTGCGGAAGCGCTTGTAACTCCACTGGTATTGCGACGGGTCACGCGCAATCAGCTTTTCGATGGACCGGTTCATTGCCGCGGTCGAGGTCGCGAGATCCTCGCTGTAGATCTCCGGATCCGGCTCGTCAAAAAAGATGTCGAAGCCGTCGCCGTCGGGGCAACGCACGCAGGCCATCATGATGGCCTTGCAGCCGGTGCGACCGACCAGACGGGGCACCATTACGCCGGTCCAGGTACTGAGACCAAAGAACGGCGAGTAGATGCCGCCGTTCTCGTGGGGCACATGGTCTGGCAGAACGGCGCAGAAGCCGTTGTGCTTGAGCCCCTTGAAGACGGCCTTCACGCCGCGCTCGTCCGCCGTGACCATGGTGGCCCGCAGGCGGCCACGTGCATCGCGCACGAAAGCGTCGACGCCTTTGTCCTTGCCCGGCTTGTACATGATGATGGGGGAGGCGAACTGGTTCACCCAGGCGTTCATGAATTCCCAGGTGCCGAAATGCGGAATGATGCCGATCGTGCCGCGGCCCGAGGCGATCGCGTCATGGAACACCTTCTCGTTGTGCACGGTGCGGATCTGTCCGACGCTGTAGGCCGTGGGCATGCCCCAGGTCTTGGCGAATTCCAGGGCCGTCTGCAGGGTCGACACCACGTTGCGACGGGTGATGTCTTCGCGCCACTCCGGGCTCTTGTCGGGGTAGGCGATCTCCAGATTGCGGCGGATCACGTTCGCCGTCCTGCTCTTGCCGGCCACCGCCAGGGCAATGACGCCCAGAATGGCGCCCAGGCGCTGCAGGAAGCCCAGGGGCAGACGGCTGAAGAAGCGCAGCAGGTTCAGATAGAAGCGGTCCTTGCCGGAAAGGGGCTCTTGCGGCGGGAGGGCGGTACTGTCGGTCATTGCGGGGACGAGGTCGTATCAGGGGGCCCAAGGATAGTGGAAGTGGCGGGGCAGGCCAAACCGGGTCGTCCTCCGGCTATAATCCGCCGCTCTTTGCCTACCGGAGTCCGCTGTGGATTTCCTCGCCCCCGTCCGCGCCTTTCTCGCCTGTCCCACCCCGGCCGCCTGGGTGGAGGCCGCCGTGCAGGACCTGCCGACCCTGCTGCAGGACCACGCCAACTGCGAGAAGAAGGCGGCGGGCACAGCCATGAACCTGCTGTTCCGCTACAGTCACCGGCAGGAATTGCAGGTACTGCTCTCACAGCTCGTGCGAGAGGAAATCCTGCACTACGAGCAGGTGATGGAGATCATGACGGCGCGCGGCATTCCCTATCGACCCGTCTCGGCGGCGCGTTATGCCACCGGCCTGCGCGAGCATGTGCGTCACACCGAGCCCGGCCACCTGGTCGACCTGCTCATCATCGGGGCATTTGTGGAGGCACGCTCCTGCGAGCGCTTTGAGGCAATCGCGCCGCATCTGGATGAGGAACTGGCGCGCTTCTATACCTTCCTGCTGCGCTCTGAAGCCCGGCACTTCGAGTACTACCTGGGCCTTGCTGAAAAATATGCAGGCGAGCCGATCAACGACCGGATCGCGTTTTTCCGCGAGGTGGAGCGGGATCTGGTGGAGCGGCCCGACCGGGAAATGCGCTTTCACTCCGGCCCGCCAGAATCAGCCGATACCGCCCGTTAATCACGCCTGGGCTGCCCGTCAGGCCACTCCGCCGGATCAGTTTGCGCCTTGCCAGACCTCCGGCACGACTTGCAGGGACCCGCTGGCATCCGACAGCCAGACCTCGCCATCCTGCACCGTCGCCTGCAACTGCATTGTGCGCTGTGCGAGCGCGCCGAGCGCCGCGGCGGTGTCGGCAGAAATGTTCACGACGCGCACCTTGTCGAGCTTGCTGATGGCGCGCCGGTTTTGTTCCCACCAGATCTCCGCAGAGTTGCCTCCGTACGGATAGACCACCACCTCGCGTGCCACACCGCAGGCCTTGCGCAGACGCTTCTCATCAGGCTGACCGACTTCAATCCACCGCATCACTGCACCGGTCAGGTCCTTTTCCCAAAGGTCGGGCTCATCATCCGAACTCAGGCCCTTGCCAAAGGCGAGGTGTTCGCTGGCATTCAGCACAAAGGCCAGCAGCCGCATCATGAGACGCTCGTCGGTCTCCGAAGGGTGGCGGGCCAGGGTGAGGGAATGGCTGCCGTAATAATGGCGATCGAGGTCCGATACGGAGAGGTCGGCCTTGAAGATGGTGGCGTTCTGGGCCATGACGGCATCCCTTCGGGAAAAGGGGGCATGATACTCGCATCGCCGCCCCATGAAGATGCCCTTTATCCCTTATCGGGATTGTGGGATGGTTGGGCGGGTCAAGGCCGCGCGCAGACGGCCCCCATGCATTCCGGGAAACCCACATGTCCAGCCAGTACCCCGCCGTTGATCCTGAAGGCCTGCTCGAATACTCCGTCGTCTTTACCGATCGTGCGCTCAATCACATGTCGCGCGAGTTCCAGGGCGTCATGCGCGACGTGTCGGCCACGCTGAAAAAGGTCTATCACGCCGACGCGGTGGCACTCGTTCCTGGCGGCGGCAGTGTCGGCATGGAGGCTGTGGCCCGCCAGCTCGCTACCGGACAAAAATGCCTGGTACTCCGTAATGGTTGGTTCAGTTACCGCTGGACGCAGATTTTCGACATGGGTTCGATTCCTTCGTCGAGCATCGTCCTGAAGGCCCGGCCGGACGACACGGCATCAGCGGCGGCCTGGTCACCTGCGCCGCTCGAAGAGGTGGTCGCCACCATTCGCGCTGAACGCCCGGCGCTGGTATTTGCCCCTCATGTCGAGACGGCCTCCGGCATTTTGCTGCCTGACGACTACCTGCGCTCGGTGGCGGATGCCGTGCATGATGTCGGGGGATTGTTCGTACTCGACTGCGTTGCGTCCGGCACCGTGTGGGTCGACATGGAGGCCTGCGGCGTGGACATCCTCATCAGCGCTCCGCAAAAAGGATGGAGCTCTACCCCGGGGGTCGCGCTCATCATGCTGAGCACCGCAGGACGGGAAAGGGTAGAAGCGACGATCAGCACCAGCTTCGCGATCGACCTTAAGAAGTGGCTGCAAATAATGCAGACTTATGAAAATGGTGGCCACGCCTATCACGCCACCATGCCTACCGGCGTTCTCGCGCAATTGCGCGACACGATGAAGGAAATGGAAGGCATCGGCTATCCCGCCTTGAAGCTGCGGCAAATGGAACTCGGCCGGCGCGTCCGCGACCTGTTCGCCCAGCGTGGTCTCAAAAGCGTGGCGGCTCGCGGCTACGGCGCCCCCGGCGTCGTTGTCTACCATACCCAGGATATTGACCTCCACAACGCAAGAAAGTTCATTGCGGCTGGCCTGCAAACCGCCTCCGGTGTTCCCCTCATGTGCGACGAGCCCGCTGATTTCCGCACCTTTCGCGTCGGTCTTTTCGGCCTCGACAAACTCACTCACATCGACCAAACCGTCCGCAACCTCGAGCTGGCCCTCGACAAAGTGCTGGTGCCCTGACGCAACTCAGGTTTTTGCTATCCCGCATGGCGTGGCGACAGTCTGCGCTTGTCCGGTTTCCGGGAGGGGGGGCACTGCCTCCCGCACGACGCCCCCTGTCAGTGCCCAACCTTCATAGATGGTCAGCGCAGGAACCGGGAGCATCCGTGCAGGCACCGGGAGCGTCAGCGCACAATTCCGCAGCATTCTGAATCAGGTGCAGGAACCCGGACGCCCAGCACCGCAAACCCGACGGAACGATCAGCAACCCGAGCCGTCCAGATGAGACTCACCGCTCCCCCCGCCTGACGCGGAACCACGCCGCATACATGGCCGGCAAACTCAACAGCGTAAGGGCCGTCGCCACTATCAACCCCCCCATGATCGCCGCCGCCATCGGCCCCCAGAACGCA
>DASSUO010000165.1:0-16301 GCA_035706925.1 Moraxellaceae bacterium
CTGGCCGCGGGTCACTTCATCGAGCGGGGCAAGACCGGCCCAGGTCAGGAGTACCATGACCAGCGCCAGCAGCGCCCATACGAAGCGACGGGCATAGGTGGCGCGCGGTGCGTGCAGCAGGTGGTGTGCGTCTGACCAGAGGTCGGCGTGTGAGGAAGGGGCGTCTGGCGATTTCATGCGCGTGCCCTCACCTGTCCGGCTTGCAGCGCGGCGACGACACGCTGCTTGGGTCCGTCGGCGACCACGCGGCCGCCGTCCATGACGATGAGGCGGTCGACAAGGTCGAGCAGCGAGTTACGGTGCGTGACGACGATCAGGGTCTTGCTGCTGCAGAAATTCACCAGATTGCGCTTCAGCAACTCCTCCGTCGCGAAATCCATCGAGCTGGTGGGTTCGTCGAGGAGCAGGACCGGCGGATCGCGCAGCAGCGCGCGCGCCAGCGCGATTTCCTGGCGCTGCCCGCCCGAGAGCGACTCGCCGCGTTCATCGATGAGCAGGTCGTAGCCGTGCGGATGCGTGGCAGCCAGCCGGTCGACGCCAGCAATCTGGGCCGCAGACAGCAACTGGTCGTCAGTGGCGTGGGGGCTGCCGAGCAGGATGTTGTCGCGCAAGCTGCCGTAGAACAGCTCGACCGTTTGCGGGACGTAGCCGATGTTGCGCCGCATTTCGGCCGGATCGAGTTGTCGTGCATCGATGCCGTCGAGCAGCACGGCGCCTTCCGAAGGCGTATACAGCCCCAGGATGAGCTTTTCCAGCGTGGTCTTGCCCGAGCCGACACGGCCGATGATGGCGACTCTCTCGCCGGGCTCGATGCGGAACGACACCTGCTGCAGGGCGGGGACCGCTCCGTGAGGATAGCTGAAGGACACGTTGCGGAATTCGATGCGCCCCGCCAACTGGGGCCGGTGCAGGAACTGCCGCTCCGGAGGCCGCTCCAGCGGGAGCTCCATGGCCATGGAAACGCCTTCCAGTGCGCTTCGCGCCGAGTTGAACTGCGTCAGCAATGCCGCTACCTGGCTCAGCGGTCCGAGGGCGCGGCCTGCCAGCATCACGCAGGCGATGAGCCCGCCCTGGCTCAGGTCCGCATTGCCAATCGCGTATACGCCCACGACGAGGATCGACAGTAGCGTCGCCTGCTGCAGGAACAGCGTGAGATTGGTTGCCGACGCGGCCAGCAGGCGCAGTTTCGAGGCGACCTCGGCCTGATAGCGGGTGTTCTGCTCCCAGCGTCCCTGGAGTTGCCCTTCGGCCCCCAGCGTCTTGATGGACTCGAGGCCGATGAGGCCTTCGACCAGCACGGCATTGCGCTGCGCACCGGCACGATGGGTCAGGCTGGCCAGTTCCCGCATGCGGCGTTGCACGAAGAGGCCGTAACTGATGGCGAAGGTAACGCCGAGCAGGGGCGGTATCACCATCCAGGGCTCGATCCACAGGGTGACGAGAAGGAACAGCGCCGTAAAGGGCAGGTCGATAAGCGCCGTGGCCGTGGTCGAGGCAATGAAGTCACGAACCGTTTCGAAGGCCCGCAAATTGGCGGCAAAAGACCCTACCGAGCGTGGCCGGGCCTCGAGATGCATGCCAAGGACACGCTCCATGATGCGGGCTGACAGCGTCAGGTCGACCTGGCGGCTGGCAAGGTCGATGATGTAGCCGCGCAGCATGCGCATGGTGAAATCGAAGCCCAGCACCAGAAAGGCGCCGAGCACGAGTACCCACAACGTTTCCATCGCGTGATTGGGTACGACGCGGTCGTACACGATCATCGTGAGAAGCGGCGCGACAAGGCCGAAACAGTTGACCAGGAAGGCGGCCACCAGCGCGTCGCGATACAAAGGCGAGGCCTCGCGAACCGTGCTCCAGAACCAGTGGCCCGAGGGGGCGGGCGCGGCATTCTCGTCGCTGCGTTCCTCGAAGCGGAAGCGGGGTTGTACGAAGAACACCATTCCCGTGTAGCGACGGCGGAGGTCGGCCGCGGGGAGGAACGTGGTCCCACCGCCGCTATGCGGCAACATGACGTGCGCACGGTTGTCGTCGGCCCATCCGAGGAGCAGGCAGGCCTGGTTGTCGTGAAGCAGCAGCAAGGCCGGCAACAACGCCGGCTCGATGTCCTCCAGGGGGCTCCGCAGGAGACGGGCAGACAGGCCGGCGCGGGACGCTGCACGCGGCAGGAGGGCGGGAGTCAGTAGATGGCGGGTAAGTGGAAGCCCCGCGACCAGCGCATCCCGGGTCATGACGTGCCCGTGATGGCGCGTCAGCTCGACGAGACAGTCAAGCAACGGGTCGGCATGTATCTCGGCACCGGGCGCCGTGTGTTCCGGTGGCGTATTGATGTCCTGTTGGGCTTTCATGAGATCCCTGCCACGGGGCAGCAGCGGGTCCGGGCTGCTCCTTTTGTTCCTCAACTATAGTGCAGGCTCAACAATGCGCAGGGACCACGCCGGAGTGGCGACAAGCGGGCGATTCAGTCATCGCGGCAGCCGTCGGGCGAGTGGCCGACACGGTCACTGCTGCGTGCGGAGCACGAGAGTCGGCGGATGGTGAGAAAGGTGGACCGATGCGGTGGAGGCGGGCTAGTCGAACCGGTGACGGTCGGTTACCACCAGTGATGCCGGTACATCCCATTCGGCCGTCGGCAGTCGGGTGACTTGCTGGCAGGCATGGGCAACCCCAACCAGAAGGGGACCAGCCTTGCCGCGTCGCCGAAAGGCCAGGGTACGGTCATAGAAGCCGCCACCCATGCCGAGACGGTTGCCGTGGGCATCGAAACCGGTGAGTGGCATGAGCAAGGCGTCGAGTGAGCGCGCCGGAAGCAGCGTCCGTCCGCGGGGCTCGGGAATGCCGAAGCGGTTGCGATGCAGGCGTTGTCCGGGATGCCAGCGGGCAAAGCCCAGGGTGAGTGCCGGAAAGGGACGGAGGACTGGCAGGTAGAAGTCGTGGCGGCCAAAGCCGGCCGCGCGTGGCAGGAGGCGGGGGTCGATCTCGCCATCCATGGGCCAGTAGAGCGCGATGCGCCGGGCAAGCCGCAGTGCAGTCACCCGGGCGAGGCGCAGGGCGAGCGCGCGCGCCGCCTGGCGTTGCTCTGTCGCGGACAACGCACGTCGCCGCGCACGCAATTCGCGTCGCAGGGAAGATTTGTCGGTCAGGAAAGGAGCATGCATGAGGGGAGTGTGCTCTCCGGAGTGCCGCTGCCGATCGTAACCCTTGAACCCAGAGGTTCAAGGGGGAGGCCCGGTCGCTATATCAGGCTTTCCGTCGGGCGGACATGCACACAACAGCTACGCGGACATCCCGGTGCAAAGATATCGGCTCAGGGGACTGGACCAGCTGGCGAGCACCCCAGGGAACACGCGGCCAGTATACCAAAGTGCCCTTTCCGGAACGCAGCAAAATGATGAAGGGATTGTAACGGGCGTGACCGGTTGCCCGGTGCCGATGCACTGCCGCTGTCGGCTGACCAGTGGAGCAGTCAGGCGTCGGCTTGCAGGCTGTCGAGCGTCTTGTCGATCTTGCCGATCAGGCGGGCGAGTTCTTCTTTTGAGTCGACACCGGCCTCGACCTGACGCGAGGTGGTCAACAACTCGTGCGTGATGTTGAGGGCGGCGATGACGGCGATGCGTTCAAGGCCGATGATTTTTCCGGCCTGACGGATCTCGCGCATCTTCCGATCAAGATACGTGGCAGAGGAGCGCAGGCTTTCCTGCTCGCTCTCGGGGCAGCTGATGCGGTAGGACTTGTCGAGGATGAAGACCTCGAGCGTGCTGTTTTCCGTGCTCATGGGCGAATCCGGGCTTATTCCTGGGCCTCGAGCGCCTTGAGGCGGAGGATGATGGCTTCGACGCGGGCCTTCGCCAGCTCGTTCTTGCGCTGCAGTTCGTCGCGCTCGGCCAGCAGGGCCGACTCCTGGGTCTTGAGCCGGCGGTTTTCTGCCAGCAGGCGCGAGGACAGGTCGGTAAGACTGTCGATGCGGGCGCTCAGGGTCTTGAGTTCGTTATCGAGCATGGGGGCGGGTCGCGACGGATGGTCGGGGATCGATATGAGGGGTACTATAGTTTTTCACTCGCGCGAGGGTCAATCGGACTTCATTCCATGCATCCAGTAGCTGCTGTCCCCACCCTGGAAGAACTGGCCCTGGCCTTGTCCCGCCTGAAGGCCGGCTGCTCGGCCTCCGACCTTCACGGCGTCATTGCCGGGCTGCTGGCGGGCGGTGCCCGCCTCAACCGCAACATGCTGCAAAAGGTGCTGGAGGCGCATGCCGAGGCCGACTCCACCTTTGACGGCGACACCATGGCCGGACTCTGGCAACTGCAGCTCAAGACGCTGGAGGACCTCGCGGACTCCGAGCTCGTGTTCCTGCCCCTGCTGCCGGACGACGAAGAAGATCTCGCCGCCCGGGTCACGGCACTGTCGGAGTGGTGCCAGGGATTCCTGGTGGGATTTGGTACGGCCGTACGTCCCGAAGACACGCGTGTGCACGACGAGTCGGTGCGCGAGACCCTGCAGGACATCGTCCACGTCTCGAGCGTCGATGCTTCCGCGCAGGACAACGACGAGGCCGACGAGACGGCCTATTCCGAGCTCTACGAGTTCGTGCGCATGGCCGCCATCCACCTGTTCGAGGAGATGGCACCGCCTGAGGAACACCGCGCCCACGACGAAGCGGATCCCGACGCTCCCACTCTCCACTGAGGTCCCATGTCCCTCCTGCCTGCCTCCGAGTTTGCCCGTCGCCGCCAGGCGCTGATGAACATGATGGAGCCTGACTCCATCGCCATCCTGCCGGCCGCACCGCATTACCGCCGCAATCGCGACACCGAATACCGCTATCGCCAGGATTCGGATTTCTACTATCTCTCCGGCTTTCCGGAGCCCGAGGCGGTCATCTGCCTGATTCCGGGGCGTCCGCAGGGCGAGTACGTGCTGTTCTGTCGCGAGCGCGATCGCGAAATGGAAATCTGGAACGGCTACCGTGCCGGACCGGAAGGGGCAGTAGCGGACTACGGCGCGGCCGACGCATTTCCGATTACCGACATCGACGAGATCATTCCCGGGCTCATTGAAGGGCGCGAGCGCGTGTATGTGTCGATGGGCGCGCAGCCCCTGTTCGATCAGCGCCTCATGGGATGGGTGAATTCCATTCGCGCGAAGTCGCGCGCCGGCCTGCATGCGCCGGGCGAATTCATGATGCTCGACCATCTCCTGCACGACTTGCGGCTGTTCAAGTCGGCAGAGGAACTGAAGGTGATGCGGCGTGCGGCGACCATTTCGTCGCGCGCGCACGTCAGGACCATGCAGGCGGCCAAGCCCGGCATGATCGAGTACGAACTCGAAGCCGAATTCATGCACGAGATCCTGAAGAGCGGATGTGCCGCGCCTGCCTACAACACGATTGTGGGCTCAGGCGCCAATGCCTGCATCCTGCACTACGTGGAAAACACCCGCATCATGCAGGACGGCGATCTCGTGCTGATCGATGCGGGCGGCGAGCTTGACCATTACGCATCAGACATCACGCGGACCTTTCCCGTGAACGGCCGCTACTCACCCGAACAGAAGGCGATTTATCAGCTGGTGCTGGATTCCCAGCTGGCCGCCATTGCGTCGGTGAAGCCCGGCGCGCACTGGAATACACCGCACGAAACCGTGGTGGGCATCCTTACCGAGGGCTTGCTGGATCTCGGTCTGCTGAAGGGCAGTCGGCAGGAGTGCATCGAGAAGGAAAGCTATCGCCAGTTCTTCATGCATCGCACCGGCCACTGGCTCGGCATGGATGTGCACGACGTGGGCGATTACAAGGTCGACAACCAGTGGCGTGAGCTGGAAGCGGGAATGATGATGACGGTGGAGCCGGGTCTCTACATCGCGCCCGATTGCGCCACGGTCGATCCGAAATGGCGCGGCATCGGGGTGCGCATCGAGGACGACGTGCTGGTGACCAAAACCGGGCACGAGGTGCTCACGCACGGCGCGCCCAAGATGGTGTCTGATATTGAAGCGTTGATGCGGGGCTGAGCGTCAGCGCAAGAGCCGCTGCACGCTCCGCGCGCAGTAGTGTGTCTCAGATGACTGGTTGCCGCGCCCTGCAACCGCCTGGCATTGGCCGAGCGTACTGTAGGGCGTGGCCGTGAACCGCTTTCCCTGCACATCCACGAGGTAGGTGAAGCCCGAGCCGCGGGTGCTGCCCTGCCGGGTGAACTTCTGGCGTGACTCCAGACAGCTGTAACGCATTTGCGAGCTCGCGCCATGAGTGCGCAACACCGTGGTGCCGGAGAATATCTGGAAGCCGGTGGTCTGCGCGGCCTTGCGCTCCGTTTCGCAGGCGTCGCGGGTCTTCATGCGGGGGTCCGACAGGAAGCTCACGTTGACATAGTCCGTGGCATCGATCTTGTTTCGCACCACCAGGTAAAGTTCGGCGTTGGCCGCGGCACTCGCCCCGAGCAGGGCGATGGTGATGATCAGTCGTTGCAGCATGACGGTCCTCCCTGAAACATGTCGGCATTATGCGAAGGCGGGTCGCTGACGGCCAGTCGCCAGCGAGCGGGGGCGCCCGGCGGTCGTGCCGGGCGTATGAATGCGGCTAGTCCCAGGGATGAGCCGCCGGTGCGGATGCAGGTGAAGGTGCCGGCGCCGGAGCCGGTGCAGGGGCGCTCTCCGCCGCGGGTGTTGCTGCCGCTGGGGCAGGCCCGGTGGTACCGGTGGCGGCAGGCGGCGGCGTGTCGAGAACCGCCTGCGATGCTTTGGCGCAGAAGGCGTCGATGGTTTCCTCCCGGGCAAACTTGTGCAGGTGGTCGCGGCAGACGAAGAAACTCTTGGCGGGCTGCAATTCCAGCTTCGTGTCCGTGGTCCGGACAAGATAGAAGCGGTCCGGGATGTCGCTGGTGCGCCACGGGGCCAGATATTTCCCGCTTTCGACGCAACGGTACTCGACCTTGTAGGCGACGCCCTTGAGGGTGCGGAAGTACTGCCGGTTCAGGTGGACCCAGCCCGTCGTCAGCCCGGCCGCGCGCTCGGCCTCGCAGTCATCGAGCGTGACGATCGCCGGGTGACTGAAGAAGATCACTTGAGTGAGATCAGTGCCGGTGAGGTTTATCCGCGCCACCATGTATACCCAAGGGCCGGTCTGAGCAGTTTGCTCGGTGGCGTCGGCATCCGGCGCCACCGGACTGGCGGTAGCCGCAGGGGCAGGGGAGGGCGCCGGCGTCACCGCCGCGGTGGCGGTAAAGGGGGTGGCGGCGAGCAGGGCGGCGAACGCGAAAGACAGGTATCTCATGGGGCGACCGGGTAATATGTCTGTCCCGATTATAGGGAGAGGTCGCCCTCCGGCGAGCCCCCGGCGGGGACAGAAGGCAGGATTTTGGGGAAGAGTGTGACGACGGCAGCAACTTCACCGGCCATGACAACCACCGACGTCCTCATCATTGGCGGCGGAATGGTCGGAATTACCCTGGCGCTATTACTGGCCCGCGAATCCGGCCTGCGTATCACCCTGGTGGAAGCGATCCGCTTCCCGGTGCTGGTGCCGGGTGAGCCCCTGCCCTATCGCCCGAGCTTCGATGCGCGCAATACCGCCCTGTCGCGGCGGACGGTGGCGACCTATCGCGAACTCGGTCTGTGGGACGACCTTCAATCCCATGCCAACCCCATTTTGCAGATCCACATTTCCGAGCGCGGACATTTCGGCATGGCCCGGCTCAACGCGGCCGAAGAGAACGTGGAGAGCTTTGGCCAGGTCATCGAAAACGCCTGGTTAGGCCTCGTACTGTTGCGCGCGCTTCGCGGCTGCCCGAACGTTACGCTGGTCGATGGCGCCACGGTGTCGGACATCGGCATTACGGCGGAGAAGGCGACAGTGACGGCGCTGCGTGCCGGCGAAACCCTCACCTTCACGGCACCGGTAGTGGTGGCGGCGGACGGCGCGCAGTCGCCCTGCCGCACCCTGCTCGGTGTAGCAGCCGAAACGACCCCCTATGAGCAGGTGGCGCTGGTGACGACGGTGGCCACGCATCTCCCGCACGACAATGTCGCGTTCGAACGCTTCACCGAAAGCGGTCCCATTGCCGTTTTGCCGCTGCCGGGTGGCAACCGCCGCGCGGTGGTGTGGACCCTTCCGGCCGGCCTCGAAAAACCGCTGGTCGATTGCAGCGACGAGGAATTCCTGCGGCAGTTGCAGGCTGCCTTTGGCAAGCGGGCAGGCCGTTTCGTGAAAACTGCGCCCCGCTTTGCCTATCCGCTGGCGCTGACGGTAGCGAAGACCCAGTCGCTACCGCGCGCCGTGATCCTGGGCAATGCCGCCCACACGCTGCATCCGGTGGCCGGCCAAGGCTTCAATCTCTGCTTGCGCGATTGCCTTGCACTGACTGACCGCCTGCTGGCCGCCCATCGTCGGGGCAGCGATCTCGGCGATTTTGCCCTGCTCCAGGACTACGAAGCGGCGCGCCATCCTGACCAGCTCAACGTGATCCGCTTCTCCGACGGCATCGTGCGCGGCTTCTCCAACAGTGTCCCGGGCCTCACCTTCGCCCGCAATGCAGGTCTCGTCCTGTTCGACCTGCTCCCCTTTGCCAAGCAACCCGTGGCCCGCTACGCCATGGGCCTGAACCAGTAGGAGCGGCTTCAGCCGCGAGCGACAACGGCTTCCGCCGCAAACCGGAACCTCAGTCGCAAAAATAAGCGGCTCAAGACGCGACAACCACTCAAAAGGAACGGCCTCCGCCGCAAACCCCATGAAGCAAACCGACATTGTCATCGTAGGAGCCGGCATGGTGGGCTCCTTGCTGGCTGCGCTCCTGCGAGACGCTGGTCTCGACATCGTCATGCTCGAGCGGGGCAGCGTCGGCGCTCCCGATGCCGACGATCCCTTTGAGCCGCGAGTGTCCGCGCTGACCCGGGCATCCGAGAATCTGCTCCGTCATGTCGGCGCATGGGACGCCATTGCCGCCATCCGTAGCTGCCCTTATTCGCGCATGGAAGTGTGGGATGCCAATGGCACGGGCCGAATCGAATTCACGGCAAAGGAGCTTGGGGAATCGCATCTCGGCGTGATGGTGGAAAACCGTCTACTGCAATGGGCACTGACACAGTCTGCCACCGCCTCTCCCCATGTCTCGCTGTCCTGCCCTGCAGAGCTGGTGGCGCTTGAGCGTCTTCCCGGAATGTGGCGACTCACGCTTGCTGACGGAAGCCTGCTCGACGCACGCCTGGTCATCGGCGCCGATGGTGCACGCTCCGTGGTACGGCGACTCGCCAACATCAATGCGAGCGAGCACGATTATGGTCAGCGGGCGATTGTCACCACCGTTTACTCCGAATACTCGCATGGCGACGCCGCGCGGCAGCGGTTTGCCGCCACCGGGCCGCTGGCACTGTTGCCATTGCGCACGCACGACGGCGGAACGAACCAGTGCTCCATCGTATGGTCACAGGACGAGAGCGAAGCGCAGCGGCTGCTGGCGCTGGACGACGCTGCATTCTGCCGGGAACTCGGGTTTGCCTGTGAAAACGTACTGGGCAGGATTACCCGCTGCGATGCGCGGTACAGCTTTCCGCTACGGGCGGTTCATAGTGAGCACTATGCTGCTGAGGGCCTTGCCCTCATCGGGGATGCGGCGCACGCGATCCATCCGCTTGCCGGCCAGGGCGTGAATCTTGGTTTGCTGGATGCGGCCGTGCTGGCAGAAGAAATCCTGCGCGCGCGGCAGCGCGATCTCCCCTGGTACGGAGAAGATGCACTGGCACGCTATGCGCGCCGCCGCCGCGCACACAACACGCTGATCCTTAACAGCATGACGGCGTTCAAGAAGCTGTTTGGCAGCGCAAATCCGGCGCTGGTGCTGGCACGCAATCTCGGGCTTTCGGCCGCCAACGCACTGCTCCCGGTCAAACAGGAGTTTGCGCGAGTGGCGATGGGGATGACTGGGGATCTTCCCGCCCTGGCGCGGGCCCCGGCGGGCTCGGCGGACCAGGTCCGGTCCCCGCTGGCGGAAATCCCTGGACCCTGAATAAGGCAAGGAGGCTCAGGTCGTGACGCATGCAACCCGTAATCAATGGCTGCTGATGGTGGCGCTGGTTGTCGCCTTGCTGGTGTCGCTGGTGAATGTCTACGACGGCGAGACCTGGGTACTCGAAACCGTCCCTGTCATGATTGCACTGCCGCTGCTGTTTTTTTCACGGCAACGGTTCCCACTGACGCCTTTGCTGCTCTCCCTGATCTTCATTCATTCGCTGGTCTTGATCATCGGTGGCCACTACACCTATGCCCGCGTACCGGCGGGCTTCTGGGCGGAAGACTGGTTCGGCTTCTCCCGCAACCACTACGACCGGGTCGGTCATTTCCTGCAGGGATTTGAGCCGGCCGTCCTCGCACGAGAGATTCTGCTGCGCAAGCAGGTGGTACGGCGCGGGGGGTGGCTGGTGCTGTTCGTGCTATCGGTCACCATGGCGTTCAGTGCGCTGTACGAGCTCATCGAATGGCTGGTTGCGCTGACATCGGCCGAGGCGGCCGACTCCTTCCTCGGCACCCAGGGCGATGTCTGGGATACGCAATGGGACATGTTCATGTGCCTGGTGGGCAGCAGTTCTGCGTTGCTGGTTCTGTCGCGCTGGCATGACCGTCAGATGGCGCAACTCGCCGGTTCGACGCCGGGCTGAGCGGTCGCCGGTCCAGTATCCAAGTACAGGCGGGCCGGTAATAATCGCCGACGCGGGTGCCCCATGGGCGCCACACCGATAACAACCATAAATCCGGGCCGCCATGTCTTCCGCCATCTCCCTCGCCGAATCCTTCCTGCAATCCGGCAATGTCGCTGCGGCGTACAAGGTGCTGAAGGACTTTCCCGAGCCGACCGCCCGGTACCACCTGATGCTGGCGCGTTGCGCCACCCGCCTGAACGATTTCCCTGCCGCCATCGCCGCGCTCGGTGCTGCGTTGGCGCAAGAGCCAAAACATGTGGAGGCGGCGCTTCAGCTTGGCGAGCTTTATATGCATCTCGGTTGGCTGGACAAGGCGGACGCTCACTTCAGCAAGTTCCTGAAGAAGCAGGATGATGACAGGGTGCGTGTGCAATACGGCCGCCTGCAATACAGGCGCGGTCGGTCGGCGGCAGCGCTGGCAGAGTGGGCGCGTGTACTGGCCAGGGATCCGCGCAATTTCCAGGCGCTGGTGTTCAGGGCGGATACCCTCGCCACCAGTGGCAAGCGCGAAGAGGCGCTGCGCGACTATCGTCTTGCCGTTACCCTGCGTCCGGAAAGCGCCGAAATCTGGGGGCGCATCGGTATTGCCGAGATCTGGCGCGGGGAGGTGGAGTCGGCGGTAGTCGCCCTGAAAGAGGCGTCTCGCCTCGCGCCGGACGACAGTGATGTACTGTTTCCGTTGGCGCAGGCGCTGACCGTCGGCGGTCACATTGACGAGGCACGCCGCACACTCAATCGTCTTCGCGAAGTGGATCCCGCGCGCTGGCGTGTCCTGAAAGAGTCAACGTCGGTCGAAAGCGCCTGGGGGGACGGGAATGAACTCGATCCGCGCCCGTTCTTCCTTCACTACGCGTTTGAAAAACTGATGGAGTGTGATTGGTCCTTTCATCGCGGATTCGGTGATGTGTTCCGTGACTTTCTGCATGAGCCGGAAGGGAATCCCATGCCACTTGTTCATGCCTCCGGCGCGGCGCCGCTGAATGTCACGGAGCGGCTGCAGCTTGCCGAGCTGGCAGGTAAATGGACCGGGGCAGGAATAGCGGAGCGCCTGCATGCCCCTACGCCGTCACCGGCGCGGCTCCGTATCGCTTATGCCTTGCCGCACCTCGGCGCACATGTGGTGGCGCAGCTCATTGAGCGACTTGTGCTGGCGCATGATCAGGCTGCCGTCGAGATCTTTCTTGTGGCGCTCAACATGATCAGGAAAGACTACGAAAGTGCCACTTTCACCAGGCTACGGGACATGCCCGGCGTGACGCTGGTCGATGTGACGGGCATGGGAGACGAAGCGGCGGCCGCAAAAATTCACGCGCTCGGCCTCGATGTGCTGGTGGACCTGGCGGTATACAACGATCAGCCGCGTCCGAGGATATTCGCCTGGCGGCCTGCGCCGGTTCAGGTGAACTGGCTGGGGGCGACGTATTCGAGTGGTGCCAGGTGGCTCGACTACATCATTACGGATCCGGTCGCGAGCCCCGGCACTGACGGATGGTGTAGTGAAGCGGAAGTGCGCATGCCGGGATGTTATTTCGCATTCGGCGCCGGCTCGTCCGAGCCACCTGTACCGCTGTCGCGCGCAGAAGCAGGCCTGCCGGAGAAAAAATTTGTCTTTTCTGCACTGCATAGCGCCTACAAGCTTGAGCCCGTCACCTTTGACCGGTGGCTCCGGATTCTGCAGGCGGCCCCGGAAAGTGTGCTGTGGCTGCGAGACGGTGAGCGGTTGCGCAGCAACCTGACGGATTATGCCGCGAGTCGCGGGGTGGAGGCGTCACGCCTGGTGTTTGCAGGGAAGGTGCCCGGCGACATCTATCTGGCGCGGCAGGGAGCGCCAGACCTGTTTCTCGATACGCGCATTTATAATGGCCACACCACCATGGCGGAATCGCTCTGGTCGGGAGTGCCCGGGCTGAGCTGTCCTGGCGACTCATTCCAGAACAGGGTGGGAGCAAGCCTGCTGGCGAGTTGCGGACTTGATGAGCTCATCGTGTCGGACTGGGATCAGTACGAAGCGATGGCAGTTGCCTTGTACCATGACCGGCCGCGTCTGCAGCGCATTCGTGAAAGGCTCGCGGCGTCACGCGGTGAGGCCGCTCCCTTCGACATGAAGGGGCAGGCCGCGGCGCTGGAAAAGGCCTACCGACACATGCGTCAGCGTTTTGCTGACGGGCTTGCGCCGGCATCCTTTGATATTGCGTCGCTGCCCTGAGCGGCATCACCCGAACCGGCGGCGAACCAGCGCGAGTCGCCGCTGGATTTCCGGTATCGCAAACTGCAGTCCTTCGAGCGTCTCCAGTCGCGGCTTTGCATCTGGCCCGGTAAAGAAGGACGAGAACGCGCTTTTGCGCTCTATTTCCGTCACCACCGCCGCCAATACCCAGTTGCCGAGATTCGCTCCGGGGGAAATGCGCTCGAAGGCAGGATCGGGTGTAAGGAAGGGCTCGGCCGGATTCAGGCTGCCCTGTTGGGTGATGGTGTCGGCGAGAAACTTGAGTGCCTGCAGCGCTTGCGAGCGAGCGCCAAACTCGAGGGCGAGTCGGGCAAACGTGGACAGCCGCAAGAAGCCGGCCTCCGTGGAAATCAACGTACGGGCCTTGTCCAGTGCGGACTTCAGGGCAGCAAAGCGTACGATGGGCGGCAGCGTCGCGTCGTGTGCGATTGCATGTTGCGCGAGGATGATCCCGACAGGTGCGCTGGAGGCCTGTTGCATCGTTTGCACCCAATGCGGCAGCAAGAGCTGGCTGTACTGATGAGACGCGAGGTGGGCTTGCCATTGATGGTTCGGCTGGTTTGCCAGGGCGGCGAGATCGACCTGCCCGGCCCCGGGTTCCAGTGCCGGATCGGCAAGGAGGCCGCGGGCGGCAAGACGTCGGGCGCAATCCTCCTTGCAGCTGAAGAGGTTCAGCAGGTAACCGTCAGGGACTTCGTTGCGGCCGAACGGCACGAGCAGATCGAGGCCCGGTACCAGGCGATAGGAGCGGTAGCCCAATGCAGAAAATTGCTCCACCAGTGCGAGGTGCCAGTCGGTTCCTGCCTTGACTTCATACTCCACCAGCGGTGACAGGCGAGTGAAGAAGCGGTTGCCGCCTTTCAGGATGTTGGCCTCTTCCCCTTCGGCATCGATTTTGACGAAGTCGATATCACTCCAGCCGAATTGCTCAAGGCAGTGGTCCAGTGTGGTCAGTGGCACTTCTTCGCTGGCGCCCGGGGACATGCCGTTGCGGATGATCTCGTTGAGTTCGGCGTTGTCGTTCAGCGACAGGCGGGCCGTCCCCGGCTGGCTGGACAGTGCGCTTTTCTCCAGGGTCACATGGCGGTAGCCGTTCGCGGCAATTCCCTGTGCCAGGTAGTTCGCCGTGCCGGATGCGGGCTCGAAGCACCAGACGTGTCCCCCTGCGCCTACCGAGCGAGCCATCGAGAGCGTGTACACGCCATAGTTGGCGCCAATATCGATGATTTTCTGGCCGGGCTGGAGCAGGCGGCGCAGGAACTTGATCTCGTCCTCAAACCAGTCCTCCTGTTCCTGCAGGACATAGGGAGTAATCAGGTTGAGGTTGTCCGGCGTGACGACCCGGGTGCCGTCGACCAGGGTGAGCGTGAGGGGGCTTGTCATGAGGGGCCTATGGCTGGAGATCGGGCCGGCGAGGCGGCGCCGGGCGGCCCGCCGGGGCGGGTGCCGGTTTATCGTTGTTTGCGCCTAGCTTATAGGCGCCGGAGCTACTAGACAAAGCGTCCAACCCTGTCGAATGGAGCCCGCCCCCCCGAACGTGTAAAATGCCGGCCTTTCCCGTCCGCCTTCCCCGACCCCGGAGCTCCGCCATGGGCCGCCAGACCGCGCTTTTTTCCGAACATCAGGCCCTCAAGGCCCGGATCGTCGACTTCGGTGGCTGGGACATGCCGGTGCAGTATGACTCCGTACTTGAAGAGCATCATGCCGTGCGCCGGGCTGCCGGGATGTTCGACGTTTCCCACATGACCTTTCTGGAACTGACCGGACCGGATGCACGCCCTTACCTGCGTCGCCTGCTGGCCAACGATGTTGATCGTCTGCAGCAGCCGGGCAAGGCCTTGTATTCCGCCATGCTCCGCGAGGACGGCGGGGTGATCGACGACCTCATCGTCTATGCGCCGACCGCTGCGGCGCCCGAACTGTGGCGGGTGGTGGTGAATTGCGGTACCCGCGAAAAGGACCTGGCCTGGATGCAGGCACAGGCCGCGGGCTTCCGGGTCGTGCTGCGCGAGCGGGAAGACCTGGCAATGATCGCCATCCAGGGACCGGAAGCCCGCGCCCGGGTGGCCGGCCTGAAGCCGGCTATGGCGGCGCTGATCGACAACCTGGGCGTCTTCCAGGGGGCGGAGGCGGGCGACTGGTTCGTTGCGCGCACCGGATATACCGGTGAAGACGGTCTCGAGATCCTTCTCCCCAATACCGAGGCGCCCGCCTTCTGGCGTGACTTGCTTGCCGCGGGCGTGAAGCCCTGCGGACTGGGTGCGCGCGACACCCTGCGTCTTGAGGCCGGCATGAACCTGTATGGCAACGACATGGACGAAACCGTGTCGCCGCTGCGCGCCAACATGGGCTGGACCCTTGCCTGGGACCACGATTTCATCGGCAAGGCAGCACTTGAGGCCGAGAAGGCTGCTGGTGTGGCGCAGCGCCTCGTCGGTCTGATCCTCGAGGACAAGGGCGTCCTGCGCGCCCACATGAAGGTGTTCACGGCCGACGGTGAGGGTGAGACCACCTCCGGTACCTTCTCGCCGACGATGGAGCGAGCCATTGCTTTTGCCCGCGTTCCGGCAGGCAGCGCGGATCGTGCCGAGGTGGAAATCCGCGGCAAGCGTCTGCCGGCCCGCATCGTGCGTGCACCGTTCGTGCGAAATGGCAAGGCGCTGTACTGACAGAAGAAAGGGCCGTCCGGTTTTGGCGGGATGGCATGACCGTCCCTTGATACTGCCAGGGCGGGTGTCCTTTCGGGATGTGTTCCGGAGGGATGCAATACAGGATTCGCGACGGCCGCCCGGCGGACGTCGCCCAACGCAGTTTTAGACCAACGAGCAAGGCGCGAGTCGCCTGAGGCCAGCACCATGAGCAAGACGCCCACCGAACTGAAATACGCCCCGACCCACGAGTGGGTCCGCGTGGAAGGCGATGTCGCCACCGTGGGGATCACCGACCATGCCCAGGAAGCCCTGGGCGATCTCGTTTATGTCGAGTTGCCGGAAGTCGGCGATAGCGTCGCTGCCCATGACGAGGCGGGTGTGGTGGAGTCGGTGAAGGCCGCCTCCGACATCTACGCGCCGGTGTCTGGCGAGATCATTGCGGTGAACGAGGCTCTGGTGGACGCGCCCGAGACCGTGAACGCCGACCCGTACAACGATGGCTGGATGTACAAGATCCGCATGAGCGATCCGGCTGAACTGGAAGACCTGCTCGCGGCCGCCGACTACGACGCCCAGGTCGCCGCGGAAGGCCACTGACCCGTTCACGCAGGAGCGGCCTCAGCCGCGATAACCACATTCGCGATGACCTCGCCCGTCACTACCCGGCCATCGCAATTGCGACGTTCCCGTTTCCTGGGTCCCGGCGGATCGTCGGGGTGGTCGCGGCAGTTGGCCAG
>DASSUO010000166.1:0-24925 GCA_035706925.1 Moraxellaceae bacterium
GAGTCGCCGGACGAGCAGGGCGGAAGCAGGGTCTCGCTGCGGTTGCCGCGCGCTGACCTTGATCAATTGCTGCAGCGCGAAGGTGTCCAGCTCGACACGCTGCTGGCGGCATCGGCATCGGCATCGGCATCGGCATCGGCGTCAGCATCTGATCCTGAATCGGCGAGCACCCCACTGTCGGCGTCCGGCACGGCCGCTGCCGGACATCCGGACTAAGGAGGCGTCATGGCATGGAACCGGCCCGGCCAGCGACCCGGTCAGCGCCCTTCTCCGTCATCACCGCCCGGTGGCATGCCGCCGGGGCTTGATGATGTCCTCGCCCGGCTGGCCGCGCTGACGGGATCGGGCCTCAGTCTGCACAGGATCCTGCTGCTGTTCGCCCTGGTGGTGGCGCTGGTATACGGCAGTCTCGGTCTGCATCGGGTCCGTGTGGGCGAGCAATGTCTCGTACTGCGTAACGGGCGTGTGCTGGCCGTGCAGTCACCCGGGTTTTACTGGAATCCCCCCGTCATCGATGCCTGGCGCCGCGTGAATGTCGAGCGGTTGCGAGACGCCACGCTCAGCACGGATGTCATCAGCCAGGACGAGGACATTGTGTCCGTCACCCTCACCCTTCGTTACCGTGTCGGTGATGTCAGGGCGTATCTGCTGGGCTTTGCCGACGCCGAGTCCGAGATGCTGCGCACGGCCGAGTCGGCGGTTCAGCAGGCAGCGGCCCGTTTGCCGGCAGCGGGACTCAGTGGAGCATCGCAGCATGCCCTGGTCGCACAGGTGCAGGATGCCGTCAGCGCGCATCTGAATGACATCGGAGGCGGCCTTCATCTGGAAGGCATCAGTGTTGCAGGCGCGACGACTCCCGCGGAGCTTGAGGACGCCGTGGCCGATGTTTCCCGTGCGCGCGCGGAAACTGCCCTGCAGGTGCAGAAGGCGCGGGACGAGGGGCAAGCCGCGCTCCGGCAGGCGCGTGAGCAAGGCGCGCGCGAGGTGGCTGAGGCCGAACATGAGCGCGCACGTGTGCTGCAGCAGGCGCAGAGCGATGCCCTGCATCTCGCCGCCGCCATCGACGAGGCATTGCGCGATGCATCCGCCGCCCGGCGCCGGATTTACGATGACGCAGTGATGGACGTGATGAGGCGGACGCCCACCGTGATCGTGGGGGAGGGCGGCCTTTCCCGGCTCGGGATCTCGGCTGACCAGTTGCGCGCGCCCACGGCGTTGCCGCCGTCGCCCGACGCGGGAGCGCGACCATGAATTTCCGCCTGCTCAATCAGGCCATGCTCGGTCTCGTGGCCTTCCTGCTCGTGCTGAACAGTCGCACCGTCGTTTCCGCGGAAGAGCGCGGCGTCCTGCTGCGGTTTGGCGAGGTGACCCGCATCGGACTTGAGCCGGGCGTGATATGGCACTGGCCCGTCATTGACGAAATCCAGCTTGTGGACACGCGTCCGCGCTATTCCGATCTCGATCGCGGCGACTTTGTCGATGCGCGCGGTGATACGATGCGGGTGGATGCCTGGGTGGTCTGGCGCATTCGCGATTTGCCGCGTTATTACGTGCGGGCCGGCGCGGACCCTGAGCGTGTCGCCGCGTTGATCCAGCCGGTATTGCGGGAAGGGATGCAGCGGGCTTTCGCGACGGCGCCGTGGCCGGAACACCGTGCCGGATTGCCGGCGGAAGTGCTGCAGGACATTGTCCGTCAGGGCAATCAGGTCGCCTTGCGCGAATCGGGTGTCGAGTTGCTGTCGTTGCGATTGCGCCGCATCAGCTACGTGCCGGCCGTGGAGTCGATCGTGATTGATCGCATGCGCCTCGCGAGAGACGCGCAGGCCACCGCGTTGCGGGCCGAGACCAGTGCGCAGGTGGCATCGGTCCGTGCCGCGTCATCGGATCAGGTCAATGCGCTGCGCGCCGACACCGACGCGCAGGTGGCCCGCTTGCGGGCCGACGCCGGTCAGGCCGCGGAGGCGGCGCTGGCGACAGTGTCCGCGCGCGATCCGGTGTTTGCGCGTTACTGGCGAACGGTGACCGACTGGCGTCGTCACTTCGGCAAGCGTGGTGATGTGCTCGTGCTGGCGCGCGACAGTGATCTTGCCGCGTTGCGTGCAACACTTCCCGACAACAAGCCGGCCCCTGTGCCGGGAGAGAAGAAATGATCCGCGGTTTCCTGGTCCTGCTGCTGTGCCAGCTCGCGGGCGAGTTCATTGCACGGTCGCTCGATGTGCCGGTGCCGGGAGGCGTGATCGGTATGCTGTTGCTCTTCATCGGCCTGCTGGTCAATCGGGGCATCCCGGCGGATATCGAGAAGACGAGCCGTGGCTTGCTGCAGAATCTGGCGCTCTACTTCGTGCCCGCCTCGGTGGGCATCATGACCATGGGGCCCCTGCTGGCGAAGGAGGGCGTGCGCATCGGGGTCGTGATGACGCTATCCACGGTCATTCCCATGCTCGCCTGCGGCTACCTGCTGGACCGCTGGCTCGCCCGCCGGGGGGTGTCATGAGCATGTTCACCGCCGTCCTGAACTCACCGGTTCCCTGGCTCATCCTGACGCTGGCGGCCTTCGAGGGCGGGACCTGGTTGTTCCGACGCCTGGGAGAGCCTGTCTGGGCGCCGCCGCTACTCATCGCGCTGGCCCTCATCATTACCGTGCTGCTGCTCACGGGAACCGACTACAAAGTCTATTTCGCGGGCAACCAGTTCCTGCATTTCCTGCTCGGTCCCGCCACCGTGGCACTGGCCGTTCCGCTTTACAGCGCCCTGCCGCGGCTGCTGGCGTCGTTCCGCCCGCTGGCCGGCACCCTGCTGCTCGGTACCCTGCTCGGTGGAATGGGGGCCATGGGACTTGCATGGGGCTTCCGGTTGTCACATGAGAGCATCCTGGCCTTTGGCACGCGGGCCGTGACGACGCCCATTGCCATCGGCATTGCGGAAAAGATCCATTCGCCCGTGGCGCTCGCAGCGGCACTCGTGGGCTTTTCCGGAGTCGTAGGGGCGGCGCTGGCCGAGCCGCTGCTCAAAGGCGTGAAGAGCGATGTCGCCCGCGGCTTCGCCTTGGGGCTGGCGGCCCATGGCGTGGGCACGGCCCGGGCGTTCCAGATGCATCCCACGGCCGGCGCCTTTGCCGCCCTCGGCATGGGGTTGAACGGCATGCTCACGGCTTTCTGGCTGCCGCCGCTGGTCCGGGCGCTCTGGGGCTGAAATCGGGAAGCGCCGCCCGACAAGGCTTGGGCCGGGGTCGGCGTTTCTGGTACTATTGATCAAGCCGAGTTCATTCTCGGCTTTTTTGTGTCCCCGCCCTGTAGATGAGCGACCGCACCCCCATGACCCGTCCTGTCGATACCTGGCTGCTCCCCGAAGGCGTCAGCGATGTCTTGCCGGCCGAAGCTGCCCGCCTGGAATCCCTTCGCCGGCGCCTGCTGGACTGCTGTGCCACCTGGGGTTACCAGCTTGTCATCCCGCCGTTGATGGAATATCTCGATTCCCTGTTGACCGGCTCGGGCCATGACCTGGACCTCATGACCTTCAAGATCACCGACCAGCTGTCGGGCCGCATGATGGGCGTCCGTGCCGACATCACGCCGCAGGTGGCGCGCCTTGATGCGCACACGCTGCAGATCGAAGGGCCGGCCCGCTACTGCTATGCAGGGACCACCCTGAATACCCGTCCCGCCGCACTCGCCGCCTCGCGCTGTCCGGTGCAGTTCGGTGCCGAGCTTTACGGCTACGAAGGCGTCGCGGGTGACATCGAAATCCTCCGGCTCATGCTCGATACCTTGGGGCTGGCCGGCTGCCGTGACGTGCAGCTCGATCTCGGACACGTGGCGATTTTCCGGGGGCTGGCGCGCGCGGCCGGCATCACCGGTCGCGACGAGGCGCTCCTGTTCGATATATACCAGCGCAAGGCCGTGGCCGAGCTGAACGACTTTCTCACCGCGCGCGCGTTGCCGGCGGCCGATGCCGCCCGCTTCGAGGCGCTGTCCCGCCTGGCGGGCGGTCCCGATATCCTTGCGCGGGCGCGCGACTTGCTGGGTGGCGTGGCGCCCGACATCGATGCGGCGCTCGAGGCGCTCGCGGCGGTCGCCAATGCCCTGGCCGTGTCCCACCGCGAAGTCGCGATCTATTTCGATCTCACGGAACTGCGTGGCTACCACTATCACACCGGCCTCGTGTTCGCGGCCTACATGCCGGGTGTGCGTGCCGAGCTCGCCAAGGGCGGTCGCTATGACCGCGTGGGCGAAGCGTTTGGTCGTGCCCGTGCGGCGACCGGCTTCAGCGCCGACCTCAAGACGCTGCTGGCCTGTGATGGTGCCAGTGCGGCCTCCGCCCTGATCCTGGCGCCCGCGGGGGATGATCCCGTGCTGCGCGGTGCCATCGCCGCCCTGCGCGCCACCGGTGAGCGCGTGCGGCAGGCACTGCCGGGCGAAACCGTCGATGCGGTCGCTCTCGGCTGTACCCGCGAACTGCAGCATGTCGACGGCAAATGGATGGTGATCAATCTCTGACGCCGACCCCGCGCGGCAGGTCGGATGACGGCCCGACAGGACGCGGGAATGCTTTACTGGACTGATGTGACTGGCGGGCCCGGCCCGACCCACAACGAATTGAATTGCGGTAATCGAGAACGAACATGGGCAAGAACGTAGTCGTGCTCGGCACCCAGTGGGGTGACGAGGGCAAGGGCAAGATCGTGGACCTGCTGACGGACAACGCCGCGGCAGTGGTGCGTTTCCAGGGCGGTCACAACGCCGGCCACACCCTGTGGGTGGCGGGTGAGAAGACCGTGCTGCACCTCATTCCTTCCGGCATCCTGCGCAAGGACGTGCTCTGCCTGATCGGCAACGGGGTGGTGCTGGCGCCGGATGCGCTGCTGAAGGAAATCGCCGGCCTCGAGGCCAAGGGCGTGGACGTGCGTTCCCGCCTCAAGGTGTCGGCGGCCTGCCCGCTGATCCTGCCCTATCACGTTGCGCTCGATCGTGCCCGTGAAGCGGCCCGTGCCGGCGGCAAGATCGGCACCACCGGCCGTGGCATCGGCCCGGCATATGAAGACAAGGTCGCGCGTCGTGGCCTGCGCCTCGGCGACCTGTTCCGACGCGAAACGCTGGCGGCGCGCCTGGGTGAAGTGCTCGACTACCACAACTTCCAGCTCAAGAATTACTACAAGGCCGAGATCGTCGACTTCCAGAAGACCCTGGACGACGCGCTTGCCTGGGCCGAGCAGCTCAAGGAGCTGGTGGCTGACGTTCCCGCCATCCTTCACGGCTTTCGTCGCGAAGGGAAAAACATCATGTTCGAGGGCGCGCAGGGCTCCCTGCTCGACATCGACCACGGTACCTATCCGTATGTGACGTCCTCCAACACCACGGCAGGTGGCACCAGCACGGGCTCCGGCTTCGGCCCGCTGTATCTCGATTACGTCCTCGGCATCACCAAGGCCTACACGACGCGTGTCGGCTCCGGTCCGTTCCCCACCGAGCTGGTTTACGACGCGGCCAACGAGGTGGGCGATCCCGTCGGCAAGCACCTCGGCACAGTGGGCCACGAGTTCGGCGCCACCACCGGCCGCCAGCGCCGTTGCGGCTGGTTCGATGCCGTGGTGCTGCGCCGTGGCGTGGAGCTCAACTCCATTTCCGGCCTCTGCCTGACCAAGCTCGACGTGCTCGACGGTCTCGAGACCGTCAACATCTGCACGGGCTATCGGCGCTCCGATGGCAGCCCGCTGGAATGCCTGATGAGTGATGCCGAGTCCTTCGAGAACGTGGAGCCGATCTACGAGGCGCTGCCGGGCTGGAGCGAGTCCACCGTTGGCGTGAAGCGCCTGGAAGACCTGCCGGCCAATGCGCGCGCGTATATCAAGCGCATCGAGGATGTCGTGGGCTGCCCCATCGACATCATTTCCACCGGACCGGATCGCGACGAAACCGTCGTCCTCCGGCATCCCTTCAACTGACCGGACGGGGGCGCGTCGAATGCCGGCCGCAGCCTCCGTCTTTTCCTTGCGGTACTGGTTCCGCGCGCCGGTCCTGCGCGCGCTGGCACGCCAGCTCTATTTTTCGGGGCTGGAGTCGCTGGTGCTGGTGGTGCTGATCGGCCTCGCCGTCGGCGCCATCATCGTGTCGCAACTGCATTTCGGCATCGGCCAGAGCGGCGCGGAGACATTGCGCTTCATGGCCTCGCTGCTGCTGTCCGAGCTGGCGCCACTGCTGACTGCCCTCATCCTCATTGCACGTTCCTCCTCCGCCATGGCGTCCGAACTCGCGGCCATGCGCGTCAACAACGAGATCTGGATGCTGCAGCAGTTCGGCGTGAGTCCGCCGCACTACCTCATGCTCCCACGCATCCTCGGCATGCTGGTGGCGAGCGTCCTCCTGACCACCTACCTGATCCTGGCGGCCCTGCTGTTTGGCGCGCTGCTGGTGTCGGGCGCGAATGCGGTCGGTGAACTGGCCTTGCTGGGTGATGTGCTGCTGCTCTCGACGGTGGTCGGGGGACTGGTGAAGACGGCCCTGTTCGGGCTGGTCGTCGCCTTCATCGCCTGCTGGACCGGTTTGCGCGCCGGCGGTGCCATGACCGAGATTCCTCGCGCGGCCTCCCGCGCGGTTGTCCGCTCACTTCTGACGGTCTTCGTGCTGGATGCGCTGTGGGGATGGTTGCGATGAGCCTGTTGCTGCCAGCGGGGCGTTGGGCGCTGGGTGCCGATGCGCAGGAGCAGGCCGAGCAGCTCGTGGCGCAGGCCCAGCATGAGGGACTGCGCACAGGCTGGCTGTCGTCGTCGGCCGGCTTCCTCAGCAATCTCACCATTCTGGAAAACCTGCGCCTGGTCTATGACTGGCTCAGTGGTGACGGCGTGCAATTCGAGTCATTGTTGCGTGCGGTCCTTGCGGAATTGCGCCTCGGCGAACCGGAGTGGCTGACCGAACGACCGGCCCGGCTGGGTACCCGTCCCCTCTTGCAGGCGCGAGTAGTGCGCCTTTTGCTCCTCCGGCCTGCCCTTGTCGTGCTGGATCCGGCCAGTCTGGCGAAAGCCGGCCCGGCGCTGGCCGACCAGCTCATCGCCGGACTGGACGGGGCCTGTCTGCTTCTGCTTGCCGATTCCAGCCCCGAGTGGCCAGCATGGTCACCGGATTCTGGCGCAACTGTTCCGCGCCCCGCCAAGGACCCTCTCGAATGAGTCTGCCCACCATCAACGATCCCCGCTTTCAGCGCCTGGGACTCAAGCTTGCCCTCTTCGTTGGCGCCGGCGTGTTGCTGGTCCTGGCCATTACCCTGACCATGGCGGTGCGGCAGGGCTATTTCTCGCCGAAAACGCGCGTGCGCTTTCTTGCAGAGAGTGGCACAGACCTGCGTCCCGGCATGGCCGTGAAGTTGTCGGGCTTCAAGATTGGCGAAGTCAGCACCGTCGAACTGAATCAGCAGGCGCGTGTCGATGTCGAAATGCAGATCGAGACCCGTTACCTCAAATGGATCAAGCGCGACTCCGTTGCCACCCTGGCGCGCGAAGGAATGATCGGTGACAGCTTCATCAGTGTGTCCAGCGGTACGCCGGCCTTGCCACCGCTGTCCACCGACGAGCGTCTCCGCTTCGTGGCCGGCAGCAGTCTTGGCGACATTGCCATCGATGTCCGCAACCGCGTGATTCCGGTCATCGACGAGCTGCATCGCTTTCTCAGCTACACGAACGATCCCAAAGGCGACATTCGCGCCAGCTTCCGCGCGCTGCACGAGCTGGCGGTACAGCTTCAGCAGACCCGGAAGGAAGTGGATGCCACACTGGTGGCCGTCAACCAGCTGGCCCGGGACGATGCGCCGGCGACCCTGGCCCAGACCCGTGCCACCCTGGAGCGCGCCGATGCAAGTCTCGCGGCGCTCGAAAAATCACTTCCGGAATTGTCGGCACAGGCGTCTCGTTCACTGACACAGCTGGATGCGGCCACCGGCGCGGCCACGACGGCCGCGACCCAGGCCGGGGATGTCATGAAGGATGCGGGGCCACGTCTGGACCGGACGCTGGTCGAGGCGGAGGCCCTGCTGCGGGAGAGCCGGGCCGCGGTATCTGCCGCCCGGGGGCATTGGCCCTTCAAGGGGGCAGATCCGGTTCCCGCCACGGAGGCCCCTGCAGCGCCGGTCGCGCCGGAGCCACCACCGGCACGCTAGCGGGTTGCGCGCGCCATTTTCCAGGACGCTATCTGGCGGTCTTTTCCTCTTTGGCAATCAGACGGTCACCCGGGTGTCCGGGCGGCGCCGCGGCGCAGATGGAAGCGGGATAGTGCGATCAGGGCACGATCATCGACAGGCCCGCCCCGCGGCAAATGAAAAAGCCCGCCGAAGCGGGCTTTCAAGCGGGCAATCGGGTTAGCGGCACGTTGCTGGACGGTAGCGCTTGTCGATAGTGCTCGAAGTCACGGCAGTGCAGCTCCAGACCATTGAGCCGGGCTTGGTATTGAGGTCGGGAATCAGGATCAGCGACTTGTTCATGATCGCCGGGTCCGATGCATAGGTAATGGTGATGACGCCGGAGGTGCCGATGGCAATGGACAGGGTGTTGTTGCCGGACACGCTGGAGGGCGTTGGCAAGCCATAGCTGGCATTGACGATACCGGACGCGCCCAGGAAGCGGCCGGTGGCAAAGCGTGTTTCCTCCACGGCCGTCTTGGCGCCGCCTGCCAGGAAAAGTCCCTCGGCCACTTTGGTCCGGACTGTATAGTCCTGGTAGGCAGGAATGGCGATGGAGGCGAGGATGCCGATGATCGCGACGACGATCATCAGCTCGATAAGGGTGAAACCCTTGTTCTTGTTGTTCACGTCAGCACCTGGTTGGGCGGGCATGTAGGGGGCAATGAACTGCCTGTCTAAGACTCTCTGAGCAATTAGCGTGCCGACTCAAAAATACCCTTATTTGGGTATCTTACGGGGATGAACGGACGTTTTTTGGTGGTGGGCGGCGACATCAACGTCAAAAACTGACAAATATGTCACAGCAATGTCGCTCGCAACTGAGGCCGCGGTACCTGTTTCCAGGGGTAGCCGGTCCAGACGGTCAGTGCTGCGACGGGGCAAGTACGGAACAGGGATTGTGCGGGAACAGGCCGCGGGCGGCCATTGCCCATGCAGGAGTTGCCGGGCTAGGGACGAGCGGTCGCAGTCGACGGCAGAAATGAAAAAGGCCCGCATGGCGGGCCTGTTCCGGAGCGGAGCGCAGGTCAGACGACGCCCACGCCGCCCAGCTTCTTGCTGCGACGCTTGGCGCCCATCTCCAGCAGACGCTGGTAAGTGGTCGGCAGGGCGCGCTGCATGAGGTCGATGGCCACGGCGTCCGGTCCGATCAGCACGCGGCGCTTGTTCTTGAGGATGCCGTTGACCACGTCCTCGGCGGCCTTCTCCGGCGTGGTGATGAACGCCTTTTCGAAGTCGCGGGTGCTCTTCGCATCCACCAGACCCTTGGTCTCGGTGACGCGGGCCGCACGGGCGATGTTGGTCTTGATGCCGCCCGGGTGCACGCAGGTCACGCCGATGTTGTAGCCGGAAATTTCCATTTCCTCGCGCAGCGCTTCAGTAAAGCCCTTCACCGCAAACTTGGCGGCGTTGTAGGCGGACTGGGTGGGTACGGCGATCAGGCCGAACACGGAGGACACGTTCACAATGGCGCCTTCGCCGGCCGTCTTGATGTGCGGCAGGAAGGCCTTGGTGCCATACACCACGCCCCAGAAGTTGATGCCCATCAGCCACTCGAAGTCGCTGTACTGCATGTCTTCGACAGTGGCGCCCAGGGCCACGCCGGCATTGTTGAAGATCACGTTGACGAGGCCGTGGTCGGCAACGACTTCATCTGCCCAGGCGTACATCTGTTCGCGGCTCGCAACATCGACCTTGCGGGTAGTGACCTTCACGCCGTACTGCAGGCACTTGGCCGCCGTTTCGGCCAGGCCAGTCTCGTTCACGTCGGACAGCGCCAGGTGGCAGCCCTTGCTGGCCATGAGGATGGCAGTGGCGCGACCGATGCCGGAGCCGGCGCCGGTAATGGCGGCAACCTTGTCTTTGAGAGTCTTCATGCGGAGGGTTCCTGCGCGTTCGGTTGATTGGCGGTGGCAGACCGGTGCCCTCAGGCAGATGTCCGACCTGCAATGAAAAAGGTCTTGGCCCTCGCGGGCCGCTTGATGCATGATGAACTTGATCTGGCAACAAGCGTTGTCACATTAGGGGCGGCTCCCGCCCCTGTCAATGGCGGCGACCCGCCGGGAATAGTCATGTCAGGCCAGAATCCACCGACGGAATCTTCCTCCGCATCATCATTGCGTCGTTATGGCGGTCGGGGTGGCGAAGAGCGACGTGCGGAGCGCCATGAGCGGCTGCTGGACGCCGGCCTTGCCGTGTTTGGCGAGGTCGGCTATCACGCCGCCACGGTACGCGCCATCTGCCAACGTGCCGGGCTGACCGAGCGCTATTTCTACGAGTCGTTCGCGAACCGGGAAGACTTGCTCTGCGCTGTCTACGAGCGGCACCTGTCATTGCAGCAGTCGCGCCTCGAGGCGGCCGTGCTGAAGGCTGCCCCGTCGCCAGAGGCCATGCTGGCGGCGGGCCTGCGCGCCTTTCTTGAGCTGGCGCGCGAAAATCCGGCCGGCGCGCGTGTGCAGTTCGTGGAAGTCCTGGGGGTGAGTCCCCGCGTTGACCGGCTGTACCGCAAGGCGGTGGAAGATTTCGCCCAGTTGCTGCGCGGCTGGAATACATTGTCAGGGGAGGGGCGTACGGGCGAGGTGGGGGATGCGGAGACGCTGGCGGTGGGTCTTGTGGGCGCCGCCGTCGGCATCGCCAGCCGCTGGTTGCTGAGCGGATTCGCCCAGCCGCTGGAGGTCATGCTGCAGACCCTGCTTATCGTGTTCAGGGGTGCCTGGACACAGGTGCGCGCCGGCTGACCGTGCCGGTGGCGCCACACCGGTCAAGTCTTGATTTTGCCCGGGCTCATCGAGCAGCGAGCGCGCGCCTGAAGGCCGTCGGGCGATGCGTCTTTTTTAACGGGGGACCACCACGTAGTTCATGCGCCGCAAGATGATGGCGGTCTTGCGTCCCAGCCCGCGCGCGCGGGGGTTCTCGTCATAGAAGCGGGGATTCGGAATCATGGCCGCAAGCTTTGCTGCCTGCGCCGCACTGAGGTTGTTGGCAGACGTATTGTAGTAATGCCGCGCCGCGGCTTCCGCACCGAACACGCCGTTACCCCACTCGATCACGTTGAGGTAGATCTCGAAGATGCGCCGCTTGGTCATGAGGTTCTCCAGCATGACCGTGATAACGGCCTCTTCGCCCTTGCGCCACGGAGTGCGCTTGCTGGAAAGAAACAGGTTTTTGGCCAGCTGCTGCGAAATCGTCGAGCCGCCCGCCACCAGCTTGCCCTTTTTCAGGTTCTTCTCCCACGCGGCCTGAATGCCCTCCCAGTCAAAGCCCTCGTGCTGCAGGAACTTTGCGTCCTCGCTCGCGACCACTGCGCGCTTGAGGTTGATGGAGATGCGCTCGTAGGGCACCCATTTGTTATGCAGTTCGGCGTCGGGGTCTTCGTCCTGCATGATTTCGAGTCGCGTTTCCATGAAGGCGGAGCGCGCCGGATTGTGGTCGATCCACCACCAGATATGCACGAGCAGCCACAGGTGATAGGCAAGCACGATGCCGAGAGTGAGCAGCAGCAGGCGCCAGACGAAGCGGCGGGTGATGACCATGGGGTGACCGCGGACGGGAATCGGGTGCGTATTCAAGCGTGTTTTTCCCTGCGCGGGAACCGTCGGTGGGGGATTGCACCGGCATGGGGGGAGGCGGGCCAGGCGAATGGCGGGGGCGGTTGTGGCTGACGCCGCTCCTGCCTGGTGCCACGTCCATCCGCTGCAGGGGCGGCTTCTGCCGCGAACCCACCCCGCACCAGGAAATCACCGGGCCGGCAAGGGAAGGCGCTCGGTCTCGCCGGGAACATCGGGAAAACCACCTTCCGCCCAGCGCGTTCGCGCGGCGGAAATCAGGTCGGGGGTACTGGCCACGAAATTCCACCACATCCGCCGCGGCCCGAGGGGCTCTCCACCGAAAACCATCAGTCGCGCCGGCCCGTCGGCTTCCAGCACGGCGGCGGCATTTGCAGCAAGCATATGCACCTGCCCCGACGTGAGTGGCTCGCCGTCAATGCGGGCGCTGCCTTCCACGAGGTAGATCGCGCGCTCCGGATAGTCGGTCGTGACAGGGAAGCACCCCGGTCCGGTGAAATGCAGGTCGGCATAAAACAAGGGAGAATGAAGTTGCACCGGGCTCACCAATCCCCAGGCGTGGCCCGCAATCAGGGTGAGGACATAACCGCGCCCATCCACGCGTGGCAGGCTGGGCGCCGGGTGATGCTGGAAGGAGGGCGCCACCTGTTCGAGATCGACCGGCAGCGCCACCCAGAATTGCAGGCCGTGGATACGCGAGCCCACGGCACGCAGATGCGCCGGCGTGCGTTCAGAGTGTGCAATGCCGGCGCCCGCCGTCATCCAGTTCACATCCCCCGGGTGGATCTCCTGCACACTGCCGAGGGAGTCCCGATGCAGCAACGCGCCTTCGAACAGATAGGTGACTGTTGCCAGTCCGATATGAGGGTGTGGCGGTACATCCACGCCTTGTCCCGGAGCCAGCGTGGCCGGTCCGATATGGTCCAGGAAGAGGAAGGGGCCGACGGCCTGTCGTGCGGCGGCGGGCAGCAATCGCTCCACCGTGAGGGCACCGAGGTTTTTCCGGGTCGCGGCAAGGGATTGGGTGATGACGCTCATGGCGGACTCCTCGTGAGCGGAACAGATGAAGGTGGGGCAGGGAGCGCCAAAAATATCGGCCGCCGTCTCTCTCATGAGGGTATCGCATTCAAACAGCAAAGCCCCGAGAATCCGGGCCGTCCTGATTCCGGATCCTGCCATGTCCGCCCTCCCTGCTCCGTCCCGTTCCGGCTACGTCCTGGCCGCCGCCACTGTCTGTATCTGGGCCGGCTTCGTCCTTCTTTCGCGACTGGCGGGGAAAAGTGCGCTCAACGGAAATGATGTCGTGGCGCTCAGGTTTGGTGTGGCGGCGACATTGCTGCTGCCGGCCTGGTGGTGGCGCTGGCGCGTGCCCTTGTTCACCGCGCGCATGGCCACGCTGATGGTATTTGGTGGCATGGCCTATACGCTGCTGGCCTACTGGAGTTTCCGTTTTGCGCCCGCCGCGCATGGTGCGGTGCTGCTGTCCGGCGTACTGCCTTTTTTCGTGGCGCTGGTGAGCTGGGTTGTACTCGGGCAGGCGCCGACGCCGCGTGTGCGGCAGGCGCTGCTTCTCATTGCGGCCGGGGTGGTGTGTCTTGCCATTCACAGTCTGGGCGGATTGCTGCAGAGCTGGCCCGGTGACGTGATGATGCTGTGCGCCTCGCTGTGCTGGGCGGTCTATACGGTGCTGGTGCGGCGTTGGGGCGTGGCGCCCGCCGAGACGACCATCGGGGTCACGCTATTGTCGGCGTTGTGCTTCCTGCCGGTGTATGTGCTGCTGTTGCCCAAGGGCTTGCTTGTCACGCCCTGGTCCACGCTGGTGATGCAGGGCCTTTATCAGGGCGTGCTCGTGGCCATTGTGGCCATGGTGCTGTACATGCAGGCGCTGGCACGGCTTGGTCCGTTGCGGCTTGGCACCGTCATGGCCACCGTGCCTGCCATCGCCGGCATCGGCGCGACGCTGGTGCTGGGCGAGCCCTTTTCCCTCTGGCTTGTCGGCGGACTGCTTCTCACCAGCGCCGGCGCATGGTTCGGTACCCGCTGACCCGCTGACCCGCTGACCCGCTGACCCGCTGACCCGCTGACCCGCTGACCCGCTGACCCGCTGACCGAGCGAGGTTCCGTGCTATTCAGTCCTTTCAATAGATTCACGCTATTCAAAAGCCATTATTAATTAATTGGCTGTCATCGATAACGTTTCCTACGCTTTGCCTTGTCGCGCGTACTCAGGGAGGCCGCCGATGACCCGGATCCATGCCGCCAGCGCGTCGCGCCCGGTGCAAGGGATTCGCGTGTTATGGGGCGATCTTTTCGCCGCCTGCGCCCTCTCCCGATAACCCCGCAAGGAGAAACGACCATGAGCAAGAAGCTGACCACTGCCGGTGGCGCGCCCGTCGCCGACAACCAGAACACCCTTACCGCCGGACCCCGGGGGCCGGCCCTCCTGCAGGATGTCTGGCTGATCGAGAAGCTGGCCCATTTTGATCGTGAGCGCATTCCCGAGCGCGTCGTGCATGCCAAGGGGTCCGGGGCCTTTGGAACGTTCACGGTGACACAGGACATCTCTCGCTATTCCAAAGCGGCCGTGTTTGCCGGCGTGGGCAAACAGACGCCCGTGTTCCTTCGCTTTTCCACCGTCGCCGGCGAGCGGGGGGCGGCTGATGCGGAACGCGATGTCCGTGGTTTTGCGCTGAAGTTCTACACCGACGAGGGTAACTGGGACATTGTCGGCAACAATACCCCGGTCTTTTTCATTCGTGATCCGCTCAAGTTTCCGGATTTCATTCATACGCAAAAGCGCGACCCGCGAACCCATCTGCGATCGAACGTGGCCGCCTGGGATTTCTGGTCCAGACATCCCGAGTCGCTTCACCAGGTCACCATCCTGATGTCGGATCGCGGCCTGCCGCAAAACTACCGGCAGATTCACGGCTTTGGCAGTCACACCTACAGTTTCGTCAACGCGAAGAACGAGCGCGTCTGGGTGAAGTTCCACTTCAAGAGCCTGCAGGGGATTGCCAACTGGACCGATGCCGAGGCGGCGGCGGTGGTCGCCAATGATCGCGAGTCGGCACAGCGCGACTTGTACGAGCACATCGAAAGGGGCGATTTCCCGAAATGGCGCTTCTGCATTCAGGTCATGACGGAGGACCAGGCAGCAAAGAGCCCGTTCAATCCCTTTGATCTCACCAAGGTCTGGTCGCAGAAAGACTATCCGCTCATCGAGGTCGGCGTTCTGGAGCTTAACCGGAATCCGGACAACTACTTTGCCGATGTCGAGCAAGCCGCTTTCACGCCCGCCAATGTGGTGCCAGGCATCGGCTTCTCACCTGACAAGATGCTGCAGGGGCGTCTCTTCAGTTATGGCGATACGCATCGCTACCGTTTGGGCATCAACCATCACCAGATTCCGGTGAACGCGCCGCGCTGCCCGTTTGCGAGCTTTCATCGCGATGGCGCCGGTCGCGTCGACGGCAATGGAGGAGCGGGGCCGAATTATCAGCCCAACCGGAACGGCCGGTATGAAGAGTCCCCGTCGGCAGCCGACCCGGCCATGGATCTCATGGGGCTTGCCAGCCGCCATGACCACCGGGTGGATACGGATTACTACAGTCAGCCGGCGGCCCTGTTCCGTCTGATGAGCGATGGTCAGAAACAGCAGTTGTACGGAAATATTGCGCGCCACATCAACGGCGTGCCGGACGACATTGTCGGTGTCCAGATGGAGCACTTCCGCCGGATTGATCCCGCCTATGCCGAGGGAGTGCGCGCGGCACTGAACGCCTTGCGCCGCTGAGGCCGAATGCTCGCCGGACCCTGTTTGGTGAAGTGGGGTGGCGAGCGTTCCCGGCGAGTCCGACCGGTGGAGGCGACTTGCGGGAGTTACGGATGGGTGCGTCGTCGTCTTGATGATATCGTCGCGGCTGTTCTGAACAGGGAAAGAGACAGGCAGGAGGCAACGAATGAGAGTGGGTGCGCTGATGATCCTCGCGCTGCTGGCGACAGGGTCGGCAAGAGCGGAAATCTACGTATGCGAGAGTGAGGGCAAGAAGACCTTCAGCGAGCAACCCTGCGGTCATGATGCCAAGGTGGTCGCCATGAATGGCGAGCGCAAGATCGAAATGCGTATCGACATGCCGGCAGCCGACATCAGCTATCTCTGCAATCGCTCGGTGAGCGCCTGGGAACAGTACGCGAACACGCAACGCAGCCGCAGCGCATCGAACACCTACGGCGATTTCAACTTCGCCAATCCGCAGGATGATGAACGTCGGCGCAATGGTGTACTCGCGCTCATTTCCAATCTTTCACAGATTGCCCGCAGCGATCCGGACCTTTATACCATCGCCAGGGCGACGGTCACCCGCTATGCAGGCCCGGCCACGGCACCCCTCAACACCACCATGATGAATAGCAGATATTACCACTATGTCACCCTGACGCAGGCGCCACCACCTGCCTCGGCGCTGCATGTCGATGTCGCGCAGGAGCGCCATTCGTGCGAGTCGGATCTCACCAAGTCCCTGAGCGACCTGCACGACCGCATTCGTAGTGACCTGATGTCGGGGCGCTACGGCAAGCACTGAGTGCTTGCCGTCCCCGCGTAACTTACTTGCCCAGCAGGCTGGCGACATCCGCAGAGCCGTAAAAGCGCTCCAGGTGTACGCGGACACGTCCCTCAAGCTGCCCTGAACTGACGAGGTCCGCGAGGAGCGGCTCCAGGAAAAGCTGCACTTCCTGCGGAAGGCGCGAACGGTCCAGGCCGATGCTTTCCAGTACGCTCATCAGGCTGTCGCCTCCGTGCTCGGAAAACCAGGCCTCCACCAGTTCATTGAGCAGTCCGCGGGCGTAGCCGGTCTGGCGAAAATGGTTCCATAACCGGTTGCCGATAGTGACCACATTGCGGACGTCCTGCTCGCTGACATGCTTTGTGGCGAGGTCAAGGCGCCGCGCATGCACCTGATCCCAAAGCTTCTGCGAGCTGGCCTTGAGCTTGTGCGACTCCAGCGCCTGCTTGATCAGGCGCTCCGTCATTTCCATGGTGGAGCGGGTGTTCTGGTGGATGTAGCCTTTGAGTGCGCCTTCTACCATGGAGTCGGTACCCATGCGCTCCATCACGCCCTTGCCGACCTTGAGCAATGAGCCGACCCCGGGAACCTTGTTGGCGAGCTTCGAGTTCTCCGCCAGGTAGTTCTTGATGCCGCTGTAAACAATGTCAGAGATCAGGTGCGTGATCTCGTGATTCTGCATCACCGTATGGATGATCTCGTTGCGTACGCTCTCGCGCGCGATCACTTCGTTGACGATGAAGTCGTAGTCGTCCCTGGTCAGCAGGGCATCCACCCGCGTTTCCGCATTGAGCGGGCTCTTGAATGCGCGTGTGGCAAGTGTGCCGATCTGTTCCAGCAAGGCATCGCCCGGAACGACGTCGAATACGTTGCGCAGAAGGAAGTCGCGGACAAAGGCCGGTGTGGCCAGCGCATTGACGGGGCGCGATGCCATCCAGTTGCAGGCCTCGGCCGTCTCTTCCGCGACCAGTGCCTTGAGCGCATCGCCCGACAGTTGCTGCATCACGTGACGGGTATGGGCCTCGAGCAGGGCCTGGGCGGTGGCATGCATGGGTAGTCTCCTGGGGCGTTGGCAGTGAAAAAAGCCGGTTTTTTGTCATTGTGGCGCAGGGATGGCTCCGGCCGATGGAGCGGTACCGAGCATACCGGAAGCAGCGTGGAGCGGGCCGGGACTTTTTGGTGTCCTGGGGTGCCTGCCCTCATGAAACTCATCGGTCATTTGGCTCCGCCTGTCCCGGGCGGACTTGTCCCCGGAGGGCCTCCAACCGATGCTAATGGGTATTATTGCCAGCATGAGTGGCATGGCGGGATGCTGTGCAGGAAGGGGTTATGAGCGACATCATGCAGAACGAGCACCTGGTCTGGGACCTGGGCAAGCTCAATGACCATGACCGTGCCACACGGTTCGCCATGCGGTTCCAGCAATCCTTGTGTGTCTATTCGCCGCCGGTCGAGCAGCTGTACACCAATTACGAAATCATCGTGCCGGACGAAGACGGCAGAAAACTCATCATCCTGCCCAACCCGCACGCCTTCCACGACACCTTCAGCCACATCAACGAAGATGCGGTGGTCCAGACCAGCCTGTTCATTGCGCCGGATGCCGAGGGCAAGCTCCAATTGCTCGTGCCACTCGCCAACGGCCAGCGCCGCTCCATGCCGCTCGGTGTCGGCCTCAATTTCATTCAGAGCAAGCTCGGCCCCGATGTTCCCTTCCTGCCGGTTCTGGCCAAGGGCGACCTGCGCGAATTCAAGCAGTCCATGCCCATCCTGCATCTGCATCGCATTGTGCTGAGCAAGGTAACGCGTCATTCCGAGCTCGAGATCCGCACGATCCGTAAATCCATCCAGACCAAACTGGTGCAGCATTTTGGTTTCGCCGCCGTGGGTCGCGCCCTCGTCAGCTGAGGCGGCGGTGACCTGGAAAAAGAGCGGCATTGCCGCTCTTTTTTTACCCTCCTGACGGTAACGGGGCCGGAGGCACTGTGTTCCGGCCTGTGCGCTTCAGCGGGCCTTCTTCTGGCGCTCCGGCTTCGCGAGTGAGCGCGGCTTGAGCGGCGTCGATGTCGTCTTTGCCGTCGGCGACTTTTTGCCATTGCCTACTGGAGTCGTGCCGGCTTGATCGGCTGCTGAATTGGCGCTGCGCGCCTTTCCCTTTTTTGCCACGCTGCTGTTATCAGTTGCGGCGGCGCCCGCATTGTCTCCCCCCTTGCGCTTGTCGTCGCGGGTCGCTGACGCGGCCGCCGGTGCTGTCTTGGTCGACGGCGCATCTGCGGCTTTTTTCGCGGAACCGCGAGCGCGCCCGGCGGTGGCCGAGGCGGCCGGTTCATTGGCGGCAGCTTTCTCAGGCGCCCGGGTCGGCGGCGCCTGAAGTGGTGTATTCGGGGTCAGGGGAATGATCCGGGCAGACGGACGGGCGCCGCGAATGAAGTTCGCGATGCGGGTGAGATCCTCGTTTGCCTCAGGCAGCAGCGGAACAAAAACCGGCCAGACGTGCATGAGTTCCGGGCGAGACACCAGCGTAACCGGCACGCCGGCGGCGAGGGCACGGGCCTCGACGCCGTAGGCGTCGTCACGCAGGCACTCATGGTCGCACACGGTGATGAACAGCGGCGGCAGGCCCGTAAAGTCGCCCAGCACCGGGGAGGCATACGGATGGGTCGAATCGACCGGCGTCTGTGCGTAAAGGTTGCGACCCACCTCGAGCATCGCCGCACCGAGCATATAGTCGGATTCATCGTTGCCGCGGATGCTGGGCGCGATGGCCCGCACATCGGCAAAGGGCGAGATCAGCACGGCACAGCGCGGCATCGGGCGCCCCCGGTCGCGCAGGGCGAGGAGCGTGCCCAGGGTCAGGCCGCCTCCGGCCGAGTCACCGGCAATCGTGATCTGTTCCGGACGCCAGCCTTGCTGCAACAGCCATTCATAGCTGGCCACGGCATCGTCGATGGCCGCCGGGAAGGGGTGTTCCGGGGCAAGCCGGTAATCGGGCAGGAGCACTTCCGCGTTCAGTTCGCTGGCAAGCCGGCCGCACAGATTGAAGTAGGTCCGCGTCTTGCCGCAGACATAGCCTCCGCCATGCAGATAGAGGATGACCTTGGCGGGCGAGGCCACGCGCAGGCGGTCACCGCGCAGGGCGCCGGCATGCCAGTCTTCGGCCTTGACTCCGGAGGGCAACATCACCGGCATGAGGGGGCTGTTCATGGTCCGCCGGAGATGGGCGACGAGATCGGCAGGACTCTTCGGGGTGGTGCGGATGAACATCCGCGAGAACAGCTTCATGCTGTGGGCGATCAGGCTGGGCATGGCGATACGGTCGGACTGCATAAGTCGGGAGGCCGAACATACCCCGGCCACAGCGGCCCTGCCATGGCATTTCAGTCCGCAAAACTGTGCGGACGGGCCATGTTGGATGACAGCCGGCCCGCCCCTGCACTACCCTGCCGCGATGGCCGTCCACCCCCCTGTCCCTCGCGGACGGCGCGCCGCCAACGAAGGAGCCCGCATGACCCTGTTGCGCCAGAGTGTCGAGATTCCGGCCGCGCCGGCCGTTGTTTACGACTATGTGACCCGCCCCCTGCGCTGGAAGGAATGGCATTCCTCATCCCTTGAGGTGCAGGACGTCACGGATGAGTCGCTGGTGGCAGGACGCCGCTTTGAGGAAGACGTGGAGGCGGGCGGGCGCCGCCGCCACCTGCAGTGGATGGTGGAAGAAAGTCGCCCCGGGGAGCGGTGGCGCGCGTCCGCCTATATGGAGGACGGCAGCACGGTGCGGTTGACCTATGAATTTGCCACGGCAGGGGCAGGCACACGATTTACCCGGACCCTGGAATATGTTCTGGCGCCGACATTCCTGCGCTGGATGAACGACCTCTTTCTCTGGAAGCGAGTCGAGAAGGAGTCGCAGGCGGCGCTTGACCGCCTGCGTGGGCGCTTTGCCGGTTGAGGGCGGCCGGAACTCACGTGCCGGAAGGCTTCTTGCTGCCCTTGCGGGGAGACGGTGCCTTTGTGCTGTCGGCCTTGCGGGGGGCTGAGGGTGTCTTGTGCGCTGTGCCGGCCGCCTTTGCCGCCGAGGAGTGGTGGGGGGCGGGCTCAGCGGTGTCGAGCAGAATCGCTTCCACCGCACCGGAGGCGTAGAACCCCGTCAGGTGCCGCCGCACCATCGGCTCCAGCATGCCGCGCTCGCGCAATACATCCAGCACGTGGGGCGCAAAGCGCAGGGCCTCGTTCAGCGCGATGTCTCGCGTAATCCCCATCTCCTCCAGGACTTCGTGCAGACTGGATTCGCCGTACTTGTCGAAGAAGGCGTCGATGCCGCTGTCGATGAGGGAACCGTAGAACGGGGTGTCACGCAGTGACCGCCATGCTTCGTAGCCGATGACAAAGAACTCTTCGATATCGAGGCCGGAGACCCCTTCCTTGAATTCCGAGATGCGACGGTCCTTGATGGCGTCCCATCCTTCGAGAACGAGCGAGCGCACCTGTTCCTTGTCGAGCAGGCCGAGCAGGAAGTCTTCGGAGCTCTTGAGCAGATCCTGCATGCTCCGCTGCAGGTAGCTGCGCAGGCTTTCCTCCAGTGTCTCTTCCAGCGCCGGGAGGGCGCTGCGCAACAGGCTGCCGCCGAGCGCTCCCATCTGGCGGGCTCCCGGCAACCGCTTTGCGCGGGCGCCGCCGTGATAGAGATAGCCGCGCAGTGCCTCAATCACGACATCGGTGGCGAGTTGCGTATAGACCGGGTTATCCACCGCTTCATGCACCACCCACTGATGCAGGTCGCGCATGTCGAGAATCTTGTCGAGGAATTCCTCGAACAGGCCGTCGGGCAGCAGGTCGTTGAGGGTAGTGCGGCCATGCACCGGGTGGGCATAGAGTGCGCGCGCAATGTCGCCGACCAGTTCGGGGATGGCGCCCGAGAGGTCGAGCTCCACCGCGTAACTCCGCGCCGTTGCCTTGATCATGTCGCGGGTAACCGCCTCTTCGAGTGTGAGGCGGCGACCTTCGGACAGCATCTCGTCGATCTCGCGTGAGACCAGGGCTTCGAGGGCGGGACCCTGCAACTGGGCCATCAGGTATTCGACATGGGCATCGAGCAGGCGTCGGGCCTGCGGGTGCATGGTGCTCGCCATCCTCGGGTCTCCTTGAAAACGGTGGCCCATCCTAGCAGCTTGCCGCGGCAATTTCAGAGGACAAGCGGTCGGCGCCGCGTCAAATCGTCACGGGACGGTCATCATCGGGTAACCGGTTCCGCGCAGGGTTGGCGCTCGCAATCGGGGGGCGGGATCGGTGCACACTGGCGGGGCGGACACGGAAATTTGATGTAGGACAATTGCCGTTGCCGCCTCATGGGCGACTCCCTAGAATCCGCCCCCGATCCCGGATGGATCGAGACAACAATCGAGATGGACGCTTATGGACGAGCATTTTTTCCTGACTGGCGGGGTATCTGCCAATCTTTCGATCGGCTGGTTGGGGAACCCCCCGCAGGCCCCTGCCCATGTGGTCCGCATTTTTACGCGCCACGGCCACACCGTGACGCCGCTCCCGCGGCATGACACCGTCATCATCCGCAGCTGTGCGCTTGTCCTTCTGGACTGCTCCTCCCTGTCGTTCGACGTCGTGCAAGAGCATGTGGCACACATGTCGGTCGCGCAGCCCGAACGTCGACATGCGCTGGTGTGGGTGGAGCCCGGCAGCGCCTTTGAGCAACTGATCCGCTGGCCGAGCGTGAAGGGGATTTTCGCCAGTGATTGCGACGAAGCGCAGTTGCTGAGGGGAGCGCAAAGCATCATCGCCGGCCACAACTGGCTGCCGCGCCGGCTGCTTGAGCAATGCCTCGAAAAGCAGCGCGGGAAAATGCCGGTGGTTCACTCGCCGATACCACAGTCGCTCACCGATCGCGAGCGACAGATCCTGCATCATGTGGGCGAGGCATCCACCAATGCCCAGATTGCCTATGACCTGTGCATCAGCGAGCACACGGTCAAGACGCATCTGTACAACATCTTTCGCAAGATCCAGGTGCGCAATCGCACCGAGGCCAGTAACTGGGTGCGCCGGCACCTGGTGCAGGAGAGCGTGATCTGATTCGTCCTCTGTGGGATGTGAGCGGAAGAAGTGAAAAAGGCCGGTGATCCCGGCCTTTTTCTTGAGCGAAACCCGGCAGCGCCGTGGGCATCAAGAGCGGAGCGCCCTTGACGCCTGTGTTTGCGAGCCTGGCTTTAACCGGAAAACACAAACACAAGCGCGAGTCGGGGGGGCGCGCCTCAGTAACCCATCATCCGCAGATAGGGGTGTTCGTTGAATATTTGCTGGAAGAATTTGCGCATCTCCTTCCAGGATGCCTTGTCGGCCTTGGCGTTGTAAGCAAGGTCGAGATTGTTATCCTTGGCCAGGCGGTCCGCATCGGGCGACGTGAAGGCGTGGTGTGCGCCGGCATAATTGACGAAACGGTAATCCACCTTGGCGTCGTCCATTTCCTTCTTGAACGCGGCGACGGCATCCGCCGGAATGAAGCTGTCATCCGCGCCATTCAGCACCAGCACGCGTGCATGCACCTTGCCCTTTTCCGCAGGCGTTGCGGTGGCCAGCACCCCGTGGAAACTGACTACGCCAGCCAGGTCCATGCCGGTGCGTGCCATGTCGAGCACGATCTTGCCGCCAAAGCAGTAGCCGATGGCCGCCAGCTTCTTTGCGTCGACTTCGGGCTGCGCTTTCAGCAGGTCGAGGCCTGCCTGTGCACGGGCCATCGAGACGGCCGCGTCGCTCGTGGCACTTTCCATCCAGGCTTTGGCGTCATGTGCGTGCTCCGTGTGCTTGCCGTCGCCGAACATGTCGATGGCCAGTGCCGCGTAACCGAGACCGGCAAGTTCGCGCGCACGACGTCGCGCATAATCGTTCAGGCCCCACCACTCATGCACGACGATAACGCCGGGACGAGCCCCCTTCACGCTGTCGTCATAGGCGTAGTAGCCGATGAGACTGGTGCCATCCGGCGCCTTGTAGGGGATTTCGCGGGTCTGGATGGCCGCAAACGCCGGCAGCGACAGACACAGGGACAGGCCGATGAGACAGGTGCGAAACCAGCGGCGCATGATGAGCTCCTTTCGTGGGTGAACAAGACTGATAACGATAGCCATGATTGTGCCAAAGAGGAAACGGGACAAGCCGTTGACACCCCGGCGGCAGTGCAGACATTGGCGCGGATCACACGGATTTTTCATTGACGGCAACTGTCGCATCGGACAATGGGCATGGACACGACGTCTGTGTGCAGGCAACGCCGCGTGGGGTATGTCATCAATGGTGCGGGTAGTAAGTGATCAGCAGGTCCACCGCACGAGCGGCTTGCTGCACTGACAGGGGTATCTGCACGGCATCGTCTACCGTCCCGCGCCATATGATGTGGCCGTCGCGGACTCGTCTCAGGTCTATGCGCAACGTTCCATCGCCGAAGCGCGCTGGTTGGGGTGGGGGCACAGGGGCCGTGTCCGCCTCTTCCCTGGGAAGGATTTGCCATTTTGTCCCGTCGAAGTACGGCAGATCCTGCGTATCGCGAACCTCAAGCGGCACCTCGATGCCCGCGCTGAGCTCCACCACGATATCCGGATGGTCCTTGTCTTCCTTCATGCCCTCGCGAATCAGTGCGCTACGGACGACGCCCTTCAGGCCTTCCACGGTGGCCGGTGGAACCGCCGCTCCCCCGTCCTGAGTCACGACAACCTTGTCAATCCGGAATCGCCGGATGCCGGAAAAGTCGGCGCCGGGATCGGCAAGGACATGAAATTCGGTGGCGCTGGAAACGGCAGAGGCCAGGAGGAAGAAAGCCAGAAGGAATCGGGATCCGTGGGTCATGATGTTCTCGCCGACGTTGTTCAGAACAGGGACACCGGATATTCCGTACTACGTCATGTACAAGCGTAGTACGGGATGAGGCAGTTGGGCGTTTGACATGGTCACACTGGCCCGAGGCGACGAGTGGTGACCTGCCGGGGGCGCAGTCTGCATCCGTAACGGGATGTGGTCCGTATCAGGCAAGGCGAAGGGAATCTCCGATTCCACCTGATCCATGGAGCACATCATGAAGACATACCCTGCTGCACGTCGTCTCATTCCGACCGGGCTGATGGCCGGTGTGATGATGGTCACACCTGTCGCCCACGCCTCCAGCCATCGAGAGGCACCGTTTATCACCCGCCACCCCAAGGTGGATGCCACCGACCTGTACATGTTCCGCAGTTATGAAAGCGGGCGTGACGCTTATGTCACCCTGGTCGCCAATTACTCGCCCTTCCAGGATCCCTTCGGCGGGCCCAATTTCTTCTCGCTGGATCCAGACGCCCTGTATGAGATTCACATCGATAACAACGGCGATGGCGTCGAGGACCTCACGTATCAATTCCGCTTCAAGCAGTCACTGCAAGACCTCCGTGTTCCGGTTGGAAATCAGCTTGTTTCAGTGCCCCTGATCAATATCGGCAGCATCAGCGCAGGGAATAACAGTGCCCTCAATATCAAGGAATCGTACACCGTGACTCAGGTGCGCGGTCCGCGTCGGGGCGACGGGTTGCGGCAGCCGCTGACCATCGCCGGCACGTCGACCAGCGTATTCCAGAAGCCGGTGGACAATAT
>DASSUO010000167.1:0-9588 GCA_035706925.1 Moraxellaceae bacterium
CGCGGTGGGAGGCGCAGCCGGCCAGGGCGGCGGTCACGATCAGGGGGAGGAGGAGGCTGGAGGTCTTCATAGGGGTTCCGTTACCAAAGGGGGTAGGAAAAAGCGGGGGGATTATATTCAGTCAAAATATATTGGGACAAATGTATTTAGCCTTTCTTTTGTGGAGTTTTGTAGCCGTGCCGGTCCGGGGGAGTCGGCCGCTGGCCGGGCTGGCCGGGGTTTCACCGGCTGGCACTGCCGGAATGCGCCGTCGGCCTGAGGGTTAATGAAAGTCCCGCGATCCGGGCTCCAGCCCTGCCAGGACCTCGCTCACGTCCTCGATATGCCCGCCCAGCACATGCACGACGCCGTCGCGGCTTTCGACGGTTCCCTTCACCAGCGCGACATGGCTGCCCAGCAGCGCCTTGCGGCAGCGCTCCTGCAGGGCCGGCTTCACCACCACGTTGAGACTGCCGGTCTCGTCTTCCAGCGTCATGAAGATGATGCCCTGTGCCGTGCCCGGCCGTTGCCGGCCCGTCACCACGCCGGCCACCCGCACGAATTGTCCGTTGCGCAAATGCACGAGGTCGGCCGCGCGGGTGCAGCGGGGAAAGGGCGGTATCGCGCGCAGCAGGCTCATGGGGTGTTGCTTCAGGCTGAGGCCGGTGGCGCGATAGTCGTCCAGCACCTCGGCAACTTCGCCGGGCGCCGGACGTTCGATGCCGTCGTCCAGGCAGACGGCGTCGTCCCGCTCGATCGCGCTGAGGAGCGGGGCGGCGGGTGCCAGGGCCGCGGCGGACCATTGGGTTTGCGGACGATGGCCGCTCAGGGCCAGCAAGGCGTCGGCGCTGATCAGGGCGTCGAGGTCGCGTTTCGACAGTCGTGCGCGCTCGGCGAGGTCCTGCAGCGTGCGCAATCGACCGGTCTCCCTCGCGGCCACGACGCGCATCGCCGCCGCCTCGCTGAAGCCGGCGATGATCCGGAACCCCAGGCGCAGGGCCAGCCCGCCGCCGCGCATCCGCTCCAGCGTGTGGTCCCACTGACTGTGCTCCACGCGCACGGGCCGCACTTCGATGCCGTGTCGCGCCACATCCTGCACCAGTTGCGAGGGGGAGTAGAATCCCATGGGCAGGCTGTTGAGAAGCCCGCAACAAAACGCGGCCGGATGATGGCACTTGAGCCAGGCTGACACATACACCAGTAGCGCGAAACTCGCCGCGTGCGATTCAGGGAAGCCGTATTCACCGAAGCCCTGCATCTGTTGCCACAGGCGTTCCGCATAGGCGGGATCGTAGCCGCGCGCCGTCATGCCGCTTTTCAGTTTGTGTTCGAAGCGGTGCAGGGTGCCTTGCGTTTTCCAGCTCGCCATCGCGCGGCGCAACTGGTCGGCCTCGCCGCCCGTGAATCCCGCGGCCACCATCGCCATCTTGATCACTTGTTCCTGGAAAATGGGCACACCGTAAGTGCGTTCCAGCACGCTGCGAACCTCCGCGCTCGGGTAGTCGATGCGCTCGCGCCCCATGCGGCGCAGCAGATAGGGATGCACCATGCCGCCCTGGATGGGACCGGGGCGGACGATCGCGACCTGCACAACAAGGTCATAGAACGTACGCGGGCGCAGGCGCGGCAGCATGCTCATCTGCGCCCGCGATTCCACCTGGAACACGCCGACGGAGTCTGCGCGGCAGAGCATGTCGTAGGTGGACTGGTCCTCCTGCGGCAGGCCCGCCATGGTGAGTGGCAGTCCCTGGTGTTTTTCGAGCAGCGCGAACGTCTTGCGGATGGCCGTCAGCATGCCCAGCGCGAGCACATCGACCTTCAGGAGGCCGAGGGACTCGAGATCGTCCTTGTCCCACTGGATCACGGAGCGGTCAGCCATGGCGGCATTCTCTACCGGCACGAGCTCCGATACCGGCCCGCGCGCGATCACGAATCCCCCCACATGCTGCGACAGGTGCCGTGGGAAGCGACGGATTTCGGCAAGGCGGTCGACGAGATGTCGCGCAATCTGCGAGGCCTCGGGCAGCCCCGCCTCACGCAGGCGTTCCACCAGATCGTCGGGCGAATCCCACCACGCCAGGGACTTGGCGAGATGGTCGAGCAGGGCCGGGTCGAGCCCCAGGGCCTTGCCTACATCGCGCAGGGCGGAGCGTGAGCGGTAGGTGATGACGGTGGCTGCGAGGGCCGCGCGGTCGCGACCATATTTGGAATAGAGGTACTGGATGACTTCTTCGCGCCGTTCGTGTTCGAAGTCGACATCGATATCGGGCGGTTCGTTGCGTTCCTTCGAGAGAAAGCGTTCGAAGAGGAGCTGGCTCCGAGCCGGGTCCACTTCAGTGATGCCGAGGCAGAAGCAGACAGCGGAGTTCGCGGCCGAACCGCGGCCCTGGCAGAGGATGCCGCGCGAGCGGGCGAACACGACGACATCGTGCACGGTGAGGAAGAAGTGTTCGTAGCCCAGTTCCTTGACCAGGACGAGCTCGGCCTCGATCTGTTGCTTCACCTTGGCGGTGACGCCGTGAGGCCAGCGCTTGCCGGCGCCGGTCCAGGTGAGTTCGGCGAGGTAGTCGCTGGCATCACGCCCGGCGGGAATGATCTCGGCCGGATATTCATAGCGCAGTTCTCCCAGGCTGAACGTGCAGCGTTCCGCGATTGTCAGGGTCTCGGCCAGTAGCGCGGGCGGGTATGTGCGACGCAGTGTGGAGAGGGGGCGAAGGCAGCGCTCCGCATTTTTTGGCGTACGCCGGCCGAGGGTTTGCACGGGGGTGCCGAGACGAATCGCAGTGACGACATCGAGCAGCGGCTTGCGTGCCGGTACATGCATCAATACATCGCCGTGTGCCACCAGCGGCAGGCCGAGACGCTGCGCGCTGACAGCATGGCGCTGACAGCGGGCGTGGTCGTCATCTTCTTGCGTCAGGCTGACGCCGAGCCAGAGTCGGCCGGCGAAAGCCGGTAGCAGCGTGCGAGCGGCGTGCTCGAAGTCGGGCGTGATGTCGGCGGGGACGAGAATGCCGAGGCAGCGCCGGATGTGTGTCACCACGTCGCTGACCGAGAGCCGGTACTCGCCCTTGCCGCAGCGGCGTCGCCCCAGTGTGATGAGGGCCGAGAGCTCGGCATAGGCGGCGCGGTCGGGCGCGAGCAGGATGAGGTCGAGTTTCTCCGGGGTCGCGACGGAGTCATCGCTGTGAGGGTGGTTGTTGTGGGTGTCGCCCTTTTTGTTTTCGGCGTCGTTGCTTGCGTCCGTTCCGGTGTCCAGCCGGAAGCGGGAGCCGATGATGAGCTTGAGTGGCGCGCAAGCAGGGGTTTCTGCTTCCGGATTTTCTTTTGCATTCGGCATGAATCCGGGGCTCTTGATCTCCGTGTAGGCTTTCACCACACCCGCGAGCGAGCATTCATCCGTGATGGCAAGCGCTGTGTATCCCAGCTCGCGCGCACGCGCGACCAGTTCCTCCGGATGCGAGGCCCCCGTCAGGAAGCTGAAGTTCGACGTGCACACCAGCTCGGCATAACCGGACATGATCGTCATGCCCCGTTTCAGCCGAACAGACCCTGGCAGAACCAGCGCTGGTGTTGCCAGGAGAAGTACAGCCAGTAGTACGCACCGTTGTCGTGACGCGCCAGGTAGTAGTCGCGTGTGTCGTCCTCCTCCCACCAGGGCAGCTCGATGCGTTCGGGGCGTGTCAGCACGGTGAAGGCGCCTTGCCACCAGAGGCGGCCCTCCATGAGGCGCACTTCCCGCGGCTCGGGCCAGATCCAGAACGGGCGCGCCGGAGGTGCTCCTTCTCTTGCATGCCTGTCCGCCGTGCCCGGCGGAGACGGACTGATCGCTTTTGCATGCCGTGTATTCCCGGTGCGGTGATTGGCTGTGGTAGCAAAACCGGATTGGCCCGGGGCGGGAGTGGCGTAGCGAGTATCGGCATTGCCATCGTCCAGTCGCTGCTCGTATTCGGGCCGCAAGGTATTGCAGGCGCTCACCTCCTGACAGGCGGCGATGCCGAGGCGGGCACGCAACCGGTCCAGCAGCTCCAGTGCCTTTTCGTCTTCTTGTCCGGGATCGGGTAATAGCGACAGTCGCGTGTCGCTTTGCGGCTGGAATTCGGTGGCGACCAGCGTGATTGATTCCACCGGGGCGCTGATGCGGAATTGCTCCAGTTTCAGTTCCGAGAGCTGCATGAAGCGGCCGGCCTGTGGTTCACCGCGTGCACTCGCAATCACGAGTTGCTGTCGACTTTTGTCCTGGTGCGAGAAGCGCCAGGAAAAGCGTGCGCAGGACCACTGTCGCTGGCGCAGGAAGCGACAGAAATCGTCGAGCAGACGCTTCATGGGAAAGCGCAGGCCTTCGACGTGGCTGATTCCGTCCAGGAAGAACAGGGTGGCCTGGAAGTCCTCGGTCACGGTGATGGGCGTTTGCGGGTCGGGACTCTCGCCGAGCAACTGTGCGAGATGATGCGTTGCGGTGGTGCCGAGACGTTTGCTGAGTGCCGCACGCGGCAAGGCCAGCAACTCACCCACGGTGAACAGGTGCAGCGCCGCGAGCTTTTGTTGTAACGCCGGCGGCCAGGGCAATACCGATACCGGGACGGTCTCCAGCAGTGGCCGGGCTGCGCTCAGGGTCACCGGGGCGGGCAGCGCCAGCGAGGCCGCCGCGCAAGGACTGGCGACCAGGGCGAGGGCGGCCTTCGGGGTAGGCGCCTGTGCCAGTACCGCCTCCACCCCGAAGGGGAGTAACGCGCGACGCAGCTGTTTCAGCAGTCCTGCGAGCCCGCGGAAGAGGGGCAGGCAGCCGCCGATCTCGAGCAGGAGGCCATGGGGCGGTGCCAGCACGACGGTGGGTGTAACGGCGATGCCGGCCTCGGCCAGCTGCCGCAGCAGCCGGGCTTCTTCCTCCGGGCGTTGCTCCAGGAAGCGCAGGCTCGGGCACAAGGCGATGGCACTGGCGGTGCGCTGCCCCCCTGCGACGCCTGCGTCCGCGGCCTCGGCATTGCAGGCCATGATCCATCCCTCGCGGACGAGCGCCAGCGGGCGCGGGGGGGCGCCGGGAGGCTGGGCACGGGTATGTACCGCCAGCCCCAGGTCGGGAAAAGCCACGGCCAGCCAGAGCATGAGGGGTGATACCTCGGATGATGGGGAGTCAGAGTCATTTTACTGTACATAATGACAGTATGTGTCGCGACCCGACGATCTTGCGTTCACGGCAAGGGCGGCGGGCCGGCAGGAGGGAGGTGTCAGGTCGGCCGACAGCAGGGTGGCGGCGTATTCATTGGCGGCAAGTGGGCAAAAAAGGGGCCCCTTCCCGGGGGATGGTGCAGCAGGGCGGCGCTGGCATCCCGGTGCTGCAGCGGAGACGGAAGGGGCGTGTGACGACGCTCAGGCCGTTATCTCCATCGGGACCAGCAACGAGGCGGCCGCCAGACTGCGCGCGGCGATCAACAACTCCATGCCGGACAGCGGGGGCAGTCGTTCGGCGGCCAGCGCACTGAACTCGATCAGGAAGCTGCCGTCCTTCTCCTGGCGCCAGGAACGGATCACGGCAGAGATTGCCGCGCCCACCGGGGTTCGTGTGCGGATGAAGAGGCTCTGGAGTTCCGTCAGCAGTGTGGTGACTTGCTGGCAGGTGATGGAGTCGGTGGTTGTGATGCGATGCAGGAACTTGTTGGACATGGCGTTCATTTCCTTGTCGAGAAAGACGAGAGACGCGATGAGGATGAAACCGGCAAGACGCTCGTTTCCGCCCGGGGAACAGGGAGGTGTCCGGAAGGCGGTGAACTGTAGGGGCGTTGTGTCGCCGGCGTTATGAGAATTTAGTGTGAGGCCTGTAGGGGTTGCGTGAGCGCAGTGCGCCGTGTGACGGAGATGCTTGCCGTGAAGTGTGAGCATGCGCTACGGAAAGAATCGGTTTCATTGAGGGCTCGTGACAATACGATTTGCGGTTTGCCCGCGGACGCTGCTTCGGCAATCAGTCTGCGGTGGTGGTGCGACGCGAGATGAATGCAGGGGGTGTCGTGGCGCTGTCATCAGTTGCGTTTGCGATGCGCGCACTCAACCACATCGCGGGAGATGGCGGAGGTGTCTCGGGGTAGGGCAGGGGCAACGACAGCGACTGGCCGCCCCAGTGCCCGCGTTGCTTCATGATCTTCAGTTGCAGGTGTGCGTGCGTGCTGTGCAGCACGACACGCAAGGCGGCCGGTGAGGGCTCCTCCGCACGGCCGGGGCGACGTGACACGACCAGCAGGCCGCCGCCTTCTTCGGCCGCGAGCTGCAGCCGGCGCAGGCTCTTGCCATCCAGACCGACGCGCCCGGGCCAGGCCAGTACCGCCGGCTGCCCTGCCCGCGCGGCCTGGTCTACCGCCCACAACCAGTCACGAGGACTCTCCGGCCGCACCACCAGCACCCGTGCGACCGGTATGCCGGCTGCCGCCCACGCCGGCGCATGAGGCAGCCCTGGTGGCGTCACCAGCACCAGCCAGCCCGGCCGCTCCAGGGTGGCACGCAACGCCGGCGCCAGCAGCCGCAGCTCCGCCTGCCCCGACACACGCGGCAGGAGCTCGATGAGCGCGCCCAGCGGCCAGCCCCGCTCATGCAGGGCGGCATCCAGGCGCGGATATCCCGTCGCCTGAATGCGCGGGACGGTCTGCTGACCCAGCGGCCGGAGCAGTGGGTGTAATGTGACAAGGGAGGCGCTCATGATGCCTACATTATACTGTACATATAGACAGTAATCACCACCCCCTGCACCACAAATCCCTCACGCCCCACTCCACCCCTTGACCCTCACCATCTGCAGCGCATCAAAAGGACACACCGGGCTGCACTTCGCACACCCGGTGCAACCCGGTTCGTCATGCAGCACCGCGCGCTTGCGGCCCATGCCGTTGGCCTGCTCGGCCTCCAGCCACAGCACCCGCTCGGGGCAGGCGGCCACACAGCGTCCGCAGCCAGTGCAGCGGTCGGGGTCGATGACGGGAAGGGCCAGGCGGGGCATGGCGGGCTCGAGCAGAGGGGGAGTCTTCATCACTATCGCATGTCGGGTGGATTGTGTGGGGCCGGGGTGTTGGGCGGGGGGCTTGTGAGGGGATTTCGCGGCTGAAGCCGCTCCTGCGGTGGGTACGGGTGTGTGGGTGGGAGGGTTTTTCGCCAGCGGCCATTCCGGCGGACTAAAAGTTGATGTGGGTTCTTGAGTTGTGAAGTTCGTCAAGAAATGATGAGGGTGAATTGTTGAGGTGGCGGGATGCCGTTGTCCTGTCCCTGTTGCCATTGGAGTGGCCATCAACGCCGGGATGTGCCGACCTCGTCTTTATCCGTCCGGCCTTTTCAGAAAAAGGATTTTTTCATGCGCCGCGCGTCCCTCAATCATGCCTATCGACTGGTGTGGAGCTCCCTCCATGCCGCTTTCATCCCCGTGCCGGAGTGGGCGGCCGCCCGTGGCAAGGGCAGTCACGCCGGGCGCGTGACGATGATGGTGGCCGCCGGACTCCTGATGCTGGGGGCGGGAGGGGCCCGCGCCGCTACCGACACCTGGAGCGGGGGCGGGGGGGATGCCAACTGGAGTACGGCCGGCAACTGGGTGGGCGGCGTGGCCCCTGTAGCGGCCGACAATCTCGTCTTCACGGGCTCCACCCAGCCCGCCAACACCAATGACATCGCCAGCACGACGTTCGGTTCGCTGACCTTCGACAGCGCGGCCAGCGCCTTCACGCTCGGCGGTGTGGCGACCGGCGTGTCAGCCGGCATCACCAACAGCTCGTCGTCACTGCAAACACTTTCTTTCGCGCAACTCAGCGCAACGGCCAGCCAGACCTGGGATGCCGGAACCGGAGGACTCGCTGTCACGGCGCCTGTCGTGCTGAGTGCCGGAACAGCGCTGACCGTGACCGGTACCGCGGATACCACCATCAGCGGCGCGATCTCGGAAAGTGCGGCCGCAGGCTCGCTCGTAAAAAGTGGAACGGGCACGCTGACGCTGACCGGCGACAGCACTTACACCGGCGGCACCACCATCAGCGCGGGGACCCTGCAACTCGGCAATGGCGGTGGCACCGGCTGGGTGTCCGGCGACATCACTGACAACGCCGCGCTGGTGTTCAATCACAACACCAGCAACATCTTCGGCGGGGTCATCAGCGGAACAGTCAGCCTGACCCAGACCGGGGGCAATATCCTGGCGCTGACGGGGACCAACACGTACACCGGCGGTACCACCATCGGCAGCGGTAGCGGCATCTACTACGGCAACGGCGGCACCACTGGCTCCATCGTCGGTGACGTGGTCGACAACGGAACCTTGTATTTCAATCGCACCGACAACACGTCCTTTGCCGGCAACATCAGCGGCACCGGAGGAATTTACCTGTTCGGGGGCGGCGCCATCACCCTGAGTGGCAACAACACGTATTCCGGCAGCACCATCATCGGCGCAGGGTCGTTGGTCACCAGCGGTGGCAATGCCATCGGTGACAGCTCGGCCGTGAGTGTCCTGAGTGGTGCCGGCCTGACACTGGGCGCGGCGGAGACCATCGGCTCCCTGAGCGATGCGGGCACAGTTGATAACGGCGGCTTCACGCTCACCACGGGAGGAGACAACACTTCCACCACTTACAGTGGTGTGATGAGCGGCGCGGGCGGGCTCACCAAAACCGGTACCGGCACAATGACACTGAGCGGTGCCAACACCTACACCGGTGCCACCACCATCAGCGCCGGTACCTTGCAGGTGACGGGCGGTGCCGCCATTGCCGATACGTCAGCCGTCACCGTCGCCAGCGGAGCAACGCTGGCGCTGGGCGCCAGCGAAACCATCGGATCGCTGGCCGGTGCTGGCAGCGTCACACTGGGCGCCAATGCCCTGACGGCCGGTGGTGACAACAGCAGCACGACGTTCAGCGGGGTCATCAGTGATACGGGCAGTCTCGTCAAGGACGGTACCGGGACATTGACGCTGCTCAATTTCAACACCTACACCGGCGGCACCACCATCAGCGCCGGCACCCTGCAACTGGGCAACGGAAGCGGCGGCGGCTGGGTCACCGGCAACATCGCCGACAACAGTGCACTGGTGTTCAACCACAACGTCAGCAACATTTTCAGCGGCGCCATCAGCGGCACGGGCACGGTGACAGTAACGGGTGCCAGCACACTGATGCTGACAAATGCCAACACCTACACCGGGGGCACCACGATCAGCGCGGGAGCAACACTCGCGATCTCCAACGGCGGATCGATATCCGATACCGGCGTCGTGACAGACAATGGCACACTGACATTCACGCACAGTGACGCGATTGCCTTCGGCGGCAAGATCACGGGCTCGGGCAGCGTGGTGCAGGCGGGAACCGGTACGCTCACCCTGAGCGGCCCCAATGACTACAGCGGTGCTACCACCGTCAGCAGTGGTACGCTGGTAGCCAATGGCGGATCGGCCATCGGTGACCAGTCAGCGGTGACGGTGGCGTCCGGTGCGACGATTGCGTTCGGTGCCACCGAAGCCATCGGATCGATTGCCGGCGCAGGTTCCGTGAACCTGGGCAGCTCGAACCTGCTCGCGGGCTACAACAATACGTCAACGACGTTCAGCGGCGTCATGAGTGGCACGGGCAGCCTCACCAAGAC
>DASSUO010000168.1:0-16917 GCA_035706925.1 Moraxellaceae bacterium
CCACTGGCCGCTTCGAAAGCCTTCACGAGATCCAGAACGGACGCGCCACGCCCGGTGCCAAGGTTGATGGCCGTTGCCTGTTCGGGGCGGGCCCGCGCGAGCCACTCAAGGGCCTTCACGTGGCCGTTGGCGAGATCCACCACATGCAGGTAGTCGCGCACACCGGTGCCGTCCGGTGTGGGATAGTCCCCGCCGAATACCTGCAGACGCGGGCGCCGTCCGACGGCCACCTGGCAGACAAAGGGCATCAGGTTATTGGGGATGCCCGCCGGGTCTTCTCCGATGCGTCCGCTTTCATGCGCACCGACCGGATTGAAATAGCGCAGCATGGCCACATGCCATCCCGACTCGGCCCGCGCGATGTCGCGGAGCATCTGCTCAACCATGAGCTTGGTCTGCCCATACGGATTGATCGCCCTTAGCGGTGCGTCCTCCTTCAGCGGCACCTGATCGGGCACGCCGTAGACCGTGGCGGACGAACTGAAGACCAGCGTGCGGCAATCCGACTCGCGCATGACCTGCAGCAGAGACAGGGTATTGCCGACGTTATTGTCGTAATAGCGCAGGGGCTCGGCGACAGACTCTCCGACGGCCTTGAGTCCGGCAAAATGAATGACCGCAGCCGGCTGCTCGGCGGCAAAGACTCGCTGCAATCCCTGACGATCACGGACATCGAGCGCGTAGGAGGAAAAATCCTGCCCGGCAATTTCCCGGATCCGGTCCAGCACCCCGGGACGGCTGTTGCAGAAATTGTCGACCACCACGGGCTGATAACCGGCCGCCAGCAGCTCGACGCAGGTATGACTCCCGATGAAGCCGGCGCCACCGGTCACTAATACCTTCATCAGATGGCCTCTCCCCGGCCAATGCCGAAATAGCGGAACCCGTGGCGATGCATGACATCGGGCAGCAGACAATTCCTGCCGTCGAATACCACCGGCTGATTCATCACCTGTGCCAGCGCAGGAAAGTCCGAACGCGGAAACTCGGGCCACGCAGTCACGATGGCCACCGCATCGACCCCTGCCGCCGACGCCTCCGCCGACGGTGAGAAATCCAGCAGGGGTTCATCCGGGTAAATCTTGCGCAAAGCGTCCATCGCCTGCGGGTCATAAACACGGGTCCGGCACCCCTGCGCCCACAGCGCGCGCAGCAGCGCGTGAACGACGGAGTTGCTGACACTGGAGGTTCCCGGCTTGAAGGCCGCCCCCCAGACGGCAACGACACGCCCTTTCAGCTCGCCGCGAAAGAAACGCCATATTTTCCGGAACAGTATCTCGCGCTGGGAATCGTTGATGGCCATGACCGCATCAATTAGCCCCGCCGTGTCGAGCTCTTCCTGCATGGTCCGTGCAAAGCTCAGTAGCTCGCTGGCAAACGTCGGGCCGCCAAATCCGCATCCTGCCAGCAGGTATTCACTGCCAACGCGGGAATCGGCCGCCATGCCTTCGCGAACGGTTTCAATGTCGACGCCAAGCTTTTCCGCCAGGGCCGCCATTTCGTTCATGAAGCTGATGCGGGTGGCCAGCATGGCGTTGACGCCAAACTTGATGAGTTCCGCGGTGGCAAGGCCGACCACCATCGCCTTGCGGGCCTGTTGCAGAAAGGGATGCAGGCAGGCCTTCGCACAGGCGATCACTTCATCGTCCTCCGCCCCCAGCACGATCAGCTCCGGCTGTTCAAAGTCGGCAAGTGCACGCCCTTCACGAATGAACAGCGGCAACGCACCGAGGAGTACACGGCCTTGCGATGCCGCCGCCGCCTCCTGTCGCAGTCGCTGAAGGGCACCTACCGTCAACTGGGTCAGCACCAGCACACAGGCGGACTCCGGTGCTGCAATCAATGGATCCAGCGCGCTGCGCAGGGTCTCCTCGGTGTAGTCCGCCGCCATCAGGTGCAGCGTCGCCGCAAGAGTGCCGTCCCGCTGCACACGCAGGCGCCCCGCAGCCTGCTGGTCCGCCAGTAGCGCCGGCAATCCCGTTTCGCGGGAGGGATCAAATGCCGCCAGCGACTCCCGGGACGGAAGCAACAGGTTGACGTCATGCCCCTTCTCCGCCAGCTTGGCGGCCGCCACCCACGCGAAATGCGTGTCGCCATGCACGGCAATGCGCATCGTCCCGGTCATGATGTCCCCCGCGCCGCGCGAATATGTCGCAGCAACAACTCGGTCGAGGCATCGAACGCCCCCAGGCTCCCGGTCGCCAGTGCCTGCAGGGTGACATCTGCAATCTGTTTGCCGAGTTCCACTCCCCACTGGTCAAAGGGATTGATGTCCCACACCACGGACATGACGAACACCTTGTGTTCATAAAGCGCCAGGAGCGCCCCGAGACTGTAGGGCGTGAGACGGTCGAGCAGCAGCGTGGTGGAGGGTTGATTGCCGCGGTAACGGCGGAATTCCGGGGCCGCCGCGCCGTCGGCCACGCAGTCGTCCCCCAGCATCAGCACGCGTGACTGCGCGAGACAGTTGGCGAGCGCCAGCTGATGCTGCAGCTGCAGGCTGTCGTGGCGGGCGTCTCCATACCGGCTGACCGGCGCGATGAAATCGCAGGATACGGCTTGCGTACCCTGATGCAGGAGCTGATAGAACGCATGCTGCGCATTGGGACCGACTTCGCCCCACAGCACGGGACAGGTCGAGTAATCAAGGGCGTCGCCACCCCGGCTGACCGACTTGCCGTTGCTCTCCATCTCGAGTTGCGAGAGATAGGTGGGAAACAGCTTGAGGCGTCCGTCATAGGGCAATACGGCGTGGGCGCGGATATCCAGGAACGTGGCATTCCATACGCCGATGAGGCCCAGCATCACCGGCAAATTGTCTGCCAGCGGCGTTTCCCGGAAGTGGCGATCCATGAAGCGCGCACCGGCCAGCATTTCGCGAAAGCCCGCCATGCCGATCTTCAAGGCCAGCGGCAATCCGACGGCAGACCACAGCGAGAACCGGCCGCCCACCCAGTCCCAGAAAACGATCTGGTTGGCCTCCGGCAGCCCCCACTCGCGCATTCGTGCCGGGCTCGCGGAGACGCCGATGAAGTGATGCCGCAACAGCATCTCGACATCGTCGTTCTCCGAAATCATCCATTGCAGCGCGGTCCGGGCATTGGACATCGTGTCGACCGTCGTGAACGACTTTGATGACACGATGAAGAGCGTCGTTTCCGGACGCAGCGACTGCAACAGGTCGGCTATCTGGGTGCCGTCGATGGAGCTCACAAAGTGCAGGCGCAGGTCAGGCGCCTCCGGGGCCGCAAATTCGCCGAGTGCGGTGCACGCCATGTAGGCGCCGAGGTCGGAGCCACCTACACCAATGTTCACGACATCGGTGATGGCGCGACCAGACCACCCGCGCCATTGCCGGGAATGCACGCGATGCACCACCGACTCCATTCGCCCGAGACTATCCTGGACATCGGGAATGACATCACGTCCGGCCACCCGGACCGACTCGTCGGGCGCCGCGCGCAACGCGCTGTGCAGGGCTGGCCGTCCCTCTGTCAGGTTGACGGGGGCGCCCTCCAGCAGGGAGGAAATGGCCGTCGGGAGGCTGCATGCCTCCGCGAGCTCGACCAGGGCGTCGAGTTCTATCTGGTTCAGCCGCTGCTTGCTGAAATCGAGAAAAAGGGGGCCCGCCTCGCGGCTGAAGGCCGTCACGCGCGCCGGATCGTTCCACAAGACACGCAGATGGCGATCGCGCGCCACGACCGCCAGGTGTCGCAGACGCTGCCAGGCTGGAAGCGAGGATCGGGACATCAGGTCAGCCGCCCACGCAACCATTCACGCAAAGGATCCCCCATTTCGGCATCCCGTAACGCGAAGGCCACATTTGCCTGCACGTAGCCGAGCTTGCTGCCGCAGTCATAGCGGACGCCGGCAAAGCGGTGCGGACGGAAATCGGCATCCGCCAGCATGGTGGCAATGGCATCAGTCAGCTGGATTTCACCACCGGCCCCCGGCGTGGCGTTCTCCAGCACACCCATGATGCCGGCCGGCAACACATAGCGCCCCACGATCGCCAGCGTGCTCGGGGCAACATCCGGCTTCGGCTTTTCCACTACGGCACTGATGCGTTCCCCCTTCAGAGAGACAATGCCATACCGGTCGGTACGGTCGCGCGGGACCTCTTCCACGGCCAGCGAGAAGGCACCGGTCTCGCGATGCAAGGCAACCATGTCGGCCAGGCAGCCCGGTGCGGGGGCATCGATCAGGTCGTCCGGAAGCATCACGGCGAAATTCCGGTTACCCACCACGGTGCGCGCGCACAGCACCGCATGGCCCAGCCCCAGCGCCTGGGGCTGGCGAACCGTGGTCACACGCATGCCGCGCGGCAGCACACCGCGGACCTGCTCCAGCAGTTCGTGCTTGGCGCGGTGCTCGAGCATGTTCTCGAGCTCCCAGGAATGATCAAAGTGGTCTTCGATGGCACGCTTGGATGCGCTCGTGACGAGCACGACATCGCGGATACCTGCACGTGCAGCCTCTTCCACTGCCAGCTGAACCAGGGGCACGTCCACAACGGGCAGCATTTCCTTGGGAACTGCCTTTGTCGCGGGCAGGAACCGGGTGCCCAGACCCGCCACAGGGAGGACGACTACCTCAATCGACACGTCAACGCTCCTGAATCAATTACACGCCTTACAGGCGCCAAACATGGAAACCGGCCGCCTCGAGGCGCACGCGGTCAAAGGCCGACTTCACGTCGATGAAGGGGGCACCGGCTCCGGTCTTGCGCGCCAGTTTGTCGAGGTCCATGCCCCGCACCTCTCGATGCGCCACCGCGGCAATGACGGCATCGATTCCCGTCAGGTCGTCCAGTGTCGCCAGGGTCAGGCCGTACTCGTGAACCGCTTCCGCCGGATCTGCCACCGGATCCCACACAAGAACCCGAAGTCCGTAATCCTCCAGCTCGTGGACGATGTCGACCACCTTGGTGTTGCGAATGTCGGCGCAGTTTTCCTTGAAGGTCAGCCCCATGACGAGTACCTGCGCGCCGGCTTTCATGCGCCCGGTGCGTACCATCTGCTTGATGGCCTGCTGCGCGACATACGAGCCCATGCGGTCGTTCACGCGGCGCGCGGCATGGATGATGGCGGGGTTGTAGCCCAGCGTGGTGACCTTGTGGGTCAGATAATAGGGATCGACACCGATGCAATGTCCACCGACCAGGCCCGGGCGGAACGGCAGGAAATTCCACTTGGTTCCTGCGGCCTCCAGTACCTCCATCGTGTCGATACCCATCATGTTGAAAATCACGGCCAGCTCGTTGATGAGCGCAATGTTCACGTCACGCTGGGTGTTTTCGATGACTTTGGCGGCCTCGGCAACGCGGATGCTGGAAGCACGGTAAACGCCGGCCTCCACCACAAGGGAATACAATGCCGCCACCTTGTCCAGCGAGGCCGGATCGTCTGCGGACACGATCTTCATGATGGTTTCCAGCCGGTGCGCCTTGTCCCCCGGATTGATGCGTTCCGGCGAATAGCCCAACGTGAAGTCACGGCCGCGCACGCCGCCCGACAGCCGCTCCAGGATGGGTGCGCACACTTCGTCCGTGACACCCGGATACACCGTGGATTCGTAGATCACGATGACACCCGGCTTCATGTTGGGTGCAATGGTCTCGGTAGCACGAATGACCGGCGTGAGGTCGGGCTGCTTGGCGTTGTCGATGGGCGTGGGAACCGCCACGATGATGAAGTCGGCACGGGCGATATCGCGGCTGTCACTGGAATAGGACAGATGTGTCGCCGCCGTGAAGGCATCGCCGGGCATTTCGCCAGTAGGGTCATGTCCCTCGCGATACGCGTGGAGCTTGCTTTCGCTGATGTCGAATCCGATCGTATTGATCTTGCGACCGAAGGCGAGCGCGAGCGGCAGGCCGACATAGCCGAGCCCAACGATAGCGACAGTCTTGGAGTCGAGTTCCTGCATGGGCGCCTCCTCAGGACACGATGCCGCGTTCGCGGCAAAAAGCGACCAGCTGCCCCACTGACACATCGAGGGACTGTCGCGAGGTGTCGATCACGACCTCCGGGTTTTCCGGTGGCTCATAGGGCGACGAAATCCCGGTGAACTCGGCGATCTGGCCGGCACGGGCCTTCTTGTAGAGCCCCTTGACGTCGCGCCGCTCGCACTCCTCGAGCGGGCACTTCACGTAAACCTCGATGAAGTCGCCCTCCGGCAGCGAGGCGCGCACCAGGTCACGGTCCTTGCGGAAAGGGGAAATGAAGGCTGTCAGGGCAATTGTTCCCGCCGCATTGGCGAGCCTGGCGACCTCGCCGATACGGCGGATATTTTCGGTGCGGTCCGCCTCCGAGAACCCGAGGTCACGACAGAGACCGTGCCGGACATTGTCGCCGTCGAAAACAAATGTATTGCAGCCCAACTCGAAAAGGCGCTGCTCCAGTGCATGAGACAACGTCGACTTGCCGGCGCCGGACAGTCCCGTAAACCAAAGGGTGACGGCACGATGACCATTGCGTCGCTCCCGCATCGCACGGGTCACCGTGGGCTTCTGCCAGACGACATGGGCGTTGTTCACACTCACCTCTCGACCGACCGCTCCGGTGGCCTGGCTGACTGCCTCTGGGCCGGCCGGCATTGGTCGGGATGGAATTGCGGGACGGGTCAGAACACCATCGGACCGGCGCCTCGTGGCGCTCTCGGGGATCGCCGGATGTTATCACCCACCCTCTGCCGGGCCTAGCCGCCCGACCGGCGAGATCGCCAGAAGCATCTGTTTTTCAGGAAAATTTCACTGCAAGCGCGCCAGGTACCAGCGGACCGTTTCGCGCAGACCCGCCTCGAAATCCACCCTCGGCGACCAGCCCAGCTCATGACGCAATCGGCTGGCGTCCACTTCGTAGCGGCGGTCATGCCCGGGGCGGTCCGGCACATGCCGAACCAGATCCCCGTGCGGAGCCCCTGCCGGCACCATTTCATCCATCAGGGCGCAGATCCGCTTCACCAGCTCGAGATTGACCTGCTCATTGGCGCCGCCAATATTCCAGGTCGATCCCGGGTCCGCCTGTCGGAGGACCGTGTCGATTGCCCGGCAATGATCATCGACATGCAACCAGTCGCGCCGTTGCAGGCCGTCGCCATAGACCGGAATGGGACGACGCGCAAGGCAGCTGCCAATTACGACGGGAATGAACTTCTCGGCATGCTGCCGCGGCCCGTAGTTATTGCTGCAGGCGGTGATGAGGGTGGGGAGCCCCCAGGTTGCGGTCCAGGCACGCACGAGATGGTCAGCCGCCGCCTTGCTGGCGGCATAGGGCGAGCGCGGTGCATACGGGCTTTGCTCCGTGAATGCGGGCGCACCGACAGGCAGGTCACCGTACACCTCGTCGGTACTGACATGATGGAAACGGTGCCGGGCCGCCAGCGCCGTGCCGGCCAGTCCCTGCTCCCCGATCCAGACGTCGCGCACGGACTCCAGCAGGGTGAAGGTGCCCTCGACATTGGTCCGGATGAACGCCGACGGACCGGCAATCGACCGGTCGACATGACTCTCCGCCGCAAAATTGACGACCGTGTCGATCGCGTGCTCCCGGAGCAGGCGCCGGACCAGTTCGCCATCATTGATGCTGCCTTCCACCAGGTCATGGCGATCGGGATCGGGCAAACCAGCCAGGTTGTCACGATGCCCCGCATAGGTCAGTGCATCGAGGGTGACGATGCGTACGCCCGGATCCGTTGCCAGCAGATGATGGACAAAGCTGGCGCCGATAAAACCGGCACCGCCGGTGACGAGTACGTGACGAGGAACAAAACTCATGGACATCCTCGCGACCGCAGCGCGGCCAGTTCGGACAGGAGGGTGGACAGGCCGGCATGCCAGTCGGGCGGAGTGACGCCGAGCGCGAGCGTCATGGCGGAGCTGTCGAGGCAGGCATTGGCCGGACGAAGCGCCGCCCCCGCCCGGTCGGCACTGCTGATCGCACGCACCTCGACGCGCCGGGGGAGCAGTCCCTGCGCGCAGGCCATCGTCACGATGGCCTCGGCGAAGGCATGGCGCGACACGAACGGCTGTCCCGCAAAATGCCAGGTTCCCCAAGGCAGACGATCGCCATCAAGATGACGCCGGGCCAGCATCAGGAGCGCCTGGGCAAGCGCCCGGGCCGGCGTGGGTCCGCCGACCTGGTCCGCCACCACCGCGAGCGCGTCGCCTGACCGGGCGCGACGCAACACTGCCGTCACGAAGTTTTCTCCGGCTTGCCCGAATACCCAGCTGGTCCGCACGATCAGATGGGACGGCCATTGTTCGCGTATTGCCGCCTCCCCTGCCGCCTTGCTCTGCCCATACACGCCAAGTGGCGAAACAGGGTCGGATTCACGCCAGGGACGATCACCCCGCCCGTCAAACACGTGATCCGTGGAGACATGGAACAGCGGCACACCTGACTCGGCACAGGCCCTTGCCAGCACCGCGGGCCCGTCGCTGTTGGCAGCGAAGGCGCCTACGGGATTCTGCTCGGCGCCATCGACGTCGGTCCAGGCCGCCGCATTGATGACCAGCCGCGCACCTGCCGCCTTCATTGCTCCCGCCACCGCCGTGGCGTCGGTAATGTCGAGGACCGCGTGCGACAAGCCACGCACCTGCGCCCCCCCTTCCCGCTGCAGCTCGGCACCCAGCTGGCCACCCGCTCCCGTGACGAGAATCACCGGTCAGTCTCCATAGACCGGCAGCCATTCCAGCCGTTGCTCGGCGAGACGCGGCAACTCGCGATCCTTGGCAGAGAGAAGTCGCGCCCCGGCCTCCGGCCATTCGATGCCGATGTCGGGATCATCCCAGGCAATTCCCGTATTGGATTCGGCGTGATACCAGGCGGTGCACTTGTATGCCACGTCAGCCTCATCGGACAACGCGCAGAATCCGTGGGCAAATCCCGGGGGAATCCAGAGCTGGCAGTGCGTGACATCATCCAGTACGTAGCCGACCCACTCACCGAAGTGCGGCGACCCCCGACGCACATCGACAGCCACATCGAATACCCGCCCACGCGCCGTTCGCACCAGCTTTCCCTGCGGATTGACACGCTGGTAGTGCAGCCCCCTCACCACTCCCCGATGCGACCGGGACTGATTGTCCTGCACAAAACCGGCGTCGATACCCGCGGCACGCAACCAGTCGGCACGGAACGTTTCGAGCAGGAATCCGCGCTCATCCCTGTGAACCTCCGGCTCCAGAAGCCATACGCCGGGCAGCGCCGAGTGAATGATCCTCATTCGTCATTCCTCCGTGCGAGGAGCGCCTGGAGATAACGTCCATAGCTGCCGGACGCACAGCGGCGGGCCATTGCCTCGACCTGGCTCCGGTCTATCCATCCGTTAGACAGCGCCACAACGTCCGGCGAGCCAATCAGCAGCCCCTGCCGCGTCTGCATGACGTGAATGAAATTTGCCGCCGCCAGCAAGGATTCATGCGTCCCCGTATCGAGCCAGGTCAGGCCCGGCTCCATGCGCTCTACCCGCAGGTCACCGCGATCAAGGTACAGGCGATTGAGATCCGTAATTTCCAGTTCCCCGCGAGCCGACGGCGTAAGCGTGCGCGCCAGGTCAACCGCGTCGCGATCGTAGAAATACAGCCCCGTGACCGCAAAATTCGAACGGGGCACCGCCGGCTTCTCGTCGAGCGACTCGGCATGCCCCGCCGCATCGAAGCCGACGACGCCGTAACGTTCCGGATCATTGACGTGGCAGGCAAAGATGGTCGCCCCCTGCGATTGCAGGGCGGCGCGCTGCAGCAGGTCAGCGAGGCCATGCCCGTGAAACAGGTTGTCGCCCAGGATCAGGGCGACCGGTTCCCCGCCGATGAAGTCCGCGCCGACCAGCAGGGCCTGCGCGATACCCTCGGGCCGCGGCTGCTCGGCATAGGTAATCGAGATACCCCATTGGCTGCCGTCTCCCAGCAGGCGCTGGAAGGATTCCCGGTCCTGCGGCGTCGTAATGACGAGAATGTCGCGGATATCCGCGGCCATGAGCGTGCAGAGCGGATAGTAGACCAGCGGCTTGTCGTAGACGGGCATCAACTGCTTGCTGACCGCGAGCGTGAGCGGATGCAGCCGGCTACCGGTCCCTCCAGCCAGTACGATGCCCTTGCGCGTCATTGCCACTCCCCCGTCGTCATGACGCAAAGTCTACATCCAGCCGCCTCCTGACAGGAGCGGCTTCAGCCGCGACTGCCATCAGCGCCCGCCGGAGCCGCCTCAGGCGCGATCCACTATCTGGCCCGTACGAGGGAGTCCCGTCCGGATCGAGGTGTCTTTTGCGACTGAAGCCGCGCTACTTCGGGCATGCGGAAGGAAGGGCTGGCAAGAGGGCGTCAGCGCTGTTCCGGACGGGTCGTGCCCATGAAAAAGGGCGGCCATGGCCGCCCTTTTGCTCCCTCGTACCCGGTCAGCCCTTGCTGGCCTCATCCCAGGGCTTCAGGCCCCAGGCCGGATAGCGCTCGCGCACGAAGGCATGCAGCTCCTGCGGATCCAGGGAGGCGAGCAGTTCGCGGTTGCGGGCGCGGAGCTTGTCCGTATCCACCACCGCGGCGGCGCTGATCATGCCGGCGCCGGCCGTGGCATTGCTCAGGCGGTCAATGACCACAAAGCTGCCCGTTCCGCGGCAAGCGCGATAGGCATCAAAGGCCACCGGTGCATTCACCACCACGCGGCACAGGCCAATCTCGTTGAGACCAAGCTGCGGCGCGTCGACTTGCTCCAGCGAATTGACGTCCACACGATGCAGGATCTGCTCGACACGGCCATAGACACTCTTGCCTGACAACTTGAAGATGTACTCCTTGCCGACCTGCAGCGGGTTGTCGTTCATCCACACGACGTGGGCGTCGAAGGCCTGCGATACAGCGGGCGCCGTCTCCGCGCTGCGCACGATCATGTCGCCGCGCGAGCAGTCGATCTCGTCCTCGAAGGTCAGGGTGATGGCCTGGCCCACGAAGGCAACATCGGCCTCGCCCTGCGCCGTCAGCACCTGCTTCACCTTGCTGGTGCGCCCGGAGGGCAGCACGGTGACCACGTCGCCCTTCTGGATGGCGCCGGCCGCAACCGTACCGCAAAAGCCGCGGAAGTCGAGATTGGGGCGGTTGACGTACTGCACGGGCAGGCGGAAGGCGTCGAGAGCGACATCGTGCGACACCTCGACCGTTTCCAGCAGGTTCATCAGCGTCGGTCCCTGATACCAGCCCATGTGCTCACTGGCCGATACGACGTTGTCGCCGCGCAGCGCCGAAATCGGCACGAAGCGAATGTCGGGAATGTCGAGCTGTCGAGCGAATTCGCTGTACTCGGCCCGGATGCGGTCGAACACATCCTGCTTGTAATCGACAATGTCCATCTTGTTGATGGCGACGATGACATGCTTGATACCCAGCAAGCTCACGATGAAGCTGTGGCGGCGCGTCTGCGTCTTCACGCCGTAGCGCGCGTCGATCAGTATGATGGCGAGGTTGGAGGTGGAAGCGCCCGTCGCCATGTTGCGCGTGTACTGCTCGTGACCCGGGCAGTCGGCAATGATGAATTTGCGCTTCTCGGTGCTGAAGTAGCGATAGGCCACGTCGATGGTGATGCCCTGCTCGCGCTCGGCCTGCAGGCCGTCGACCAGTAGCGCCAGGTCGATTTCCTGGTCAGTGGTATTGTACTTCTGCGAATCCTTCTGGATGGCGGCCAGCTGGTCTTCAAAGATCAGCTTGGAGTCATGCAGGAGACGGCCGATCAGGGTGGATTTGCCGTCGTCGACATTGCCGCAGGTGATGAAACGCAGCAGGTCCTTGTTCTCGTGCTGTTTCAGGTAGCCGAGGATGTCTTTTTCGATCAGGTCGGACTGGTGGGACATTTAGAAGTACCCCTCCATCTTTTTCTTTTCCATGGAGCCGGCCGAGTCGTGGTCGATGACGCGACCCTGGCGCTCCGACGTCTTGGTCAGCAGCATTTCCTGGATGATGTCCGGCAGCGTCGCCGCCTCGGACTCCACCGCGCCGGTCAGCGGGTAGCAGCCCAGCGTGCGGAATCGCACCCACCGGGTCGTGATCGTCTTCTTTTCCTCATCACTCAGGTAGGTGAGGATGCGGTCATCGTCGATCATGATCAGCGTGCCGTCACGCTCGATCACCGGGCGCTCGGCCGCAAAATAGAGCGGCACGATGTCGATGTTCTCGAGGAAGATGTACTGCCAGATGTCCAGCTCGGTCCAGTTGGAGAGCGGGAACACGCGGATGCTCTCGCCCTTGTCGATGCGGCTGTTGTAGATGTTCCAGAGTTCCGGACGCTGGTTCTTCGGATCCCAGCGATGGTTCTTGTCGCGGAAGGAGTAGACACGTTCCTTCGCGCGCGACTTTTCTTCGTCACGGCGCGCGCCACCAAAAGCCGCGTCGAACTTGTACTTGTTCAGCGCCTGCTTCAGGCCTTCCGTCTTCATGACGTCGGTGTGCTTGGCCGATCCGGCCGTAAAGGGGTTGATGCCCGCCTTCACGCCCTCTTCATTGATGTGCACGATCAGCTGCCAGTTGTGCTTCTTCGCCATCTCGTCACGGAAGCGGATCATTTCCTGGAACTTCCAGGTGGTGTCCACGTGCATGAGGGGGAAGGGCGGCTTGCCCGGCGCAAAGGCCTTGAGGGCCAGATGCAGCATCACGGCAGAGTCTTTGCCGATGGAATACAGCATCACCGGGTTTTCGAACTCCGCGGCGACCTCGCGGATGATGTGGATGGATTCGGCCTCGAGCTGCTTGAGGTGCGTGAGGCGCTGTTCGGAGAGGTTCAGCATGGCAGACCTTCGGACAGGTGGAAGTCAGGGCGGAGCCCGGTCAGGGGGCGAACTCTAGGCTTTTCCTGTCATTTATGAAAATATTTTATTTCTATTAGTCCCATAGGTTTTTATCTATGCACCGCCAGGCCCTTATCCGGGCAACCCACCAGCAGCTCCTGGCTTTCGAGACCACGGCCCGCCTTCTGTCCATGACCCGGGCGGCCGAGGAGCTCAACACCAGCCAGCCCACGGTCTCCATCCAGCTCCGGGAGCTGGCCGAGAATGTGGGCCTGCCCCTCTTCGAACTTCAGGGCCGGCGACTGGTGCTCACCGAGGCCGGGCGCGAGCTGCAGGCCACCGTACGGGACATTTTCGCGAGCTGGGCCGGCTTCGAAGCCCGCATCGCGGAGTTGCAGGGTGTGACACGAGGCACCCTGCGCCTGGCGGCCGCGACCACGGCCGAGTACCTGCTGCCCCAGTTGCTCGGACCTTTTTGTGATGCCTACCCTGGGGTGGACGTAGAGCTGGCCGTGGAGAACCGCCGCACCCTGCTCGAGCGCCTGGATCAGGACCGTGACGACCTGACCGTCCTCATGCTCCCCCCTGAGGACTCGCGCCTTCGTATCGTTCCCTTTGTGGACAGTCCTCTGGTGGTCATTGCCGCCGCAGGTCATCGCCTGGCCGGCAGGCGCTGCACGCTTTCGCATTTGCAGGCGGAGCGCTGGCTGCTGCGCGAACCGGGCTCTGGCGGGCGACAGATTGTCGAGGCGCATTTTGCGCAGGAGGGATTTGTACCCCGTGTGGCGATGGCCCTGGGCTCAAACGAAGCGATCAAGCACGCGGTGCAGGGCGGGCTGGGCCTCACGGTGTTGTCCCGGCATGCGCTGGCGGGCAGCGAGGGGCTCGTCGAACTGAAGGTGAAAGGGTTTCCGCTGGCCGCGCATTTCAGCTTCGTGATGCGCGAAGGGCGACGCCTGTCTCCCGCTGCCGAAGCCTTCCTGGCCTTCGCGCAAAAGTCCGTCGCCAGATCCCCGGCGCAATAGTGGCAATGCACGCGGCAATTTTGCCGGCTGCCGTTGCGAGCCCCGGATCAGGGTGCGACCCGCACCATTGCCTCACTGCCACGGCAATGCGCCGCCGTCAGTGGCCGAGATAGGCCGCGCGAACGCGCTCGTCCGCCGCCAGCTCCGCCGCAGGTCCAGAGAGGCTGATACGTCCCGACTCCATGACATAGGCACGGTGTGCGGCTTGCAGGGCCAGACGCGCGTTCTGCTCGATAAGAAGGACAGACACACCGCTGGCATTGATCTCGCGGATGAGGGCGAAAATCCTGTCGACCATCAGCGGTGCCAGTCCCATGGACGGCTCATCCAGCAACAGCAACTTCGGCCGGCCCATCAGGGCACGGCAGATGGCGAGCATCTGCTGTTCGCCGCCCGACAATGTGCCCGCCAGCTGCTCCTGGCGCTCGCGAAGCCGCGGGAACAATTCATAGGACTTGACCATATCCGCTCGGATGCCGTCCCTGTCGTGACGGTGGAAGGCGCCCATGAGCAGGTTCTCGGCCACGGTAAGACGACCGAAGATGCCACGCCCCTCAGGTACCAGGGCCAAGCCCTGTCGCACACGGTCATGCGCGGGAATGGACACCAGATCCCGTCCGGCATAGCGGACGCTGCCGCCGGCAATGGGGAGCAAGCCGCCTAGCGCATTGAGCGTGGTGGTCTTGCCTGCGCCATTGGCGCCAATGAGCGTGACCAGCTCACCCTCTTCGACAGAAAGGCTGATGCCCTTGACGGCCTGGATACCACCGTAGGCAATGGACAGATTCTCGATGCTGAGCAGACTCATGCCGCGCCACTCCCCAGGTACGCCTCGATCACCCGGGAGTTCGACTGCACCTCTGCCGGCGTGCCTTCCGCGATCTTCTCGCCGAAATCCAGCACGGCCACACGATCGCACAGCCCCATGATCAGCTTCACGTCATGCTCGATCAGCAACACGGTGATGCCGTCGTCGCGGATGCGCGTAATGAGCGACCGCAAGCCTGCCGTCTCGGTGGGATTCATGCCCGCGGCCGGTTCATCCAGCGCCAATAGACGTGGCTCCGTCGCCAGGGCACGGGCAATTTCCAGACGGCGCTGGTCGCCATAGGACAGTTCCTTGGCGAGCTTGTTCGCCGATGCGGCAATGCCGACATAATCGAGCAGCGCACTCGCCCGCTCACGGATGGCCGACTCTTCGGCGCGCGCACGGGCATGCCGCGTGATCGCCCCGAACACGCCGGTCCGCGTGCGGCCATGGCGCGCGACCATCACGTTCTCCAGCGCCGTCATGTTCTGGAACAGGCGGATGTTCTGGAAGGTGCGCGCAATGCCGCGCTGCACGATGCGATGCGGTTTCAGCATCAGGGGCAGCGCTTCGCCGGCAAACACGCGCTCTCCGCTCTCGGCCTGATAGAGGCCGGTGATGACATTGAACAGCGTCGTCTTGCCGGCACCATTCGGGCCGATCAAGCCGTACACACATCCCTCGGGTATGGTGAGGCTGACCGCGTTCAGCGCTCTCAGACCGCCAAAGCGCTTCTCCACATTGCGAAGGACCAGGAGATCAGTCATGGACACTCTCCAGCTCCTGCCGACGACGTGGCGACGGCCAGAGGCCGGCCGGGCGGAACAGCATCACCACGATCAGGGCCAACCCGAACAGCAGCATGCGCAGGTTTTCCGGATCGACCACCATGTGGCCGAACAGGCTGCGCTGCAGCGGATTGATGATGTCGCGTAGAAACTCGGGCGTAATGGTCAGCAGCACCGCGCCAAGGATGACGCCCGGAATATGCCCCATGCCCCCGAGCACCACCATGCATACCACCATGACCGATTCCATCAGTGTGAAGGACTCGGGACTGACGAAGCCCTGGAACGCCGCGAAAAGTCCACCCGCCACGCCACCGAAGGACGCCCCCATGGCAAAGGCCAGCAGCTTCACGTTGCGGGTATTGATGCCCATCGCCTGCGCGGCGATCTCGTCTTCGCGAATGGCGACCCAGGCACGGCCGATGCGCGAGTCTTCGAGACGCAGGCAAACAAACACCGTAAGCAGTGCCAGCGCCAGAAACAGGAAGTAATAGCCGTAGTCACCGGAGAAATGGTGGCCAAACAGCGAGAAGCCGGATTCCAGGCGGTAGCCGAACAGCGAAATGCCGTCGATGAGATTGATGCCCTGCGGACCGTTGGTGATGTTCACCGGCCGGTCGAGATTGTTCATGAACAGGCGCACGATCTCGCCAAAGCCCAGCGTCACGATGGCGAGATAGTCGCCCCGCAGACGCAGTGTCGGCGCCCCGAGCGTGGCGCCGGCCGCACAGGCCAGCAGCGCCCCTGCCGGCAGGATCATCCACGCACTCAGGTGAAGCTCGAAGTGCGGCGAGGCCAGGATGGCAAAAAGATAGGCGCCCACGGCATAAAACGCGATATAGCCAAGGTCGAGCAGGCCCGCGTAGCCGACGACGATATTGAGGCCCAGCGCCAGCATGGAATACAGCAGGACGAAATCGAGGATGCGTACCCAGGAGTTGCCGAAAGCGCCCCCCATCAGGAAGGGGGCCAGCAACAGGCCCACCGCCACCGCGGCGTAGCCGGCCCATACGCGAACGGGAATCCGGTTCATGCGCCCTTCCATCACGGCCGCTCCGACACGCGTTCGCCCATGAGGCCGGACGGACGGAACACGAGTACGAGGATCAGCACGAGGAAGGCGAAAACATCCTGATACTGCGAACCCAGCACGCCGCCGGTGAGGTCTCCGATATACCCAGCGCCCAGCGACTCGATGATCCCGAGCAGGATGCCGCCCACCACCGCGCCGGGAAGGTTGCCGATTCCCCCCAGCACGGCCGCCGAAAAGGCCTTGAGACCGAGCAGGAAGCCCATATACGAATGCGCCTGCCCGTAGTTGGCCGAAACCATCACGCCGGCGACCGCCCCCAGACAGGAACCGAGAATGAAGGTCATGGAAATCACGTGATTGACGTTCACGCCCATCAACCGTGCCACCTGCGGATTTTGCGCGGTGGCGCGCATGGCACGGCCGAGCCGGGTGCGGTTCACCAGCAGCATGAGCCCTCCCATGATGAGCGCCGCCAACACCACGATCAGGATT
>DASSUO010000169.1:0-24606 GCA_035706925.1 Moraxellaceae bacterium
CTGTGGCAACCCTGCCGGTTCCCCCGCAACGCTAAGCAGCAAACCCCGCCAGGTCCGGAAGGAAGCAACGGTAGTTGTGATGCGTGTGCCGGGGTCGGGCTGGCAGGGGGGCCTCCCTTTTAGGATGTTTGGTCGTGAGCAGTGCTCACAACCAAACACGCCGGTCCCGGCACATGTCCGGAACCGGCTCCGCCGCAGGCGCTTTATGATGTTTGGCCGTGAGCAGCGCTCATTCCGGAGCACGCTGCTTCCGGCGAATGTCCGGAATCCGCTCCGCCGCAGGCGCTCCGTGTCGTTCCGGAGCACGCAATGCGCATCCCCCAAGCCCGCTGTGACGCGGGCTTTTTTGTGTCCGGCGTTTGTGGCCATCGGCCGGATTCCGGCCGAACGCCGTGCCTGGGTGTCAGGCTTGCAGAGCATCCATGCACAACACCACCTGCCCGAGCCCCGGGCGCATGACGACGCACGAGAACGTCTGGCAGAGGCGTTGTTCCGTCAGTGACAGGTAGGGCCGCGAGATCTGTACGCGTCCCGGCTGTTCGACAGCATTGCGGAAGTATTGTCTCCGTGCCCAGCAGGCGCCGCGCGCATCCGACAGCGGGTGTCCGCGGCCATGAACGGCGTGCGGAGTGAGGGCGGTGTCTCCGATCTGGTAGCCCTCGCCATCGATTACATACAGCCGAGTGACCTCCGTGTCGGGAATGCTGGCGACGATGTCTTCCAGCCGGTCGCCATCACGGTAGGCATTCCAGGCGTTCATGAAGCGGCTGCGCAGCCGCAGTTCGGCGCGGTCCGCCGTGGCTTTCAGCGTGCCGGTGAGCGCCGCAGCCTTTTCGCGGACCGCTTCTGGCGGGGGCAGGGCGGCGCCCGCCAGGGCAAACCAGTCGCCTTGCAGCAATTCGGCATCGGCATCGACGGCGATGCGTGCCTGCGTCTCGGTATCAATGCCATCCACCAGTGCCAGCGATCCCGCCTCGCGCAGCAGCGAGATCATGTGGGGAAACAGTCGTGCGGTCCGGGGTGACTGGCCTGCATTACGAATCAGCGCGGGCGCAAGGCGCACGATGTCCGGTTGCAGCATGAGCACGCGGTCATAGTTCGACGCCCCGGCGCCGAAATCATCCAGTGCGATGCGGAAGCCATAGTCCCGATAGGTGCGAACGAAGGCGCGGAGCTCGGCATCGCCGAGCGCAGGACTCTCCGCAATTTCCAGCACGACGCGGGCGGGACTGATATTCAGGAGCGCCAGTTCGCGCAGCGCCTGCTCCGGAGAGAACAGTCGCTGATGGATGGTTTGAGGATGCAGCGGCAGGAACAGCCATTCGTTACCCTGGGGTACCGGGGGCGCGTGGCGCAGGTGCACGGCCAGGGCGAGCTGGTCCAGGCGGGCAATGGCGCGATCGTCCATGTCGGCCGTCATGTCATCGGCGGGAACCAGCGCACCTGCTTGCTTGATCAGCAGGCAGGCCTCCATGCCAACGGCACGTTGCAGGGCGGGACTGATCACGGCCTGGTAAGTGCTGCGGAGCTCGACACCGGCGCGGCCTCCAACGGTGAGGGCCGGCTTCTCATGCATTTGACCACGTAACGGGATGTGCAGCGGTTGGGTCATGGCGCGTCTTCTTGTCGATTCGGGGCCGGTGTGTCCGTACGACCGGATGGGTGGGCGTCCTGCCACCTGACTCAGCAAGAAGGATGCCGACTTTGTCGCGACATGATTGCGTATTGTAAAAGGCGCGTCAGATCGTGACGGAAATCCAGTAGTGGAGTTTCACGGTGGCCGCGCTGGCCGTCGATGGGGCGACGTGCGGCTCGTGATGTGAAGGGTCGGGTGGCCGGATGCCCTCGCGCACGGCGTCGATGTGCCGAGGCCCTTTTATCGTGCGCAAATGCCGACACGAGATCTGCTTTTGACCGCAGATGCCGAAGTGGGTGGCGATACGGGAATGCCACATGCGGCCAGATCCGCGCCTGAGACGGGCACGGGAGTGACGACGGAGCACTGACGTAGGGCGTTTTTTTTTCCCCCCGCAATTCAACCATTGCGGAGCGTGAGTTATTCGCCCGCCGTGCGCGCCCCGTTGCGGAAGGCAGCCGGACTGACACCCGCCCAGCGCTGAAAGGCATGGATGAAGGCGGCCGATTCGGCGTAGCCGAGTTGCTGGGCAATGGCTTCGACCGGCTGCCTGCCTGAAAGCAGGGTCTTGGCCTTGCGGAAGCGTACGCGGTCGAGCAGGGCGCGGAAGGACGCGCCTTCCGTCGAGAGCTGGCGCCGGAAACTGCGCTCGGCAATGTCGAACGCGGAGGCGACCTCCGCGGCCGAGGGGAAGGCGCCGGTGAAGAGGTCCAGATGCGCTTCGACACGCTCCGACAGGTGCTCCAGTGAGGTTGATTCCTGCAGCGCCAGTTGCTGGTCGCACTGGGCCTTGAACATGGCGTGGGCCGTGGCGTCGGCCGTGGGGAACTGCACCTTCAGATGGGCATTGCTCATCCAGAAACGGGTTTCCGCACTTTCGCCAAAGACCACGGGGCACTGGAAGTGCTCTTCGTACACCCGGTATTCGGGCGGACGCGGATAGGGCAGGTCGATCCGCTCCGCATACAGGTTGATTCCCAGCGTGGCCTGCATGTCGCGCACCAGCTTGTAGGTGCCGGAGGCCTCGCCGTCCACCCGGAAGCGGAAGGCTTTGCCGGGTAGTCGCAGCGGGGTAAGGACGAGGCAGCTCAGCTCTTCGCCCAGCTCGAAGCGAAGGGAGCCGTAAAGATAGGTGAGCTGCTGGTAGCGGATGCCGGTCTGGATGGCCTCCCAGGCATTGGCGCAGGTCATGAGCAGCATGGTCAGCGGCCCGTAGCCGGTGAAGCCGAAGAAGGTCCCGGTCCGGAGGCCGGTGAGGGGATCCTTGAGCTGTTCGGCCAGCTCCATATAGATGCGCAATTCCAGGGCCCGGTCGATGCGCGCCGCCGGGTCCAGCCGGTCCAGATCCAGGCCGAAACGCTCCAGCACGGGCGTGATGTCCTCCCCGAGGTCGCGGACCCCGCGCAGGGTATAGAGCATGCCTAGGATGGAACGGGTGGACATGGCATTGGCCGAAACTATCAATTAATGAGGGCAGCCTAGCATATCCACCCCCGGGGGCCAGCGCTTAGAGTCCGTGTCATTGCGGCACCCCCGCAGGCCCAGACTCCCTACGACAAAAACGAGACCCCACGCATGACCAGCAAGGCCTCTCTCCCGTCCAGCACCGTACAGACCGTCGATGTCGCCATTGTCGGCGCCGGCTTCGGTGGCCTCTGTGCCGCCATCCAGCTTCTCAAGTCCGGCAATGACCGCTTCGTGATCCTGGAAAAGGGCCAGGATGTGGGCGGTACCTGGAACTTCAACAGCTATCCTGGTGCCGCCTGCGACGTGCAGTCCCACATGTATTCGTTCTCGTTCGAGGGGAATCCAGACTGGTCCAAGCGCTTCGCCTCGCGCAACGAGATCAAGGCTTATATCGACGGCGTCGCCGACAAGTACGACCTGCGCTCCTTCACCCGCTTCGGGCAGGAAGTGAACGAGGCCCGCTTCGACGAAACGACGGCGCGCTGGACGTTGCGCACCAAGGCCGGTGACACCATCGTCGCCCGGTATTTCCTGCTGGCCTCCGGCCCGCTGCACGTGGTGTCCATGCCCAACATCAAGGGCCTCGAGAAGTTCAAGGGCAAGGTCATGCACTCCGCGGAGTGGGATCACGCCTATGACCTGCGTGGCAAGAAGGTAGCCTCCATCGGTACGGGTGCCAGCGCCATCCAGTACTGCCCCGAGATTGCGCCGCAGGTGCAGCAGTTGCATGTGTTCCAGCGTACGCCGGCCTGGGTCGTGCCGCGTGACGATCGTGCCTACCTCGGTATCGAGAAAAAGGCCTTCGCGAAATTCCCCATCCTGCGCAAGCTGCATCGCGCCCGCTTCTACCTGAGCAATGAAGCGCGCCTGCTGGGTGCCTTCAACCCGCAGGTGGCCAAAGTGCTCGAAGCGGTCAGCAAGCTGCAGATGCGCATCCAGGTGAAGGATCCGGCCGTTCGCGCCAAGCTCACGCCAGACTACACCATCGGCTGCAAGCGCGTGCTCATCTCCAACAAGTGGTTTCCGATGTTCAATCGCGCGAATGTCGAGCTTGTCACTGACGGTATCCGTGAGATCACCGAGAACGGCATCGTGTCTGCGGATGGTGTCGAGCGTCAGGTCGACTGCATCGTGATGGGCACCGGCTTCGTGGTGGACCCGCGCCTGTACATGGAATCCTTCCCGGTGATCGGCCTTGAGGGCCGTGATCTGCGGCAGGACTGGAAGAACGCGTCCGAGGCCTACCTGGGTACGACCGTCACCGGCTTCCCCAACATGTTCCAGCTGGTGGGCCCCAACACCGGCCTCGGGCACAATTCGATCATCTTCATGATCGAATCGCAGATGAACCTGATCATGGATTGCCTGCGTCTTGCCGACGAGAAGCACGCCGACTACATCGACGTGAAGCCGGAGGTGCAGCACACCTACAACGCGCAGCTGCAGAAGGACATCCAGGGAACGGTATGGACCTCCGGCTGCAATAGCTGGTACCAGCAGGCGGATGGCAAGAACACGGCGCTGTGGCCCTACACAACGGTCAAGTTCTGGCTGGAGACGCGAAAGGCGAAGGCCACCGATTATGTTTTCGGTATCGCATCCAAGCGCCTGACGTCTGCACCCAAGACGCTGGAAATGGCGTGAGGTAGTGGATTGACGGTGTGACTGCTGCTCGCGTTTCGTTGTCCTGATGTCCTGATGTCCTGATGTCCTGATGTCCTGATGTCCTGATGTCCTGATGTGATGTGATGTCATTTCATGTCATGGCGATGTGGCGACGGTGTTGCCCTGTTGAAAAAGGCCTGCATTTGCAGGCCTTTTTCTTTTCGCAGCGAAAGGCCTGATCAGAAAACGCGTCGTAAATATGCCAGCAATGCGAGCGCGAAAAATTGCAGGCAGATGATGCCAAATTCCCGTCAATTCGGGCCGACAGCGGGGGAGATTGGATATAGGTCAAATGCGTTTTCAAAAGAGTTGGAGACACTCGCTTCACCTAACCAACCGAAGGTGAAGACGACATGACCAGCAAGGCCACCATACATCCCAAGATCCAGCAGGTGGAAGTTGCCATCCTGGGCGCCGGCTTTGGCGGCCTGTGCCAGGCCATCAAGTTGCGCGAGGCCGGCATCGACGATTTCGTTGTCCTCGAGAAGGCAGAAGACATCGGCGGCACCTGGCATTTCAACACCTATCCCGGCGCCGCCTGCGACGTGCAGTCGCACCTCTATTCATTTTCGTTCGCAACCAAGTCGAACTGGACCCACCGGTACGCAGACTGGCGCCAGATCAACAACTACATGCTCGATGTGACGGACCAGTACGGCCTGCGTCCTTTCATCCGCTTCAAGCAGGAAGTCTGCGAAGCACACTTCAACGACGATACCGGCCGCTGGACCCTGCGCACAAAGACGGGCGATACCATTGATTGCCGCTACTTCGTGCTGGCCTCCGGCCCGCTGCATGTGCCGGCCATCCCGCCCATCAAGGGGATGGAGAAGTTCAAGGGCAAGGTCTTCCACTCCTCGCAGTGGGACCACAGCTATAACCTGCATGGAAAGAATGTCGTGTCCATCGGCACCGGCGGGTCGGCCATCCAGTACTGCCCGGAGATCGCCCCCGACGTGAAGCAGCTCTATGTGTTCCAGCGCACGCCGGCGTGGGTGATTCCGCGCGACACGCGCCGCTACTGGACGATCGAGCAGAAGGTCTTCGAGCGCTTTCCGCTGTTGCGCAAGCTGCACCGTGCCCGTCTGTACTGGACCAATGAGTCGCGTGTGTGGCCCATTATCCACCCGTCCATGGCGCGGTTCTTCCAGGGCATTGCCGAGACGTTCATCAAGCTCCAGGTGCGGGACCCGGAACTGCGCCGGCAGCTCACGCCTGACTACACCATCGGTTGCAAGCGCGTGCTGATTTCCAACAAGTGGTATCCCATGTTCAATCGCGAGAATGTGGAGCTGGTAACGGATGGCATCAAGGAAGTGCGCGAGCACAGCGTGGTGACGCAGGATGGCGTCGAACGTCCGGCCGACTGCATCATCCTTGGAACCGGCTTTGTGGTTGACCCGCGCGTCTACATGAAGGATTTCCCGCTCACCGGATCGGGCGGGCGTCGCCTGATCGACGACTGGAAAGACCTCGCCACCTCCTATTACGGCGTATTCACCGCGGGCTATCCCAACCTGTTCCAGCTGGTGGGGCCCAACACCGGCCTCGGCCACAACTCCATCGTGTTCATGATCGAGTCGCAGGCAAAGATGATCATGGAAGCCATCCGGACCGTGAAGGAAAGTGGTGCCGACTACATTGACGTGAAGCCGGAAGTCCAGGCTGACTTCAATCGCAAGGTGCAGGAGGGCTTTGCCGGCACGGTGTGGACCACCGGCTGCAAGGGCTGGTACCAGAGCGCGGAGGGCGGCAATTTCGTGCTGTGGCCGTTCTCTACCTGGAAGTTCTGGCTGGAGACCCGCAAGCTCGACCGGGCCGACTACAATGTGGTGCGCTGCGAGGCCCACCGCACGTCGCGGAGCGGGGCGCGCAAGGCAACGGCAGAGGCCTGACCGACCTGCGCGCTGTGCCGTGAAACATGACGGTGTAGCGGGCAGGGGGGCATCACCATCCCCCGCACGACGCGAGTCGCAAAAAAGGCGCAAATTTTGCGCCTTTTTGCTTTGCTACCGGTTGGCCTTGTCGTCAGCTTTCTTCGCGGGGCGGAAAGTGCCGGATACTCCGTTAGCCATGAGCCATGAGCCATGAGCCATGAGCCATGAGCCAGTGCCTGGTTGTCAGCGACGGTGAGCCGAGCGGGAAGTTGGCGCACTGCATCGCTGAGCCCGGCCGGTATCAGGTGGCCTCGGCCAGGTACTGAAGGGTAAAGGCGTGATCGTCGTGGAAGGACTTCTCGATAAAGGCGGCGACCATCTTCTCGATCTTGCCCCCGATCAGCGGCACAGAGACATGGATATCAAAGGTGATGGACAGACGTGAGCTGTCCGCCCCCGTCTGAAGCAGCTCGCCCACGCCCGTGATGTGAAGTGGCAGGCCACTGGCCCGGATTTCGAGGTCGAAGGTGGCGCGGGAGGGATCGCTGCGCCGCCAGTGCGAGATGTAGTGGAGCACCTGCTCCGGATGGACGAAACGCTGGGCGAGGACGGGAATGCGGTGCACCGGAACGGACAGCGTACGCTCCAGGTCAAGGCTGATGCGGTCCTCGCTGGTGTCGAACTCGACGATCTTGTAAGCAGTGATGCCCTGCGCCGCATATTTGCGGTGCGGGTAGTCGGGTTGACCAAAGACGTGCCACAGCCGGTCCGGCGAGGCGGGGTAATCCTGTTGAAAGCCTGCTTTCATGCGGGGCTCCGTGGGCTGGAAGGGGTCAGTGCGCCTTGACCTTCTGTTCGCCGCAGCGCTCACACCGGTAGAGGGTGACGAGTCGCCCCTGCTGCACATCGAACTGCTTGTCCTGGCGGATCTTCCATTTATGGAAACCGTGCTGGCAGAGCCCTTTCTCCTTGACGGGCTTGCGGAAGGGAAGAATGGTGGCCATGGTGCCTATCCGACCGTGATGCCCCAAGCCTAGCACGACCACACCGCCCACGGACGCCCCGATTCCGATACCCACGCCCGCCAGCTCGCCCAATCCCTGTACTTTTCCCGTCATCCCGCCCTCTGACCGGACGGCGCCCCGACCTCGACCTGCCATGCGGCATGTCCTGCCCGACATCCCCAACGGACCCTCCACCAAGCCGTGACCCACTCCCCGCCACCGCCGTTTGCCGCTTCTGCCCGCTGCCCCCATTCGATACGATAGGCGCTCTTTCGGCCCACCCCGGGCCCAGCCTTTCCGGGACCCTCCCATGAGTTACCAGGTTCTTGCCCGCAAGTACCGGCCCCGCAGCTTCCGCGAACTGGTTGGCCAGGAGCACGTCGCGCGCGCGCTCATCAACGCGCTGGACCAGGACCGCCTGCATCACGCCTACCTGTTTACCGGGACGCGCGGGGTCGGCAAGACCACCATCGCCCGCATCCTGGCCAAGTGCCTGAATTGCGAGACCGGCGTGAGCTCCGAGCCCTGTGGCGTGTGCGCCACCTGTCGCGAGGTGGACGAGGGGCGGTTCGTGGACCTCATCGAGGTCGACGCGGCCTCCCGGACCAAGGTCGAGGACACCCGCGAACTGCTCGACAACGTCCAGTACGCGCCCACCCGGGGTCGCTACAAGGTCTACCTGATCGACGAAGTCCACATGCTCTCCAACAGCAGCTTCAATGCGCTGCTGAAGACGCTGGAAGAGCCGCCCCCGCACGTGAAATTCCTGCTTGCCACCACCGACCCGCACAAACTGCCGGTGACGGTGCTGTCGCGCTGCCTGCAGTTTGCCCTCAAGGCCATGTCGCCCGAGCGCGTCGTCGAGCACCTGAGCGCCGTGTTGAAGCAGGAACTCGTCGAGTTTGAAGATGGCGCGCTGTGGGAACTGGGTCGTGCCGCCAATGGCTCCATGCGCGATGCCCTGTCGCTGACCGACCAGGCCATCGCCTTCGGCAACGGACGGCTGGCCACGGCCGATGTGCGCAGCATGCTGGGTTCCATCGATCGCGACCTCGTCTTCCGCGTACTGGAGGCGGTCAATACCGGCGATGCCGCCGAGGTCGTCGGCGTTTGCGCCCGCCTGGCCGAGCAGAGTGTCGATTTTGCTGGCGCGTTAAGCGAGATCATCTCCAACCTGCACCGGCTGGCGCTGGCGCAAATGCTCCCCGATGCCATCGACAATGCATTGGGTGATCGCGAACGTGTGCTGGCGGTGGCTGCCGCGATGACGGCAGAAGATGTCCAGCTGTATTACCAGATTGCGCTGCAAGGTCGCCGTGACATGCCCTGGGCCGCCGACCCGCGCTCGGGCTTTGAGATGACCCTGCTGCGCATGCTCGCGTTTCGCCCCGTTGGGGGGGCGCCCGATGCGGCCGGGCAGGGGGCGGGCACTCGTGCTGCTGCGCCGGTTGGCGCCCGTCCGGCGCCGCGGGCCGGTGCCGGTGGCGCACAAGCCCAGGGGGCGCCGTCACCGGTGGCGCGCACTCCGTCGACAGGAGGTGCCGTGATGGCGGCAGGCGTGACGGCGGTGGCCATGGGCAACCTGCAGGCCGCGGGCGCGGCGCCCGCGATGGCGCCGCGCGTCGAGGTGCCGCCGGCCCCGCCGCGTTCAGCAGAAACGCCGAGCAACGTGGTGCCCTTGCATCCGGCCGCGGCTCGTCCGGGGCCGGCTGTTGCCGCTACCGTTCCCGTGCGACCCGCCGCGCCGGCACCGGGAGTTTTTCATTCCCCCTCCGACGTTTGTACGCCCGAGGCGTGGGAGCAGTGGGTTCAGGTGTCCGGACTGACCGGCGCAGGGCTCAACCTGGCCCGGCATGCCGCGCTCGTGGGCCAGGATGACGGCCGTTTCGAGCTGCAATTGGCGCCGCGCCACGAGATCGTCGCGAGCGGCCAGTCCTTTGCGCAAGTTGAAGCGGCCTTCCAGCAGCATTTCCCTGGCACACAGCTGCGTCTGGCCAAAAAGGATCCGGCGTACACGGTGCCCATGCAGGTCATCGCCCAACGCAAGCAGGCCCGTCTGGCCGATGCCGAGGCCAGCCTGCGCAACGACCCGGTGGTTCGTCTTCTCATGCAGGATTTCCAGGCGGAAATCCTGACCGATTCGATTACTCCGCTTGATTGAGGTTTTCCCATGAATATCCAGCAACTGATGCAGCAAGCCCAGCGCATGCAGGAGCAGATGCAGAAGCAGATGCAAAAGACACAGGAAGAGCTGGCCGCCACCGAGCTGACCGGTGAATCCGGTGCGGGCCTGGTCAAGGTGGTCATGACCGGCCGTCATGATGTGAAGCGCGTGCAGATTGACGAGAGCCTGCTGCAGGAAGACAAGGAAATGCTGGAGGACCTGATCGCCGCGGCCGTCAATGATGCCGTGCGCAAGGTCGAAGAGCTCAGCCAGAAGAAGATGAGCAATGCCACGTCGGGCCTTAATCTGCCGCCCGGCATGAAGCTTCCCTTCTGAGGCGACGGCTCATGCGAAAAGTTTCTGCCGTGCTGCTCGCTCTTGTCGCCTCCGCACCGCTTCATGCCGATGGCTTCCGTTTGGCGTCCCGGGAAGGGCGGCAGGTCGAATACGAAGGAACGGTGTCGTTAAAAGGGCGTGTCGAACGTCGCCAGGATGCAGAGACGCTGGTGTGGCGAGGCGATCGTGTCTGCTTCACACCCGATGCGGCGTCGGCCGCATTGCTCCCGCCGGCCGAAACCGCCAATGCCAGGCGATTCTTCTGCTTTTCCAATCACCGCAACGCACTGGAACAGCTCCACATTGCTGCCCTGCCGCCTGCCGGCAGTTGCGGTGTGACCGGTGTCGCCACCGTCGTGGTGTCGCACTACACGGTGGAGAAGGGCGAGAACGTTTTCGATCAGGCCTGGCTGGACCGCGTGGAAGTCCCCGGCGCCCTGACACCACTGCCGTGTCCCTGACATCATGTTCCTGAGTCCGCTTGTCACTGAACTGGTTGAAGCCTTGCGGGTATTGCCCGGCGTGGGTCCCAAGTCGGCGCAACGCATGGCCCTGTTCCTGCTTGAGCGCAACCGCGAGGGAGGCCGGCGCCTGGCCGAGGTGCTCTCCCGCGCGATGGACAATGTGCGCGAATGTCAGCGGTGCCAGACGCTGTCCGACACCGAGCTGTGCCGCATCTGTTCGGGCACCGGCCGTGATCACAGCCTGCTCTGCGTGGTGGAAAACCCGGTGGATCAGATCGCGATCGAATCCTCCGGCTCGTTCCGGGGGCTCTATTTTGTGCTGAAGGGGCACCTGTCGCCCCTGGACGGCATCGGTCCGCGCGAGTTGGGCATTCCTGCGCTGCTGGCGCGAGTGCGCGAGGGCGAGGTCCGTGAGCTCATTCTTGCCACCAACCCCACGGTAGAGGGGGAGGCGACTGCGCACTATTTGCGTGAAGCCCTGCGGGATTTGTCCGGCCTCACGGTCAGCCGCATTGCGCATGGCGTTCCCATGGGCGGCGAGCTGGAATTCGTCGATGGCAACACCCTGGCCCACGCCTTGGCCGGCCGCAAGGCCCTGGGCTGACCCTTCCCTTCCGGACGGCAGCAGTGCGGTCGGCCGTTGCGGTCCGCCCGCCGGGGTTGTGCCCCCCGGGCCGGCAGGCCTATATAGACGGCGGCCGCCAGCCGTTTCATCCGCTGGACCGTGCCAGGGGCATCCCGCCCTTTCCGCCATGAAGTCCTGCCCCGCGGCGCGTCCTGCCGTGTAACCGGGGGAGGCACCAGAAGAAGGATCATTCCGTGAGCTACAGCGACTATTTCAACGATACCCATGAGGAAGTGCGCCGCACCATCCGGCGCATCGTGGCCGACCACATTACCCCGCACGTGGGTGAGTGGGAAGAAGCGGGCACCTTCCCGGTCGAGCTTTACAAGGTCATGGCCGACGCCGGCATCTCCGGTATCGGTTATCCCGAGCAGTACGGCGGCATTGGTGAAGGCGATGTCTTCATGAAAATCGCCGCCAGTGAAGAATTGATGCGGAGCGGCTCAGGCGGCCTCGTCGCCAGCCTCGGCTCGCTGGACATCGGCCTGCCCCCCATCGTGAAGTGGGGCAGCGACGAAATGAAGCAGCGGGTCGTCCCGGCGGTGCTGCGCGGCGAAAAGATTGCAGCACTGGCCATCACCGAACCTTCCGGCGGCTCCGACGTTGCCGGTCTCAAGACGCGCGCCGTCGATTGCGGAGACCACTACAAGGTCAGCGGCTCCAAGGTCTTCATCACCTCGGGCATTCGCGCCGATTACTACACCGTTGCCGTGCGTACCGGCGGTGAAGGTTACGGCGGCATCAGCCTGCTGCTGATGGAAAAGGGCATGCCGGGCTTCACCACGGGCCAGCCGCTCAAGAAGATGGGGTGGTGGGCCAGCGATACCGCCGAGCTGTTCTTCGACGAAGTGGTAGTGCCCAAGAAGAACCTGATCGGGGGCGAGAACGCCGGTTTCTTCGTCATCATGACGAACTTCCAGATGGAGCGCCTGAACCTGGCCGTGATGGCCAACATGACCTCCACGCTCGCGTTGGAAGAGTGCCTGCGCTATGTGCATGAGCGCGAGGCCTTCGGCAAGCCGCTGGCAAAGATGCAGGTGATCCGCCACAAGCTGGCTGATATGGCAACCCAGGTCGAGGCGAGCCGTGAATTCACCTATCGGGTGGCGGCGCGCATCCAGGCGGGCATTCCCTCGGTGAAGGAAGTGTCCATGGCCAAGAACTTCTCCACACGCACCAGTGATTTCGTCACCTACGAAGCCGTGCAGATTTTCGGCGGCATGGGCTTCATGCGTGAGACACTGGTGGAGCGGCTCTATCGCGACAACCGCATTCTCTCCATTGGCGGCGGGACTCATGAGATCATGAACGAAGTGATCGCCAAGCAACTGGGGCTCTGATTGAACATCGTCCACATTACCGACAATGCCGCGCTGGCCGCCATGGTGGCGCAGCTCGCCGGTCGCGACGCGCTGGCGCTCGATACCGAGTTCATGCGCGTCGACACTTTCTATCCCCGCCTGGCGCTGATCCAGATCGGGGATGGCGACACCGAGTACCTGGTTGATCCGCTTTCGGTCACCGACTTCTCGCCGCTGGCGCCCTTGCTGCTCGAAGGTCGACCGCAGAAGTTGCTGCATGCCTGCTCCGAAGACATCGAAGTGCTGTACCGGCTGCTCGGGCGCAAGCCCGAGGGCATTCTCGATACCCAGATCGGCACTGCCTTCCTGGGGCAGGGTCTGCAGGTCGGTTATGCCAAGGCCTTGCTCGACAACATCGGTGTGGAAATCCGCAAGGACGAGTCGCGCTCCGACTGGCTGCAGCGTCCCTTGTCGCCGGGGCAGATCGCCTATGCGGCACTCGATGTGAAGTTCCTGCCCGGCCTGTATGAGCAGGTGAGGGCAGAGCTGTCGCGGCGCGGTCTCGTCGGGTATTTCGAGGCCGATTGCCGGTTGATGCTGGACGATCTTGATTTCAATCCGGATCCGCGCGAGTTGTACCGCGACGCCAACAACGCCTGGCGCTTGCGCCGGCAGGAGCTTGCCGTGTTGCAGGCCCTGCTGGTGTGGCGCGAGGAGTCGGCGCGCCGGCGTGACTTGCCGCGGACCTTCCTTATCCGCAACGCCAGCCTTTTTGAGCTGGCGCGCAAGTTACCCACCAATTCCCAGGCGCTGTCTGCCATTGAAGACATGACACCCCGCATCCTGCGCAAGGAGGGCGATGCCATCCTCGCCGTGATTGCGGACGCAAAGCGCCTTCCGGAAGAGGAGTGGCCGTCGCGATTGCCGGTGCCGCTCCCGCGCGAATCGCGTGACCTGTTCGATGCCCTGCGCAAGGCGGCACGGCCAGTCGCCGAAAAGACCGGCATTCCCGAAGAAGTGCTGCTGCGCAAGCGGCATGTCGAGGCGCTGGTGATCGGGCAGGTCGATAACGGACCGGAGGCGCCACTTCCGCGGGCCTTCCAGGGCTGGCGCGGCGAGGTGCTGTTGCCCGCGCTGACGCCGGTACTTTCTGCGGCGCGAGAGGACATGGCGGCCTGGGCAGACGAACGCCGCCGCGCGGTGGAGTCACGGTCATGAGTCTGCTGCTGGTCAGTGTCTACAAGAGCGCGAAAAAGGACGAAATGTTCTTGTACGTGCTGAAAGCCGACGGCCTCGGCAAAGTACCGGCACCCATGCTCGAGCTGTTCGGCGCGCCGGTTCACGTCATGGACATACCCCTGAAGCCGGGGCGCGATCTCGCCCGCGTAACCGGCGAGCGACTGCGCGAGGAGCTCGCCACCAGGGGTTTCTACCTGCAGATGCCGCCTCCAAGGGAAGATTATCTGCTGGACCTGTACAATCCTGACGACAGCAAGTACCGGGACCTGCCCTGATGAGCCTCAGCCTTCCTTCCGTGAGCATGATCGACGATCTGCTCTGTACCTCGGCGCAGCCGTCGGCGGAACAATTGTCCGCGCTCGGGGAAACCGGCGTGCGTCATGTCATCAATCTCGCCTTGCCGACCTCCGACAATGCCGTTGCCGATGAGGGTGCACGTCTGGCGGGACAGGGCATTACGTACGTGAACATCCCGGTGGTGTGGGAGAGTCCGGCTTCGGCCCAGTTCCTGCTGTTTGCACAGGTGCTCTGGGCCATGCGCGACGAACCGGTGCTGGTGCATTGTGCCTGCAACATGCGCGCATCCGCCTTCGTCTTCCTGTATCGCGTGGTACACGAAGGGGTCGACCTGGCTGATGCCGCTGTCGCCTTGCACGCCGTCTGGCGACCGGAAGGCGTGTGGCGCGACTTCATCAGTCTGCAACTGGCAGGGCAGGGGCTGGACTACGACGCGGTGGCGGCACTGTGAGCCATTCCCTGCGCGAACGCTTCTGGGAGCGCCATGCGCTGAAGGAGCTGACATCCGCGGAATGGGAGGCCTTGTGCGACGGCTGCGGCCGCTGCTGCCTGCACAAGCTCGAGTACGAGGATACCGGCGATATCGACTACACCGATGTCGCCTGCCGTTTGCTGGACTTGTCGACCGCGCGCTGCAGCGACTATGCGGGACGGCGCAAGCATGTGCCCGACTGCGTGCAACTCACGCCCGACACCCTGGACAGCATCAACTGGCTACCGGCCACCTGCGCCTATCGCCGCCTGAACGAGGGACGTGGCCTGCCGCGCTGGCATCCGCTCCTGAGCGGGACGTTCGAGACCGTGCAAAAGGCAGGCATTTCGGTCGCGGGACGCGTTCTGCCGGAAACGGCGGTAGAAGAAGACGAAATCGAAGAGCATGTGATCCGCTGGATCCGCATGCGTTGAACGGAACGGGAGAATGACGACGATGGCGTACGCGATTGCGTGGGCACTATATCTGCTGATGGCAGCCCTGCTGCAGTTTGGCTACGAACGTTATGTGGCGGACCTGATTCCGGTGCGCCGGCTGCGTATCGGTCTGCGGGCGGCACTTGCCATCGTGTTGTTTACACCCGGCGTCGTGTCGTCGCAGGAAGGCGTCTTCATTGTTCCGGCCTGCATTGGCGTGCTGTTCAACGTGCTGGCGCATGGGGGAACCGGCCTGGTGAAGGCATTGCTGCCGCTGCTGTTCGCCACGAGCGTGGTGTTCGGCGTGTTGTTCCTTCTCGAATACCGCTCCCGTCACGCCGACGCATAAGTGAGCGGAGGGGCAGGCGGCTACTGCCCTGACTGAATGGACGTGCCTCGCGGCGCCGGTTCGCGAGACCTGAGCCGACCCCGGTGTCAGTCCGCCACGTCTTCCGGACGCAGCGCTGGGTCCAGTGGCGGGAATTCCATCCGTAGTGCGCGCAAGGTATTTACCAGCACGGTGAGGACATTGAAGTCGCGATAGCTGCGGTCGTCCGCGGGAATGACGTGCCAGGGCGCGTCAGTCGTGTGTGTGGCTGCCAGCGTCTCGCTCCACAGCGTCATGTAACGATCAAAGTCGCGACGCACCTTGAGGTCGTCCGGTCCCAGCTTCCAGTGTTTGCTGCGGTCAGTGATTCGCTCGATCAGCCGCTGCTTTTGCTGCGCCTTCCCAATGTTCAGGAAAAACTTGCACACGAGGGTGCCGCTGCCGACGAGGTGACGCTCGAAGTCGCGAATGCTCTGCAGCCGGCGCTGGCGTTCGGCCTCGTCGATCAGTCCCTGCGCCGTGTCGTAGACCAGCGCTTCATAGTGGCTGCGATTGAAGATGCCGATCTGGCCCCGCTCGGGCAGGCGACGATGGATGCGCCAGAGAAAATCGTGGGCCAGCTCCTCCGTATTGGGCGCGCGGAAGGCGTGAACAGCGAGGCTGGAGGGGCTCGTATACGCAAAGACCCGCCGGATGGTGTTGTCCTTGCCGGCCGCATCCAGCCCTTGCAGGATCACCAGCAGGGAGTGCCGGCGATTGGCGTACAGCAGCTCCTGCTGGTGGGCCAGCTCCTCGCCCAGTGCGTCGATTAGCGCGCGGGACGCGGCCTTGTCGGCCTCCGGCGTGGGGGCAGTCGGCAGCCGGCCAAGGTCGAACGGGGCCGGGAGGGCGTCGGCAGACATGGCGGTCGCTCCTTGTCGGGTCCGTGGCCACTGTGAAAGGCCCCGGGGGCTGCCTATACTGGCTGCCCTATTTTTGACAGTCTAACCGGATGCGAGGCTTCCATGCAGTTCCAGGGTACCGACGCCTACGTTGCCACCGATGACCTGAAGCTGGCCGTCAACGCGGCCATTGCCCTGCAAAAGCCCCTCCTCATCAAGGGGGAGCCCGGCACGGGCAAGACCATGCTGGCCGAGCAGGTCGCCAATGCGCTGGGATTGCGCCTCATTCCCTGGCACATCAAGTCCACCACCAAGGCCCAGCAGGGGCTGTACGAATACGACGCCGTGTCGCGCCTGCGCGACTCGCAACTGGGTGATGACCGGGTGCATGACATCCGGAACTACATCAAGAAGGGCAAGCTCTGGGAGGCTTTCGACGCCGACGTTCCCGTGGTGCTGCTGATCGACGAGATCGACAAGGCCGACATCGAGTTCCCCAACGACCTGCTCACCGAAATCGACAAGATGGAGTTCTTCGTCTACGAGACCGGCGAGACCATCCGCGCACGGCGCCGTCCCATCGTCATCATCACGTCGAACAACGAGAAGGAACTGCCCGACGCCTTCCTGCGTCGCTGCTTCTTCCACTACATCACCTTCCCTGACACCGAGACCATGAAGAAGATCGTCGAGGTGCACTATCCCGGCATCAAGGGAACGCTGGTGCGGGAAGCCATGGAAATCTTCTTCGACGTGCGCAAGGTGCCCGGCCTCAAGAAGAAGCCGTCCACCTCTGAGCTCATCGACTGGCTCAAGCTGCTGCTGGCCGACGAGATTCCCGAGGATGTGCTGCGCAATCGCGATACCCGCAAGGCAATCCCGCCGCTCTATGGTGCGCTGCTCAAGAACGAGGCTGATGTGCACCTGCTGGAGCGCCTGGCCTTCATGAATCGTCGCGAAGGCTGATGACGGTCCGCGCCTCTGTCACCGAAGCAGTGACAGAGGCGGGTGTGATTGCGAATCAGGCGGTGGGGCCCGATGCCGGCGCTTGATGGAACCCGACCCAGATGCCCTGCGAGGACAGTCCGGGAGACCTGACCATGCTGATCAACTTCTTCTTCACGCTGCGCGAACACAAGGTGCCGACCACCATTCGCGAACTGCTGGACCTGATAAAGGCCCTGGAGCAGGGGCTTGCCTATGCCAGCGTCGACGATTTCTATGTGTTGTCGCGCGCGATCCTGGTCAAGGATGAACGTCACTTCGACAAATTCGACAAGGCCTTCGCCAAATACTTCGAAGGCATCGAGTCCATTGATCCCGAGCTCCTCACCAAGGCGCTGCCGGAAGACTGGCTGCGCAAGGAAATCGAGAAGCACCTCTCGCCCGAGGAACTCGAGGCCCTGCAGAAAACGGGGTCGCTGGACAAACTCATGGACGAGTTCCGCAAGCGCCTCGAAGAGCAGCACAAGCGTCACCAGGGTGGCAACCGCATGGTGGGAACGGGCGGCACTTCCCCTTATGGCGCCTATGGGGCCAACCCCGAAGGGGTGCGCCTGGCGGGTGACTCGCGCATGAAGCGGGCAGTCAAGGTGTGGGAAAAGAGGGAATACCGCAATCTGGACGACTCGGTCGAGCTCGGCATCCGCAACATCAAGGTGGCCCTGCGCCGCCTGCGCAAGTTCACCCGTACCGGCGTGGAGGAGGAGCTGGATGTCGACGACACCATTCGCGCCACCGCCCACAAGGCCGGCCTGCTCGACATCAAGATGCGGCCCGAGCGCCGCAACAAGGTGAAGGTCCTGCTGTTCTTCGATGTCGGCGGCTCCATGGATCCGTACATCAAGACCTGTGAAGAGCTGTTCTCGGCCGCGCGTACCGAGTTCAAGCACATGGAGTATTACTACTTCCACAATTTCATCTATGAAGGGGTATGGAAGGACAACATGCGCCGCTGGAGCGAGCGCACGAGTGTCTGGGACATCATCCACAAGTACGGGCCGGACTACCGCGTGATCTTTGTGGGCGATGCGACCATGAGTCCCTACGAGATCCTGTCGGTGGGCGGTTCGGTGGAGCACTTCAACGAAGAGCCGGGGGCGGTCTGGATGCAGCGGCTCCGGCATCATTTCCAGAAGCTGATCTGGCTGAATCCGGAACATGAACAGGTGTGGAGCGGGACGCAGTCCATTTCGCAGGTGCGGCAGCTCATGGAGCAGCAGATGTATCCGCTCACCATCAAGGGCATCGAGGAGGGCATGCGGTATTTGAGCCGCTAACCACCAATGGCCAAAGGCAGGTGTCAGCGAGGCAAAGCCGACGCGTATCTGCGGAAGAGGTGGCGTATCAACGAAAGGGAGTGAGGCGGAGCCGACAGCCACCGGCCAGATTATCTGCCGGGGCACAACGGGAGGGGCTTGGGTGGAGGCAGGGCCGTCCCCTCCCGGAGCCCGAAAGCACAGGCCCCGCTAGAGACTGAAGCCAGCACAACGCCGGCCACAGGAACAGGTAGTCAGAAGAACAGGCTTCCAGAGGGCCAAGCGATCAGATGCTCAGGGCAAATGCCGCCCCACCCATCCCAGCAAATCCGCCAGCACTTCGTCACGATTCGTCTCGTGCAGGATGTCATGACGGGCCTCAGGATAGAGCCGCAGCGTCACATCGCGGCTGCCGACCACCTCGCGATAAACCCGCGCCAGCCGCTCCATGCTGCGGCCATTGTGGCCGGCGGGATCACGATCGCCCGCGAAAAGGTAGATGGGGAGATCGGACCGGATATGCCGCATGGCGGAATCCTGGTACAGCGCCTGCAGGCCACGGATGAACTCGCGCCAGAAACCGTTGCTGAGCTGGTAGCCGCAGAGCGGGTCGGCGACATAACGGTCGACGAAGGCGGTGTCGCGCGAGAGCCAGTCAAAGTCGGTGCGCGGCTTTTTGAAGGCGCGATTGAACCCGCCAAAGGAAAGGGCATTGATGAAGGGGCTACGACCATGGTCGCCCTGGCGCCAGTTCTCGAACCGGACCAGGAGCCCGGCCATACGGGTAAACCAGGGTGCCTGATAAGAGCTGCCCTCGATGAGCAGGAGGTTGAAGCGGTCAGAGTGACGCTGTGCGAAGGTCTGGGCCACGAACGAGCCCATGCTGTGGCCCAGCAGGATCACGGGCACATCCGGATGGCGGCGATGCACTTCGGTGTTGACGACGGTCATGTCATCGCAAATGCCGGCCCAGTGCTGCATGAGGCTGGTGTTGCCCAGCGCGCCACGGCTCACCGAGAGCCCGTGGCAGCGGTGATCATGGGCCAGGACGGCGAATCCGGCCTTGTTCAGCAGTGCCGCCACGTCGCTGTAGCAGCCGGAGTGTTCCGCCATGCCATGCACGATGTGAAAGACGGCGCGAGGCTCCGCCACCGGCCAGTGACGGAAAGGAATCCGGTGGCCATCCAGCGTGGGAAGCCACTCGATTGAATCTGCGGTTGTCATGGCATCCACGGCGTGGCTCGAGACCAGATTGTTCATTATCCTACGGAACCTACTCTAAAGGGTTTAATGCGGGAGCCGCCACGGAATGTCCGCCGCCGTCCACTATCGTATCGCGTCGTGCCAACCGGCAGCGCATATCTTCGACCTCACACTCACCATCGCCAAGCCGACTCCGGACGGACAGCGCTTGCGGCTGCCGAATTGGATACCCGGCAGCTACATGATCCGTGATTTCGCGCGGAACCTGGGGCCCCTCCATGTCCAGGACGGGGAGGGGCGCCCCGTCGTCGTCACCCGTACCGGCAAGTCCGACTGGCAGTGTGCACCCGCCGTCGGCCCGCTGACGGTGACCTATGAGGTTTATGCCTGGGATCTCTCGGTCCGGGGGGCCCATCTCGACCAGACCCATGGCTTCTTTAACGGTACGTCAGTCTTTCTCGAGGTCATCGGTAGCCAGCACGAACCGCATACCGTCGAGATCCAGGCGCCGTCCGGTGCGAAGGACTGGCGCGTTGCCACTACACTGCGCCCGGCCGCCGGAACCGAACAACTGGCCTTTGGCCAATACCAGGCCGGGAACTATGACGAGCTCATCGATCACCCGGTCGAGATGGGCACCTTCTCTCATGCGACGTTCACCGCCTGCGGTGTACCCCACGAGATTGTCATTACCGGTCGACACCGTGCCGACACAGGGCGTCTCTGCCGGGATCTCGAAAAAGTCTGTGCGGCACAGATTCAATTGTTTGGCGAGCCGGCACCATTCGACCGCTATGTCTTCCTTGTGACGGCGGTCGGTACCGGCTATGGCGGCCTGGAGCACCGTGCCTCCACGGCGCTGCTGTGTTCGCGTGACGACCTGCCCCAGGCGGGAGAGCCTGAGGTGCCGGGTGAGCGCTACCGGACCTTTCTCGGCCTCTGCAGTCACGAATACTTTCACAGCTGGAACGTGAAGCGCATCAAGCCGGCAACCTTTCTCCCTTACGACCTGACGCAGGAGACCCAGACGTCTCTGCTCTGGGCGTTCGAGGGCTTCACCAGTTATTACGATGACCTCATGCTGGCGCGGGCCGGTGTCATTCCGCCAGTCGCCTATCTGGAGCTGCTGGCACAGCAGATCACGCGTCACCTGCGCACGCCAGGCCGATTCCGGCAGAGCGTGGCCGAGTCCAGTCGCGAAGCCTGGACCAAGTACTACAAGCAGGACGAGAACTCGCCCAATGCCATCGTCAGTTATTACGTAAAAGGAGCGCTGATCGGCCTCTGTCTCGACCTCCTGTTGCGGCGCGCCAGCGGTGACGAAGTGTCACTCGACACACTGATGCAGCGCCTCTGGACTGATTTCGGCCAATGCAGTCGTGGCGTGGAGGAGGGGGACATTCCCCGGCTCGCGGCTGAGCTCTGCGGGGATGACCTGGCCGACTTCTGGGCCGGTGCCCTTGAAGGGACGGTCGAGCTGCCGTTGGCGGAGCTGTTGGCCGACCGGGGCATCGACTGGCTGCTGCGTCCAGCCGAGGGAGGGGGCGATGCCGGCGGCCGTCCCGGCAGCGCGGACCGCCGTCCCCGTCCCTGGCTGGGAGCAAAAACGGGCACTGCGGACGGCGGGGCGAGCCTGTCCACCGTATTTGCAGGTAGTCCGGCGCAGGCCGCGGGGCTGTCATCCGGCGACGTGGTCATTGCGATCGACGGGCTTCGAGTCACCGGGGCCACCCTCGACAAGGCGCTGGCAGGGCGTGCGCCTGGTGATGTTCTGGATGTTCACGCCTTCCGCCGTGACGAACTCATGCAATTCACGGTGATCCTTGGCGAGTCGCCGCCGGATACGTGCGTGCTGACGTTGCCGGCGGAGGGGCCCCGTCGTGAGCGGGCCCTGCGCTGGATACGGGAAGCAGGCGACTGAGACCGGCCGCCCGGGCCTGATACAGGGCTGACGGATATTGAACGTGCCTGTACCTGGCGTCGCGGTGGGGAATTGTCAGAGGCCGGCGATCCGGTGATCCAGCGATCCAGCTGCCGGTGCACCGGCCGCCAGCGCCTCGGTGGCGGGCTTTCCTCCGGGCGCCGCCGCGGCACTCCGGCCGCGGACAGGCCGTCACTCTCAGCCGGCCTGTGGCGGACCGGTCGTCGTCCCCCTGCTTTTGGGGTAATAAAAATGACCGGCATGGCTGCCGGAATTGCCGCTCTTTGGCACAATTGCGGCCCCGACGATGACCGGACCCGATCCCTCTTAAGGAGTAGCTCATGCAAGCGGATTTCTGGAAAGACAAGTACCCGGCCGACATGCCATTCACCATCGATGTGGCGGCCTACGAGTCAGTCAACCAGGTTTTCCACGAAGCCTGCCGGAAATACGCCGATCTCCCGGCCGTCTCGAACATGGGGCGTACGCTGACCTACCGCGAGCTCAATGAACTGACCGCCCGTTTCGCAGCGTGGATCCAGAACGAGACCGATCTGAAGCCGGGCGACCGCATTGCACTGCAGATGCCCAATATCCTGCAGTATCCGATCGCCGTGTTTGGTGCCATGCGCGCCGGCCTCATCATCGTCAACACCAATCCGCTCTATACCGAGCGCGAAATGCTGCACCAGTTCAATGACTCCGGTGCAAAGGCGTTGCTGGTGGTGTCCAATTTCTGCGACAAGGTGGAGAAAGTCCTGCCGCAGACCGGCATCAAGACGGTCATCGTGACGGATCTCGGCGATGTGCTGCCGCCACTCAAGCGCCTCGTCACCAACTTCGTGGTGCGCAAGGTCAAGAAACTGGTGCCGGCGTATCGCCTGCCCAATGCCGTGTCCTTCACGACGGTCATGAGTCGCGGTGCAAAGTACGCGGCAAAGGATGTCGTTCCGGCACCGGGCGATGTCGCGGTGCTGCAATACACCGGTGGTACCACGGGCGTGGCCAAGGGCGCGATGCTCACGCACGCCAACCTCGTCGCCAACCTGCTGCAGATGCGCTCCGCACTGGGCGGTATCGAGACTGGCAAGGAAACCCTGATCGTTCCCTTGCCGCTGTATCACATTTTCGCATTCGTGGTGTGCTGCCTCGGCATGATGGACCAGGGCGGGCACTCGGTGCTGATCACCAATCCCCGTGACATTCCCTCGTTCGTGAAGGAGCTGTCGCAGTGGAAGTTTACGGCGCTGGCCGGCCTCAACACCCTGTTTGTCGCATTGATGCAGAATGCCGATTTCCGCCAGCTCGACTTCTCCTCGCTCAAGCGGGTGATGGCCGGCGGCATGGCCATGCAGGTCAAGGTGGCAGAAGATTGGGAAAAGTTGACTGGCGTGCGCATATGCGAAGGCTTCGGCATGACCGAGACCTCGCCCGTGGTGACGGTGAATCCGCTGTCCGCCATCCGCATCGGCACCATCGGCATGCCCCTGCCCAATACCCAGGTCAAGGTCATCGACGACAATGGCAACGAGCTGGCACCGGGACATGCCGGCGAGCTTTGCGTGAAGGGTCCGCAGGTCATGAAGGGCTATTGGCAACGCGAAGAAGCCACCGCCGAAATGATCGATGCCGACGGCTGGCTCAAGACCGGTGACGTGGCTGTGATCGATCCGGATGGCTATCTGCGCATTGTCGATCGCAAAAAGGACATGATCCTGGTCTCCGGTTTCAATGTGTATCCCAACGAAATTGAGGACGTGGCCGCCAAGCACAATGGCGTGCTCGAATCCGCTGCGGTGGGCGTGCCTGACGAGAAGTCCGGCGAGGCAGTGAAGCTGTTCGTGGTACGCAAGGACCCGAGCCTGTCCGAAGACGTGCTGATGGAACATCTGCGAGCCAATCTCACGGGCTACAAGGTGCCGAAGCACATCGCGTTCCGTACGGACCTGCCCAAGACCAATGTGGGCAAGATCCTGCGTCGCGAATTGCGCGGTCAGTAAGGGGCGTTCGCTCTTTGGTGGAAAGTGGTACGGTCACCTCTCGCGCAGGGCAGGAGGTGACCGGTGGAGCGCCCGGGCAATTGACCCATTGGCTGCCGTTTAGCCGAATTGCCCGACAGGTGCGTCATGCCGGCCAAATGGCCCGCATATCCCTCGCATACCATGCTTTTTCGCCGGCGGTCCTGATGGCCGGTACATAACAACAACCAACTGCGGATCCCCATCATGACTTCGAGCAAGCAGTACCTCACGCGCATCCTCCTGGCCGCTGGCGTCGCATTGAGCGCCACTGCCGCCGTGGCTGCCCCGGGGCAGTTCGAGAAGCCCCTCAACATGGCCTTCTGCGTGTATGACCCGGTCGGGACGAAGGGCGATGCCGCGACCCGCGCCAACGATCTGGCACTTGCCGCACGCAAGTGGAACGTGATCACCACGATCAAGGTTTACACCGACGAGCGCATCGCCTCTGAAGACTTCAAGGCAGGGCAGTGCGATGGCGTCGTCCTGACCTCGTTGCGTGCGCGACAGTACAACAAGTTCATGGGCTCCATCGACGCCGTTGGCGGAATCCGCAACTACAACGAAATGCGTTCGGTGCTGAAGACGCTGTCCAGCCCGGCCGTGACACCGCTCACCATTTCCGGCCCCTATGAAGTGGTCGCGGCGATTCCGCTGGGTGCCGCGTATGTGTTCGTGAATGATCGCAGCATCAACTCCATTGAAAAGGCAGCCGGCAAGAAGATCGCCGTGCTGGACTGGGACAAGTCCCAGGCCAAGCTGGTGCAACAGCTCGGCGCGCAGCCGGTTGCCTCCGATATCTCGAACTTCGCGGGCAAGTTCAACAATGGTCAGGTGGATATCGTGGTGGCGCCGGCCGTCGTGTACAAGCCGCTGGAGCTCTACCGTGGTCTCGGCACCAAGGGCGCGATCTTTCGTTTCCCGGTCGTGATGATTTCCGGTTCCATCATCATCAATCGTGAGCACCTGGCCAAGCAGGTGCCGGATCTTGATGCACGTGTGGAGCAGATGCG
>DASSUO010000170.1:0-2012 GCA_035706925.1 Moraxellaceae bacterium
GTGACGATGGTGGGTTCCGGCTTGACGTCACGGCTGACCAGTTTATAAGGCTTGCTGACTTGGATGACTTCCTGGACGCCAGCCATTTCTTCCAGAGTGGCGGCTTCAACCAAGCCCTTCTTGCCGGTGATTCCAACGGCTGTGCGCTGCGCGCCCGGTATGGGATGGGCGCGATAACCGAGTGCCTCAATCTTGTCGCAAACGGCGCGAATCTGCTCCTCGGTTGCGTGCGCTTTCATTACCACTAACATTTGATATACCCCTTAATTCAATAAATCTTAAATGTATGTATGCCGCAGGGCAATGTGGAACGACGGCGTTGCTTGCCGTTCAGGGCGCTGACGCGCGCGTGCAATGCCGGTGGTCAAGTGAAGCGTGCAATGACGCGAACATCCTTCGTTGTACTCAGAAGGCAATCATTTGCTACCGGCCGCTAGCCACTCGCCACTGCTTTTCGAATAACTGGCATCCTATGTCGATAAAACATGCCCCGCAACATTGGTAAAGAACAAGATTTGAAGAACATGCCGCCAAAGCCGGCGCATCCGCCCAAACTGACTTCGCGGCGAATCGGCATTCACACGTCCACGGCGGGTGGAGTGGAAACGGCAGCCGAGCGGGCGTATAGACTCGGATGCAATACGCTGCAAATCTTTTCATCTAGTCCGCGGCAATGGAAGCCCTATGACCTGGGCAGGAACCAATGCGAGGTAATGAACAACCTGAGGAAGACTTATGGACTGGACCCGCTGATCATTCATACGAATTACCTGGTGAACCTGGCGGGAGTGAACCCGGAATTTCACCGGAAGTCGGTGGCAGCATTTCGAGGTGAGGTGGAACGCGCGTTGGCGTTGTGTGCCGATTACCTGGTGTTGCATCCGGGATCGTTTCGTGGCGGAAGCAGGGAAGAAGGACTCGAGCGGGTTGCGATTGCTATTGCCGAGGCGGTTGAGGGTTACGACCTGAAGAAGGCCGGGATGGGAATTCTGATCGAGAACACGGCTGGTGCGGAATATTCGTTGGGAGGGAAGTTTGAGCACGTCGGCGAATTGATCCAGATATTGGCGAGCGTGTTGCCGGTGGCCGCGTGCATTGATACGTGCCACATGCACGTAGCCGGCTACGACATTGTGAGCGACGACGGATATCAAGTCACATTGGAGCACCTGGAGCGCACCGTTGGCCTGAAGAACGTGAAGGTGTGGCATTGTAACGACGCGAAGGCGGCCTTCGGATCTCGGCTGGACCGTCACGCACAGATCGGCAAGGGAACAATCGGCGTCGAAGCGTTCCGCAGGTTGCTTAATGATGCCCGGACCGCGCACGCCGCCTTCATAGCCGAGACGCCGATTGAAGAGCCGGGGGACGATCAGCGGAATGTTGACGCACTGAAAAGCTTCGTGTCCGATGAGCCGTCAGCGGCAAAGGCGGTCCGTTCAGGCGTCAGGGGACATGGCGTTCCCGCATCCAGAAGAACAGACTAATGCCTATGGTGATGTTTGAGTGCAACTGATTTTCTCTATCAGAGCCTCCAGTTGAGGCTGATCGCTGACATGTTCAAAGCGCAAGCCCATGCCCACGCCGGGATGGCAGGTGGTGACAGAACAATTGATTTCCATGCCATCGAGCAGCAGTGTGAGCGAGGCTTCGAGCGGAAGGGGAGACCAGCTCTCCAGGTAGCAGCCTCCTAGACTTATGTCCGTGCATCGCCCCCAGTAGCGTTCGCCGGTGGCAATAGCTTGAACTACCGCGCCGATGTCGCATTTGTACCTGGTGAAGTGGCGCCTCTCCTGTTTCGATGAGGTTGATTCACCGTCGAGTTTGGCGGGCGCTGTCAGCAAGGTGCGAACTGAGGCGGCCGATAGTAGAGCATTCAGATCACCCCATATCTTTTTCTCTGGTTGGAGGCAATGTAATTCAACCTGGCCGGTTTCCTGGCTTTCCGGGGCCGCAGTGGCCAGGACGCGAAAACGAGCTTTTTCCGCATTATTTTGTACGCCAATGATGTC
>DASSUO010000171.1:0-8397 GCA_035706925.1 Moraxellaceae bacterium
TGGCAATTCCCTATACCGTGGCCGACCGGCGCCTTGAGGCAGAAGAACCCCTGCTACGAAATTTCGCCGCCTTGCTGACCTTGCCCGGCTCGCGCTTTGAAGCGGAACGCGTGCTGGCCTTGCTGGAAGAGCCTGCACTGCGCGACCGTTTCGGGATCGACGAGGCCGATGTCCCCCTTATTCGGCGCTGGTGCGAAGAACTGCACCTGCGGTGGGGGCGCGATGCCGACGATCGCCGCCAGCGTGGGCTCCCCGATGATGCGCCGCTGAGCTGGCGCGATGCGCTGGCGCGTCTGCTCCTCGGTTTCGCGCTGCCGGTGGCGATTGCACCGGAAGCCGACCACCGCTTTTCCGGCAGGGCCCCGGCGGACATGGTGCTCTCCGTGTCCCAGGCGCAGGTCATGGCGCGCCTGGTGAACTTCATCGAAACGCTCCTTCAGTGGGAGAAGCGCCTTTCATACCCTCGTGCGCTGACGGCGTGGGCCGACACGCTCGATGCACTAGCCGATGCCTTTTTCAGTGAGACTGCCGCGAGCCGCGATGCCCTTGCGTGCCTGCACGCGGCCGCCGCTGAATTGCGCGATCAGGCGGTGCTGGCCGAGGACGCGGGCGACCACGATTTCAGCGTGATCAGTACGTGGCTCAAGCGACAGATCAATGGCCTCGAGAGTCGACACGGCTTCCTGTCTGGCGCTGTCACGATTTGCGCCATGGTGCCGCTGCGCTCCTTGCCATTCCGCGTAGTGGCGGTGCTGGGCCTCGACGACGGCGTCTTTCCCCGTCAGCAAAAGGCAGCGCCCTTCGATCTGGTCGCCCGGCACGGTCGCGCGGGCGATCGTTCCCGGCGCCTGGATGATCGCTATCTCTTTCTCGAAACGTTGATGGCGGCGCGCGAAACGCTTTATTTGAGCTATGTCGGTGCCAGCGATGTCGATGGCTCCTTGCGCGCGCCATCGCCGTTGCTGGCCGAGCTGATTGACCAGGTTGCCCGCACGGTTATCCCTGATCACAAGGCACCGGTTGCACAGCGCCTGGTGACGCGTCACCCCCTTCAGCCCTTCAATCCGCGCTATTTCCAGGGGACGCCGCGGCTGTTCTCCTTTGAACCTCGACTCGCCGCCGCAAGTCGCGTAGTGGCCGACCAAGGCGAGAGGAGCGCACGGCCTCCGGGCGCGATTTTCAGTGGCGATTTGCCCCCGCCTGATGCCGGTTTGCTGGACCTGACGCTGCCACGATTGCAGCGCTTTCTTTCGCATCCGGGACGATTCTTCCTGCGCGAACGCCTGGGGGTGCAAATGCCGTCGCAGGCCGAAGCGTTGGCCGACGACGAGCCTGTCACCTTGTCAGATCGACGCGCCTTGCGACGCCGTTTGTTCGAGGCACCCGGACTGTCAGCAGCCGCCTTGCGGGCGGAAGGCCTTTTGCCTTCCGGTGTCTGGGGTGACCGACTCTGGGCGGTTGAAGCAGAACAGATGGCGCGACTGTCCCGGGCACGTGCCTCCCTGAATGCATCCGCGCTGCCGCCGCTGGACTTTGAGTGGCGCGAGGGCGATCTCACGCTGTCGGGGCAATTCACGGAACTCACGGATCAGGGCCTGGTGCGCGTTTCCATCGAAGACAAGAGCTTTGCCACCGACCTGCTGTTGCTCCGGTTGTCCCATCTCCTGCTGGGTGTGCTGCAACCCGCGGGCGTGCCGTGGCGCAGCCACCTGCTGTCACTTGCGGGTACCGTCGTTCTGGAGCCTGTCGATGAGCCCGCCGAAGCGCTGGCCGACTTGTTGGCCGCGTACCGCGAAGGTCTTCGTCAGCCATTGCCCCTGTTCCGCCGCGCATCACCCGCGTTCGTGAAAAAGGATGAAATCGACAAGGCCCGCAAGGCGTGGGCCGGTGACGAGTACAACACGGGCGATGTGCAGGATGCGTGGAACCGCCTGCTGTGGCGGGACGCCGATCCCTGTGATGCGCGCTTCGTCGAGTGGGCGACGCGTCTGTATGGACCGCTCAGGGAGATGCTGCCATGAGCCTGACGCCGCTCGACGTATACACTTTGCCCTTGCAGGGCACCCGACTCATCGAGGCCAGTGCCGGTACCGGCAAGACCTGGACGATCGCCGGTCTCTACGTGCGTCTGCTGCTCGAAACGCCGCGCAGTGTGCCGGACATTCTCGTCGTGACCTTCACCAAGGCCGCGACCGCGGAATTGCGTGACCGCCTGCGCGATCGCATCGTCCAGATGGAAAATGCCCTGCGTGACAGCCACAGTGACGATGATTTTTGCCGTTGGGCCCTTGAACGCTTTGCTGGCGAGGAACGTGTGGCAGCGCTGCGCAAGCTGGAGGCGGCCCGTCGATGCTTTGACGAAGCAGCCATCTTCACCATCCACGGATTCTGCCAGCGTGTCCTGACCGAAACGCAGGTTCCTGCATTGCTTGTGGAGCCCGATATTCTGCCGGACGAACGCGACCTGCTACCCATGCTGGGTCAGGAGGCCTGGATCCGGCGCTGCAACAGCGACTTTCTGGCGGACATACTTGAAGAGTCCGATCTGACGCTGGAGTTGGTGCTCGACGATATCCGTGCGCTCCTCCGCAAGCCCTATCTCATCCTCCAAAGCGGCGGTACGCCGGGCGCACTGAAAGAGTTGCGGGAGCAGCGCGCGGCCTTGCAAGCCATGTGGAACGACGAGCAGTCCCTCATCGCGGCTGACTTGCGCGATGCCACGGGCATCAGTCGCGCCAAAACCACGTACAAAGAGGTCGACGAGCTGCTGGACGAGATTGACGCGTGGGTACACGGGCGCCCGGCCGACATGAAGCGCATCGCACTGCTGACGCCGCCGTGTTTCGTCGCCAATCCGGGCCGCAGCAAGAACGGCAGCCGTCCCTCCCATCCCTTCTGGAGTGCGATCGAGCAGGCATTGGCACTTGCGGACAATCTCTGCCAAGGCTTCCGCGAAAGTATCGTGACGGATGTCATGGAGGCGCTTAAACAGTACAAGGACCGACAGGGCGTACTGACCTACCAGGATCTCCTGTCGCTTCTGCGCGATGCGGTTGATGACGACGCCATCGCCGCCTCCATCCGGGAACGCTACGGCGCTGCTCTGATCGATGAATTCCAGGACACCGATCCCCTGCAGTTCCGCATTTTTGACCGCGTCTACAATACGACGCGTGACACTGATGTGCCGTTGCCCCTTTTCCTGGTGGGTGATCCAAAGCAGGCCATCTACAGTTTCCGTGGTGCCGATATCTTCACCTATCTTCGGGCGCGCGAGAGCGCGGTGGAGCGTTACAGCCTCGACACCAACCGTCGTTCCTTGCCGCCCATGGTCGATGCGGTCAATGCCGTGTTCGGTTCGAACAGCAACGCCTTTTTGTTCTCCGACCTGCGATTCGCGGGCGTGAAGGGTGTTCCGGTGGCGACGCCGCCGGTCTTCCCCGATGCATGTCGCCCCCTGCATTTTCGCCTGCTGCCGTTCTCCGAGAAGCCGCTATCCAAGGAGCGTGCGGCGACGCTGACGGCGTCCGGTGCGGCCGAAGACATCGTTGCGCTGCTCCGTGCCGGCGCAGAGGGGCGCGCCCGTGTGCCTGACGAGAACACGCCGGGAGGAACCCGGCCTTTGGGCCCGCCCGATATTGCCGTACTTGTGCCGTCGCATCGCCGCGGTCGCGAAATGGCGGCGGAGCTCATCCGGCGGGGTGTGGCCGTTGTGCAACGCTCCGAAGACTCTGTGTTCGCCACTGAAGAGGCGGCGGACTTCCGCTATGTGCTGGAGGCCGTGGCGGCACCGGGCCGTGATGGCGTGGTCAAGGCTGCCGTGCTTGGCACCTTGCTGGGCTGGAGCGTCGAGACCCTGTTTGCGGCACAAAATGATGACGTGTCCTGGGGGCGGCTGGTCGATTCTCTCCTGGAGCTGCGCACGCGCTGGCAGCAGCAGGGCTTCATGGCGATGTGGGAGTCATTGCTGACCACCTTCGACGTGTTTGCCCGGCTCTTGCGCCTGGAGGAGGGCGAGCGCCGCCTGACTAATCTGCGTCACCTCGCCACGCTGATGCAGCAAGAGGCCGAGCGCGAACCGCTTCCCGAACGGCAACTCGCCTGGCTCCGCGAGCAGATGGCGGACGTCACTCGGGGTGATGAACAGCAGCTTCGACTCGAAAGCGATGCCGAGCGCGTACAGATCCTCACCGTTCATGTCAGCAAAGGCCTGGAATATCCCGTTGTGTTTTGTCCTTTCCTGTGGGAAGGCCGAAGTGGTCGGGTGGAAGACCGCGCTGAATACCGGCGCGGATCTGAAACCATGCTGGACATAGGGTCCGCTGATTTCGAACTCGCCGTTGAACGAATGACGGTGGAACGACTGGCCGAATCACTGCGCGTGCTTTACGTCGCGCTGACCCGTGCCAAGTACCGATGCGTCGTGAGTTGGGGCGCCTGTAAGGACAGCGAAATCGCGCCGCTTACCTGGCTGCTCATGGGGCAGGGTCTCTTGCCTGAGCCCGTGGAAATCATTGGTGCCCTCAAGGGCTGCGGGCAGCGCGAGTACGCCGCCGCACTGGATGCATTGCGCGACCGGTGCCCGGGTGGTGTGTCGTGGAATACGATCGAGGAATCGGGGGTCAGTATCCTGCGTTCTCCCCGCGCGCATGCAGGTGAGCCCGTTTGCCCGCCCTTCACGCGTTCGCTGACGCGCCGCTGGCGTGTCAGCAGCTTCACCGGTCTTACGGCGACGGCGCACGAAACCGAAAGTCCCGATTACGACGCGGACGCTGCTCCGGCGGCTGCGGTTCCCGACATCACGCCCGAGGGGATTCACGCTTTTCCTCGCGGTGCTCGGGCCGGGGTGTTCTGGCACGAGTTGCTCGAAGACTCCGTGATGGGGCGCGTGCCTGACCGCAGCCGCTTCGTGGCGGACCGTTTGCGGAAATACGCCATCGACCCGGTCTGGCAGTCGCTGGTCGAGTCCGTTCTCGGACAGTGGCTGGATACGCCGCTGGGCGAGGAGGGCATGGTGCTGTCGCGGCTTCCGTCGCGCATGGCAGAGATGGAGTTCGTATATCCCGTCCGGCAGCTTCGCCCCGACGCATTGCAGCGACTGCCCGATGTGCCCGCGCGTTACCGCGAGGCGCTGCATGCAATCGGCTTCTCGACGCTCGAGGGATATCTCAAGGGCTTCATCGATCTCGTGTGTCGCCATGATGACCGTTATTACGTCATCGACTACAAGACCAACTGGCTGGGGCCGGTGGCCGAAAGCTATGACACTTCCGCCATGGAAGCAGCGGTCGCGGATGCCCACTACTACCTGCAGTACTGGCTTTACGTGCTGGCGCTGCACCGGCATCTGCGTGTCGCATTGGGCGATTCCTACGATTACGACCGACATGTGGGCGGTGTACGCTATCTCTTTTTGCGCGGCATCGACTCGCCGACGCAAGGGGTTTATGCACGTAAACCCACGCGTGCATTGATCGAGGCGCTGGATCGCCTGATGGAGGGCGCGGAATGAACGTGCGCGAAATGAATCCCGATTCGCTCCTCGTCCTGAGCTACCGGCAGTGGCTGGAACGTGAAGTTCCCGACCTGCCGACACCGGTGGCCGAGGCCGTATATACGCTGCTGCGCGCGGTGGAAGCCGGTCATGTGTGCGTAAGCCTGCCGCACGAAGTGACTGCCGAATGGCCGGCGCATCCCTGGATCGGTGCCCCGGGCAGTTACGCGCCCTTTATTCTCGATGCCGCAGGCCGCTTTTACCTCGCACGATACTGGTCGCATGAGGAGGGCGTAGCACGACTCCTGCGTGCGCGCGCCTTGCGGCATCTGACTCCGACCGATCCCGTGCAACTGCGTGCAGATCTCGCCTCGCTTTTCCCGGCCGATCCGGAAGACCGGCAGCGCCAGGCCGCGTTATTGTCGCAGTTCCGCGCACTCACTCTCGTCAGTGGGGGGCCGGGCACCGGCAAGACGACCACGGTGGTCAAGCTTCTGGCGCTGCTGGCCGCGCAACCGGCCGACCGCCCGCTGCGCATCCTGCTCGCCGCACCAACTGGCAAGGCGGCCCAGCGGCTCATGGAGTCCATTCGCGCCAGCAAGCAGAAGCTGGGATTACCGGCGGCTCTGGCCGAACGGATTCCCGAAGAGGCGCGTACCCTGCATCGCTTGCTCGGCGCAGAAGGAGATACCGGCCGCTTCCGCCATCATCGTGAAAGTCCGCTGCCGTGCGACCTGCTCCTGATCGACGAAGCGTCAATGGTCGACCTTGCCCTGATGCATGCCGTACTCGATGCATTGCCTGCCGATGCACGGCTCGTCTTGCTCGGTGACAAGGACCAGCTGGCATCGGTAGAGGCGGGCAGCGTGTTTGGCGACATGTGCGCCGACAGCGGAACGTCGGCCGATTTGCGCTCCTCACTTGCTCCCTATGGTGTGTCGCTACCGGAGGGCGTCGCAACGTCGGTAATGGCCGACTGCCGTGTCGAGCTGACACACAGCTATCGCTTTTCCGCTGAAGGGGGAATCGGTGCATTGGCACGCGCCTCAAGGGCGGGAGATGCGGCGGCGTTCCTCAACGCACTGTCCCAGGGCCATGACCTGGCCCGCTGTGGGCGCGTCGAACTGCGCGAGCGCATTCATGCCGGTTACGCCGCATTCCGTGAGGCGGTGCATGGAGGCGAGCCCGGCGCGGCCTTCGCGGCCTTTCTTCGCTTCCGTGTGCTGTGTGGACATCGGCAGGGAATTGCCGGGGTTGAGGGGCTCAACGCCCTGATGGAGCCGGCGGCGGGTGGCTGGTACGCCGGACGTCCCGTCATCGTGCGCGCCAACGATTATGCCCTGCGTCTTTTCAATGGCGACATCGGCATATGCCTTGATACACCAGATGGCTTGCGCGTGTTTTTCGAAGTGGCGCCCGGTCAGTACCGGCCGCTCGCTCCAGGCCGCCTGCCGACGCATGAGCCCGCGTGGGCCATGACAGTGCATCAGTCGCAAGGCTCGGAGTTCGATGACGTCTTGCTGGTCCTGCCCGACACGATGACGCCCGTTCTGAACCGGCCGCTGGTCTATACAGCGGTGACCCGTGCCCGCACCCATTTTACGCTGTGCGCGCCAGACAGTGTGCTGGAGGGCGCCCTGGCAGCGCTGCCGCGAAGGGAGTCCGGCCTGGTCGACAAACTGAGGGGAGAGGACCGATAGGTCCGGGACAAACACAAGCCGGCGAGGAGACCGACGTGTATCAGGCAGGATGGCACAAGACCGATATCGGCATTCAGCCAGATGGCCATGCCATGCATGGCTATGGTCATTTCGAGCATCGGGCGACCGGCTCGCGCACGCCGCTTTATGCACGAGCGCTCTATCTTGCCGATGCCGAGGGACATGCGCTTTTTTTCTGCTGCCTGGATCTTGGCTATGTGACGCATGCCATGCGCGAGGGCGTGCTGACGGCCTTGCGGCGCGTGTTGGGCATTGAATTCGATGAATCCGCCCTGGTGCTGACCTGCACGCATACCCACTCCGGTCCGGGCGGCTGTGCGCATGAAGCCTTGTACAACGTCGTGACCCCGGGCTTTGTTCCGGAGCATCTGGAGAAAGTCGTGGCCGCGGCCAGCGGTGCCTTGCTGGCGGCCCGGGCGGCCGCCGCGCCGACAGAACTTTTCCTTGTGCAGGGCAATTTCGAGGCATCCGTCCCGGTCGCCTGGAACCGTTCACTTTCTGCGTACAACCGCAATTCCGATGTGAAGCGGCGATCCCGGAACGAGACACATCTGGCCCTTGACCGAACGATGTCCGTACTCGGACTGCGTCGCGACGGGCGGCTACAGGCAATGGTGTCACTGTTTGGCGTGCATGCCACCTGTCTCGGGAATTCGCTGTCGCTCTTCGATGGCGACAACAAAGGCTATGCCGCGGCATATGTCGAGCATGCCCTGGCGCAAGATGGCGTAGCGGATGCGGTGGCGATCTTTGCACAATCCACCGCTGGCGATGTGTCTCCCCATTTTCAGGGGCCGGGGGACATCGCTCGTCGCGCCCGGCTTTCAGGCGAAGAAGAATACGCATATGCCGCACGAAATGGCCGCTACCAGGGCGAACTTGCACTGAGGATTCTGGCCGATGAGGGGCAGCCGATCCGGGGGGGCCTCGACAGCATTTTCAGCTACGCCGATCTCACCGATGTTACGGCCGATCCGGTGTTTGCCGGGGGCAGGGCCGATGCCCGCACCAGTTCCCCCTGTCACGGCGTTGCATTCTTTGCGGGAACCCGTGTCGATGGTCCCGGAATGCCGGCACCGCTCGTCATGGGCGCGCGTCTGATGGCACGAGGCCTTCGTGCGGCACGATTGCGGATGCTCGATCGCTACGCACCGGCAGAGCGGGAGTATTTCCGCCGCCTCT